>CAZRPT010000065.1:0-20709 GCA_964601985.1 uncultured Verrucomicrobiota bacterium
CGAGCCGTTTGCCGGCGGCGGCGAACTTCGCCACCGCGCCGCGCGGGGTGGCCTTCGAGGCCTGGCCGCCGGTGTTGGAGTAAACCTCGGTGTCGAGCACCAGAACGTTGACGTTGCGGCCGCTGGCCAGCACGTGATCCAGGCCGCCGTAGCCGATGTCGTAGGCCCAGCCGTCGCCGCCGAAGATCCAGACGCTCTTCTGGACGAGGTAATCGGCCAGGGCCAGGAGCATCTTCGCCTGAGGGTCGTCCGCGCCTTCGAGCTTTTGTTTGAGGGCGGCCACCCGTTCGCGCTGGTCGTGGATGCCGGCTTCGTCGGACTGGTCGGCGTTCAGGAGCGCGGTGACGAGGTCGTCGCCGAGCAGGGCGGCTTTTTGTTTCACCAGCTCACGGGCCAGCTCGGTCTGCTTGTCAATGGCCACCCGGAAGCCCAGGCCGAATTCGGCGTTGTCCTCGAAGAGGGAGTTGGACCAGCTCGGCCCGAGGCCCTGGGGGGTCTTGGTGTAGGGGGTGGTGGGCAGGTTGCCGCCGTAGATGGAGCTGCAGCCGGTGGCGTTGGCGATGATGGCCCGGTCGCCGAAGAGCTGGGTGACCATCTTCACGTAGGGGGTCTCGCCGCAGCCGGCGCAGGCGCCGGAGAACTCGAAGAGCGGCTGCATCACCTGCTGCTGGCGCAACTGGGTGACCTTGACCCGGCGGCGGTCCATTTCGGGCAGCTTGAGGAAGAAGTCCCAGTTTTCGCGTTCCTGGGCCCGCAGCGGCGGCTGGGGCTCCATGTTGATGGCCTTGCGCCCGGCTTCGCGCTTGTTCTTGGCGGGGCAGACGTCCACGCACAGGGCGCAGCCGGTGCAATCCTCGGCCGCCACCTGGAGGGAGAATTTCTTGCCCTTCCAGTCCGGATGACGGGCGTCCGCGGATTTGAAGGTGGCGGGGGCGCCTTCCAGATGTTCGGCGTCATAGACCTTCATCCGGATGGTGGCGTGCGGGCAGATGGCCACGCACTTGGCGCACTGGATGCAGGTCTGCTCGTCCCACACCGGGATTTCGAGGGCGAGGTTGCGCTTCTCGTAGGCCGCCGTGCCGGTGGGGAAGGTGCCGTCCGGCTCGAAGGCGCTCACCGGCACTTCGTCGCCCTTGCCGGCGATGATCGGCCCCAGCACGTTTTTGACGTACTCCGGCGCGTCGGGGGTGACCGGCGGCAGGAACTCGAGGGTGCTGGTGATGCTCTCCGGCACCTTCACCTCGTGCAGGTTCACCAGGGTCTGCTCGACGGCGTTGATGTTCTTCTGCACGATCTCGTCGCCCTTGCGCCCGTAGGTCTTCTTGATGGACTGTTTGATGGCCTCGATGGCCTCGTCGCGCGGCAGCACGCCGGCCAGCGCGAAGAAGCAGGTCTGCATGATGGTGTTGATCCGGGCGCCCATGCCGGTCTCGCGCGCCACGCGGGTGGCGTCAATGACGTAGAACCTGGCCTTTTTGGCGACCAGCTCCTCCTGGATGGGGCGGGGAAGGGTGTCCCACACTTTGTCGGGCGCGTGGGGCGAGTTGAGCAGGAAGGTGCCGCCCTCGACCAGGTTGGAGACCATGTCGTAGCGTTCGAGGAACACCGGCTGATGGCAGGCCACGAACTGCGCGCGGGTGATGAGATAGATCGAACGGATCGGTTCCGGCCCGAAGCGCAGGTGGGAGATGGTCATGGAGCCGGACTTCTTCGAGTCATAGACGAAGTAGCCCTGCGCGTAGTTGTCGGTGCCCTCGCCGATGATCTTGATCGAGTTCTTGTTGGCGCCGACGGTGCCGTCCGAGCCGAGGCCGTAGAACATGCAGCGTTTCACCTGGTCGGACTCGGTCGAGAAGGACGGATCGTATTCGAGGCTGGTCTGGCTGACGTCGTCGTGGATGCCCACGGTGAAGTGGTTCTTCGGCGTGGCGGCGGCGGAGTTGTCCAGCACGGCCTTGACCATGGCGGGGGTGAACTCCTTCGAGGAAAGGCCGTAGCGGCCGGCCAGCACGCGGGGCATGCTCCGGAGCTGGCCCCAGCCGTTGGCCAGCCCCTCGGTCAGCGCGGTGACCACGTCGAGGTAGAGCGGCTCGCCGGGGCTGCCGGGCTCCTTGGTGCGGTCGAGCACCGCCAGGCCCTTCACGGTGGCGGGCAGGGCCTCCATGAACTGCCGCACGGCAAACGGACGATAAAGGCGCACTTTCAACACGCCCACCTTGTGGCCCCGGGCCGTCAGGTATTCGATGGTTTCGTGCGCGGCCTCCGCGCCGGAGCCCATCAGCACCACCACGTGTTCCGCGTCCGGCGCGCCCACGTAGTCGAACAGCCGGTACTGCCGCCCGGTCAACCCGGCGAACTGGTCCATCACCTTCTGGGTCGCCTCCGGACAGGCGGCGTAGAACGGGTTGACCGTTTCCCGCGCCTGGAAGAAGACGTCGGGATTTTGCGCCGTGCCGCGCAGTTTCGGCCGGTCGGGGCTCAGCGCCCGCCGGCGATGCGCGATGACCAGCTCGTCACTGATCAACTGCCGCATCTGCTCGTCGCTGATGCGTTCGATCTTCTGCACCTCGTGCGAGGTCCGGAAGCCGTCGAAGAAATGGAGGAACGGCACCCGCGATTTGAGGGTGGCGGCCTGGGCGATGAGCGCGAAGTCATGCGCCTCCTGCACGGAACCCGCGGCCAGCAGCGCGAACCCGGTGCTGCGGGCGCTCATCACGTCGCTGTGATCGCCGAAGATGGACAGCGCGTGGGTGGCCAGCGAGCGGGCCGACACGTGGAAGACCGTGGACGTGATCTCGCCCGCGATCTTGAACATGTTGGGGATCTTCAACAGCAATCCCTGCGAGGCCGTGAAGGTGCAGGTCAGCGCGCCGGTCTGGAGGGCGCCGTGCACCGTGCCGGCGGCGCCGCCCTCGCTTTGCATTTCGATCACGTGCGGCACCGTGCCCCACAAATTGGGCCGGCCCTCGGCGGCCCATTGATCGCACCATTCGCCCATGGGGGAGGAGGGCGTGATGGGGTAAATGCCCATCACCTCGTTGCAGCGATAGGCCACGTCGGCAACGGCTTCGTTGCCATCCACTGTCCGGAAGCTCTTCATCAGTCTCTTTTTCTCATTCGGGTGGGCGGAACGGTCCATGCCGCGCGCGCCCGGGTTGTGATCACACAGGGAAAGCCGTCGGACGTCGTTTCGTGAAAACGGCCCTGATCAGGGCCGGCGCCCCGCGTCCGCCGGTGGCGGTTAGTATCCGACCGGACGGGGAGTTGGGCTTACCTTGAATTGGCCAACCCTAGCCATTTTTTGCGCCCGCCTTGCGCCTTCGTCCGCCTTGCGCCGGGAACGCTCCGCGTCCCGCGCCGGGGTGGTTGGTTCTGATTGGGAGCCCCCAACCGGTTCGTGGAATGCGCCGCACCCCCTTCGCGGGCTCCGAAAAGTGACGTCGGAAAGTCCGAAAACCGCCGCGAAAACGCCCGCGAAAGTCGGAGCTCCCGCCGCGGAAAAGACCGGAAACCGTCCCTTTTCCTTTGAAAATCCGCCTTTTTTCCCGCGAGACGGCCCCGGCTGATCAGGTGAACAAGCGGTGAATAAGTTCCTCCCGGGGCCCCTTGGGATTTCGCGAAAACAGGCTTGACCTGATTGGGGTTGGTTGGATTAAATTGGTTTCCGTTGGCAATCAATGGAATTTACCGGGGCGCATTGGGCCATGATGGAAACCTGAGATCAAGCCGTGGGTGGAACCAGCACCAACAGCCAGTTTCTGCGCGGGACGTTCACCGGGGTGAAAGTGGAACCCGGTGGCCGGATCGTGGTGCCCCGCCGCTGGCGGGAGGTGCTGCCCGTGACGGAGTGGGTGGGTTCCCCCTGGCCGCTGCTGGGCCCGCGCGCCCTCGCCGTGTTTCCCGTGGGGAAGTGGGAGGAGCGCTACAACCTCCTGGTGCTGCAACGCATGGAGGCGGAGCGCACCGGCAACGATGACGTCCTCAAAGAACTGATCCCCCTCATGCGGCTCATGAACGCCTCGGCGGAAGATCTGAAACTGGACAAGCTGGGCCGGCTGTGTCTGGGGGCGAATCTGATGGGGGCCATCGGCCTCAAGGGCGAGGCCGTGCTGCGGGGCGTGGGCGAGAATTTCGAGGTCCTGACTCCCGCCCGCTACGAAGCGGAGCGACGGGAGCAGCAGGAACAAAGTGATCTGGATGAGGCCACCTTGCGGAGGTACGGACTGTCATGAACCAGCTTGGATTGTTGGCCTTGGGCCGGAGTTTTGCCGGCGGGCGCAAAAAGGCGCGATCGTTCCGGGTGGACCCCGGGGCGCTGCCGCGCTTCAACGTCGCATCCGCATCCGCCGCCGCTCCGCCGAAGGCGGCGCCCTCGGGCGCCCCCGCCCAATCCCCTTTCTCCGGCGCTCGGACCGTGGACGAGCGCCCGCGGCCGAGCGGAACCCGGTCGCGCCCGGATGACCGCTCCCCTTCCTTCCCATCCCTTCCTTCGGGAGCGACGCAACCGGGGCCCGCGCCGGCCCGCGCCCCGGGCGCCGGAGAGCCTTTTTCCCCGAACGGGAAGCCCCCCCGCGCGGACGCCGCCGGGACGCCGCCCGCGCTCCACGCGGTGCGGGTGGCGCGCAATGATTTCCGGGACACCGACCTGGAAGTGGTGACGCCGGCGCCCGGCAAGGGCCGGCAACCGCGACGGGCCGCGACCCTCTGGCGGCAGTGGGTGGGAGCGTGGTTTCGCATGGGCCGATGAAACCCGGAAGCGATCCGTGGGCGAATACCGCCATGAGCCCGTTTTGGTGCGCGAGGTCCTCGAGGCGCTCGCCGTCCGGCCCGGCGGGCTCTGGGTGGACGCCACGATCGGCGGGGGCGGCCACGCCGCGGCGGTGCTGGCGGCCAGCGCGCCGGACGGGCGGCTGATCGGGTGCGACTGGGATCCGGAGGCCGTGGCGGCGGCCCGCGAGCGGCTCCGGGAGTTTGGCGAGCGGGCGGAGATCCACGAGGGGCGTTACGTGGACCTGCCGCAATGGGTGGCCCCCGGCAGCGCCACCGGCGTGCTGGCGGACCTGGGGGTGAGCAGCTGGCAGCTGGATGCCGGCGACCGGGGGTTCAGCATCCGCGCGGACGCCCCCTTGGACATGCGTTTTTCCCGCCGCGGCGGCCGGACGGCGGCGGAGTGGTTGAACCAGGCAACCGTGACCGAGATGGAAACGATTTTACGAGAGTGGGGCGGTGAACCGCGCGCGCGCCAGCTGGCCCGCGCGCTGGACGCCGCGCGCCGCCGCGCGCCGCTCCGCACCACCGGCCAGTTGGCGGCCGTGGTGGAGCAGGTGCTGCCCCGGCGGGGCGCCCGCCGGCACCCGGCCACCCGGGTCTTTCAGGCGCTGCGCATCGCGGTCAACGACGAGCTGGCGCAGGTGGCCGCCGGGTTGCGGGTCTTGTGGGACCTGCTGGCGGTGGGCGGGCGGATGGTCATCGTGGCCTATCACTCCGGGGAGGCGCGGCTGGTGAAGCGGTTCGCCCGCGGGCTGGGACGGGATTACGAGGTCACGGGCGAGGTGGACCGCCCGGAATTCCGCCGCCCCCGGCCCCGGCGCTTGCGCCGGGTTTACCCCCACGCCGTCCGTCCCTCCCGCGCGGAGGCGCGCGCCAATCCCCGGAGCCGCTCGGCCCTGCTCTACGCCTTCGAAAAAATCGGTGAGTGAACCATGCGCGCCCGGAATGCCAGTCGAGATACGGTGACGGCCCTGTTGGGGTCGCCCGGCTTCCTCCTGGTGGCGTCCGCCATCGTGATGCTGGGCGGCGTGTTTCTGCTGCGCGCGTGGCACGAAAACCGGAACGACCTGCTGGCGGCGGAGATCCGGCAGCTGAAAAAGCAGGCGCGCGATCTGCGGCAGGAACTCATCGAGTGGCGGGTCCGGGAGGCCCGGGTCACCTCGCTGCCGGCCATCGAGGCCAAGATCGCGGAATTTCACCTGGATTTGCGCAAACCGGACGCCCGGCAGGAGAGCCAGATCTTGATCGTCAAAGAGCCGGACTGGGCGGCCATGATCCAGCCCCACGTGCCCGCCGGCGCCGGGGCTTCCGCCGCTTCACCGCGAACCGCCGCCCGCGCCGCCGCGCCGTCCTCCCGGACCGCCGGGCTGTGGGCGGGCGGCGCGCGCCCGGTTTCCCAACCCCGCAGTTGCCCATGACCACCTTTGCGTCCTCCCAGTTCAAACACCGCCTCATCGCGCTGGCCGTGATGCTGGCCGGGGGCTACGTGGCCCTGCTCGGCTGGCTGGGCTACTGGCAGCTCTCGCAGCGGGAAAAATACGCCCGGATCGCCAGCCGGAACCAGCTCCGCCGCTGGGTGGTGCCCGCCCCGCGCGGCACCATCACCGACATCCACGGCACCGTGCTGGCCGCCAGCCGGCCGGTGAAAACCGTCTGCGTGGATCCCGGCTTCACGGTGCTGCCCCCGCACCTGGACCACCACCGGCTGGAGGCGTGCGAGGTCATCGCGCGGGAACTCGACCTTCCCCTCCGGCGGGTGACGAACATCGTGCGTCCCCGCTGGTTCCGCAACCGCCGGGGCGGACTGACGCTGGACCGGTTCGAGGTGCTGTGCCGCAACGTGCCGCTGGAAAAATGGCAGCGGCTGACCAACGCCCTCGCCCGGCTCGACTTCGACCTGAAAGGAGAGAAAGTGGCCCGCACCAACCGGACGACGCTCCGGGCCATCCGGACCAAGATGGTGTACGCGCGGGATGATTTCCAACGCTACTACCCCGGCGGGCGGCTGGCCGCCCACGTGGTGGGCTTCGTCACCAAGCGGGAAACCAACCACGTGCTGGGCGCCCTCTCGGAAATGCGCGGAACGGCCGGCATCGAGCAGCGGCTGGACCGGGTGTTGCGGGGCACGCCGGGCTGGCGCCTGGGCTGGGAGACCGTGGAACCCCGCCCCGGGCTCAACGTCGTGCTGACCCTGGACGCCGGCGTGCAGGCCATCGTGGAGGAGGAACTCCGCCACGCCGCGAACCAGTGGCAGCCGCGGGGGGCGGTGGCGGTGGTGGTCCGGCCCCGCACCGGGGACATCCTGGCCATGGCCAGCTACCCCGATTTCGATCCCGCCCGCCGGACCCGGCGGGACATGGAACGGGGGGCGCTCAAAAACTGGGCCATTTTCGATCCCCTGGAACCCGGCTCCACGATGAAGGCCATCACGTTCGCCGCGGCGCTCGAAGACCACTGTTTCCGCTGGGAGGAGAAGATTCAGTGCGGCATCGGAGGGGTGTGGCGGCGCGGCGCCCGGGACAAAATCAAGGATTTCGTGGGGCACGGCACGCTGACCTTCCTCGAGGTGCTGGCCAAGTCCTCGAACATCGGCACCGCCATGCTGGCGGAACGGCGGATCCCCCCCGCCCGCTTCGTGGAAATCTGCCAGGCGTTCGGGCTGGGCGAGCGCACCGGGGTGCCGCTGCCGGGAGAGGCCAAGGGCGTTCTCGATCTCCATCCGAAGATGGTGGATTACGTCCGCATGGCGTTCGGCCATCACGTGGACGTCACGCCGCTGCAGATGACGATGGCCTACGCCGCGATCGCCAACGGCGGGCTGCTGATGCGGCCCCGCCTGGTGGATTGCATCACCGACGCCAACGGGCAGGTGCTTCGCTCTTATCCGCCGGTGGTCTTCCACCGGGCGGTCTCCCGGGAGACCACCCGGGAATTGACCCGGGCCCTCCAGGAGGTGGTGAGCGACCATGGCACGGCGCGCCGGGCGCGGCTGGCGTTGTACACCGTGGCCGGCAAGACGGGAACGGCCGTCATGTACGACGCGGCGATTCAGCGCTACAACCCCCGGAAAGACTACTCCTCCTTCGTGGGATTCTTCCCCGCCAGCCGGCCCGAGATTTGCATTTTCGTCGGAATCATCGAACCGCACGGCCCCGGCCGCCATGGCGGCGGTTACGTGGCGGCCCCCATCTGGCACAACATCGCCGAACAGGTGGCCTGCTACCTCCGCATCCGGCCGGACAAGCGGGAGGAGCCCCGCTGGGCGCCGGGCGACCTGCCCACCGGATTGACCCCGCTGGCGCCCCTCGCGGCCCGGCGGATGATGAACGCCCCCCTTCGCAATTACTGGTAACCCGCCGCTCCCATGACCCCGCTTCGTGAACTCATGCGCCCCGTGCCGGACAAGACGGTCCGCGGCCGGCTGAACCGGCCCATTCGCGGGCTGGCGTACGAGGTGGCGCACGTGCGCGAGGACGTGCTGTTTTTCGCCGTGCGGCACGGCCGGGACGACGGGCACGACCGCGTGATGGAGGCCATCAGCCGCGGCGCCGGGGCGGTGGTGTGCGAGCGGAGCGGCTTCATCCCGCGGCGCGCGGTCAGCATCCGCGTGCCCGACAGCCGGCTGGCCCTCGCCCGGGCGGCGGCGGTCTTTCACGGCCATCCCAGCCAGGCGTTGGACGTGCTCGGCGTCACGGGCCCGGACGCGCCGGCGGATTTCGCTTTTTTGTTGGGGGCACTGCTCGATCGGGCCGGCGCCTCCACCGGCCTGATCGGTTCCTTGCAACACCTGGTGGGCGACCGCCTGCTGCCGCCGCGACCCGAAGGAGAGGAGGCCCTCGAAGTGCAGCGCATGCTGGCTTCGATGCTCCGTCACGGCCAGCGGCAGGCGGTCATTGAACTGGGCGCGACCGCCCGCGACCACGGCTGGGCCACGGACCTGAAATTGCGGGCGCTGATCCGCCTCGGCGCGCCCTCCGGCGCGGACGCCGCCTTTCGCGCGGGCACCCGCTGGCGGGTGGCGTGGACCGCGAATCGTCAAACGGTCCGGGTGCTCCGGGCGGACGGCGAACCGGTGCTGGCCTTCGGCCTCCACCGGGTGGTTGCCACCCTGGACGGGGTTTCGCTGCGGCTGCGCACCCCGTGGGGGTTGAAGACCGTTCACGCGCCCCTCCGGGGCGGGCGGCAGGCGCGCCGGCTGGCCGGCGTGCTGGCCGTGGCCGCGGCGTGGGGCGTTCCGTGGGCGCGCCTGGCCCGCGCGGCCCGGCGGCTTCCCCCCGTGCCCGGTCGGCGGGAACCGGTGGAGGCCGGACAGCCCTTCGCGGTGTGGGTGGACGCCGCGGAGAGTCCCGCCGAGCTGGCCCGCCTCCTGCGCGAAACCCGCGCCCTGGAACCGCGTCGCATCCTGCTGCTCACGGGGGGTGCCGCCCGGCAATCGCCCTTCCTCCGCCGGCGGCTGGGCCGGGTGGCGGCCCTGGGCGCGGATCTCACGCTCGTCACCACCCACAATCCCCGCCACGAACCGCCGGCCGCCCTCGCCGCCGACGTGCTGGCCGGCGCGCGCGCGGTCCGGGCGGACGGCGTGGCCGCGGAGCCCGATCGCGCCGCCGCCATCGAGCGGTTGCTGGGGCGGGCGCGTCCGGGCGACGTGGTTTTGCTGACCGGCAACGGCCATCGCGCCCGGCAGGAGCTGGATCATTGCGTCATCCCCTTTGACGACCGCCTCCAGGCCCGGCGGATTTTGGAACGGCGGAACGAAACCGTCATCGGCGGCCTGCCCCGCCTCTCCTCCACGCCATGAAGCCGCTCACCCTCCAGCAAGTCAGCCAGCGCGTGGGCGGGGAGCTTTGGGGACCGCCCGCGGGCACGGTGACCGGCGTGACCACCGATTCCCGGAAGGTCGCCCCCGGCGATTTGTTCGTGGCCCTGCGCGGGGAGCGGTTCGACGGGCACCGCTACCTGAACGACGCCTTCGCCGGCGGGGCGGTGGCCGCGCTGGGGGAACGCTCCCGGCTGGACGACCGCCCCCCGGACCGGCCCGTGGTGGCGGTGAACGACTCCCGGGCGGCGCTGGGCCGGCTGGCGGCGGCCTGCCGACGGGACTTTGAGCTGCCGGTGGTGGCGGTGGCGGGCTCGAACGGCAAGACCACCGTGAAGGAGCTGCTGGCCGCCGTGCTGCGGGAGCGCGCCGAAACCCTCGCCAGCCCGGCCAGTTACAACAACGACGTGGGCGTGCCGCTCACCCTGCTGGCGTTGCGGCCCCGGCACCGCGCGGCGGTGGTCGAGGCGGGCACCAACCACCCCGGCGAGCTGGCGGCCCTGCTGGAGTGGATCCGCCCGGATCACGGGGTGCTGACCTCGATCGGCGCGGAGCATCTCGAGTTTTTCGGCGACCTGGCGGGCGTGGCCCGCGAGGAAAGCGCCCTGGCGGCGGCCCTGCCCGCCGGGGGCGGGTTGTTCGTCAACGGAGACGCCCCGGCCCTCGAACTCGCCTGCGCGCCGACCGCCGCGACGGTGACGCGGGTGGGCTGGAGCGCGGGGTGCGCATGGCGGATCACCGCGGCGGTGATTGATCTCGCGGGCACGACCTTCACCCTGCGGGCCCCCCGGGCGGAGTTTTCCGGGGAATACTTCCTGCCCCTGCTGGGGCGGCATCAGGTGGTCAACGCCGCGCTCGCCGTGGCGGCGGCGGCCGCGTTGGGCGTCACCCCGGACGAGGCCCGCCGGGGGCTGGCCGCCGTGCGCCCGGCGCCGATGCGGCTGGAACCGGTGACGCTGGCGGGGCGGGTCGTGCTGAACGACGCCTACAACGCGAACGCCGATTCCGTGATCGCCGCCCTGGAAACCCTGGCGGACGTGGCGGGCGGCCGCCGGACCGTGGCGGTGCTGGGGCCGATGGCCGAGCTGGGCGCGCGCGCCGCCGGGGAGCATGCCCGCGTGGGCCGCGCGGCGGGAGGGTGCGGCATTGACCGGCTGGTGGCGGTGGGACCGGAAACCGCCCCCTTGAGCGAGGCGGCCCGCCGGGCCGGCGTGCCGGCGGTGGACGAATGCCCCGATGCCGCCGCGGCCGCCGCGTTGCTGGCGCGGACGCTGACGCCCGCCGACCTGACCCTGGTGAAGGCCTCGCGCGCGGCGTGTTTTGAACGACTGGTGGCGGATTTGCGGGCCGCCTGGGCAGCCGCCCCCCCCACCGCGAACCCGGGAACTCCGACATGCTGTACTACTTGACCCAATACGTGTTGGAACAGGCCCGGGGCACGGCGTGGGCGGATCCCCTCTCCGGCCTGCGGGTGTTTCAATACATCACCTTCCGCAGCGCGGGCGCGGCCATCACGGCCCTGCTGCTCAGCCTGCTGCTGGGGCCGCGGGTCATCCGGGCCCTGGCGGAAAAGGGCTTTCAGCAGGGCTACACCGACACCGCCCGGCAGGCCGCCGGCCAGAAAGACACCGCCCGGCTGAAGCGGGGGGTGCCCACGATGGGCGGGCTGCTCATCGTGGTGGTGATCGACCTGACCGCCCTGCTGTGGGCGCAGTGGAACAAGCTGGTGATCCTGACGCTGGTGCCGTTGCTGGGACTGGCGGCGCTGGGGTGCTACGACGATTACGCCAAGCTGCTCCGGCAGCGCGGCTCGGCGGGGGTGACGGAGCGGTTCAAGCTGATCACGCAAACCGGCCTGGCCCTGATCGTCGCGCTTTACCTCTGGCGGGTGGAGGAAACCCGCCATCTGGTGTCGGATTTGATGGTGCCCTTCCTCAAGGATCCCTTCCTCACCGGCGTGCCGTTGCTGGGCGTGCTGCTGACGGTGGCGACCATCGTGGGCAGTTCGAACGCCGTGAACCTGACCGACGGCATGGACGGGCTGGCCATCGGCTGCACGTTGATCGTCACCGGCGTGTTCATCGTGCTGACCTACGTGGCCGGCCACCGGATCATCGCCGAGTATCTCCACGTCCCGCGGGTGGTGGGAGCGGGGGAGCTGACCGTGGTGTGCGCCGGCATGTTCGGCGCGTGCCTGGGGTTCCTCTGGTTCAACTGCCATCCGGCGGAGGTGTTCATGGGCGACACCGGTTCGCTGGCCCTGGGCGGGGTGCTGGGAATCATCGCCGTGCTCATCCACCAACCGCTGGTGCTGGTCATCGCCGGCGGGGTGTTCGTGATGGAGGCGGTTTCGGTGATGCTCCAGCGCGCCTATTTCAAGTACACCCGCCGGCGCACCGGCGAGGGGCGGCGCATCTTTTTGTGCGCCCCCATCCACCATCATTTCGAACAAAAAGGCTGGGCCGAATCCCAGGTGGTCACCCGCTTCTACATCCTGGGGGTGTTCTTCGGCGTGCTGGCCCTGGCCACCTTGAAACTCCGATGACGCTTTCCCTCTCAACCACTCAACATCAGCCGGGCAAAAGGCCGTTTTTGCGGTTTCCCGCCGCCTTCCGGCTTCACACGCCCGAACGAATGACCGACACTGATTCCAGCACTTCGAAGCACAGTTGATCATGAGCAAACCACCCATCTTCAAACCGGTCGGGCACCTCTCCCGGAAGCAGCCGGGCGGGCCCACGTTTCGCTGGGCCGTGTTCGCGTTTCTCGTCCTGCACGTCCTGTTCTTCAGCGGCCTGCTCCTCCAGGGGTGCCGCCCCAAAACCGAGGTCGCCAGCGCGCCGCCTCCCACCAACGACCTCCCCACCATGAACGATATGTGGGAGCCGGTGGAACCCACCCCGCCGCCGGCCACCAACGCCCCCGGGGCGCTCCTTCCGGAGAATCCGGGGAACGCGACCCCGCCCGCGGGGAACCCGGCTCCGGCGGCGGAAACCGCAGCCCCGGCGGCGGAAAGCACGCCGCCGGCCACCAACAACATTCCGGACCTCACCGGCGGAGCCGCCGTCACGCCGCCGCCGATTGACACCAACGTGGCCGGTCCTTCCCCCTCCGGCCAGCCCTCCCCGGCCGGCACCACGGTCGAGGAGAGCCGGAATCTCGCCCGGGCCCAGGAATACGTGGTGCGGAGCGGCGACACCCTCTGGGGCATCGCCCGCCAGCACGGCATTGCCCTCAAGGCGCTCCAGGACGCCAATCCCGACGTCACGCCCAAGACCCTGCAACCCGGCGCCACGTTGATCATCCCGCCGCCCGCGCCCCGGCCGGCGCCGGTCGAGGAACCCTACGACGGCACCCTCTACACCATTCAAAAGGGAGACACGTTGAGCAAGATCGCCCGGAAGTTCGGCGTCACGGTCAAGGCGATTCAGGAGGAAAACAACCTGAAGAGCACCCGGATTTACACCGGCAAGAAACTGAAGATTCCCTCCGCGCCCGCCGCCCGGTAAACCGTCCGCGCCCGTGTTCAAGCCCGCCTCCACGTCCCCCGTCGCGCTTCGCCGGGCCATTGGCGCGCTGATCTTCAGCGTGATCACCCTCTCGGTCATCGGGTTGGTGATGCTCTACAGCGTCTGCAAGGTGGACGTGGCGAACGCCGTGCTCTCCCGGCAGGTGGTGGCGTTGGTCATCGGCATGCTGATGGCGGCGCTGATCGTGATGGGGGATTACTCCTGGCTGAAGCGGCTGGCCTGGCCCGCTTACCTGGTCGCTTTCGTCCTGCTGGGAGTGGTGTTTTTCTTCCCCATGGTGAAGGGGGCGCACCGCTGGATCAATCTGGGGGGCGCCCGGTTTCAGCCCTCGGAATTCGCCAAGCTGGCGCTCATCCTCGCGCTGGCCGGCTACTGCGCCAACGCCGGAGGGGCGTTGCGGAAATTCACGCGCGGCATCCTGCTGCCCGCCGGGATCATCGGCGCCATTTGCGGGCCGATCTTCCTCGAACCGGACTGGGGCACGACCCTCATCACCGGGATGGCCTGCGTGGTGATGCTGTTGGTGGCCGGGGCGCGGATTCACTACGTGCTGGCTCCGGCGCTTCTGCTGGCCGCCGGGCTCGCCCTGGCGCTGTACCACAACCCCCTGCGCTCGGATCGCATCTACAGCTGGCTGCACCTCGAGGAAACGCGCGAGGACATCGGCTACCAGGCCTACCAGGCCCGCGTGGCGCTGGCGTCCGGCGGACTGTGGGGCGTGGGATTCGACCGCAGCATCCAGCGGCCTTTCATTCCCGAGGTGGAAAACGATTTCATCTTTTCGGTCATCGGCGAGGAGTTCGGGTTCGCGGGCTCGCTGACGCTGGTCTTTCTCTTCGGTCTCATCCTCGGGGCCGGGGTGACGATCGCCCTCCACGCGCCCGACCGCTTCGGGATGCTGGCGGCCACCGGCATCACCTTTTTGCTGGTGGGACAGGCGTTGTGCAACCTGGCGGTGGTCTCCAGCCTGCTGCCCAACAAGGGACTGACGCTGCCCTTCATCAGCAAGGGCGGTTCCAGCCTGATGATGGCGATGGTGTTCGTCGGCGTCCTGATGCGCATCGCCCGCGCCAGCGAGGAGGGATCCGGATGCCGGCAGCAGCCGTTGAATCTGTTTGATGAACTGCCCCTGACGAAGACCGCATGAACTCCCCCGCTTCTCCTCTCACCGTGGCCATTGCCTGCGGCGGCACGGGCGGACATCTCCTGCCGGGCCGGGCGGTGGCGCAGGCCCTCGAGGCGGCCGGGGTCGTGCCGCGCCTGCTCGTCTCGCGGAAGAAGGTGGATCTCCAGCTCGTCCGGGATCTGCCCCCCGAGCGGGTCACCGCCCTTCCGGCGGTGGCCGGCGGCCGCCGCCGGGGGATCGCCTGCGGCTGGGGCTTGCTGCAATCCCTGCGCCAGTGCCGCCGGACCTTCCGCCGGTGGCGGCCGGCGGCGGTGCTTTCGATGGGTGGATTCGCCAGCGCCGCGCCGGTGTTGATGGGGCGCTGGCACGGCGCCCGCGTGTTCCTTCACGAGGCCAACGCGGTGGCCGGCCGCGCCAACCGCCGGCTGGCCTGGCTGGCGCGCGAGGCCTTCGTGCATTTTCCCTCCGCCGCCGCCGACCTGCCCACCCGGCACACCCGGGTGGTGGGCATGCCGGTGCGCGACTGCTTCCATCCGCGGCCCGCCGCCGAATGCCGCGAAGCGCTGGGACTGGATCCCCTGCGCCCCACGCTGCTGATCATGGGCGGCAGCCAGGGCGCCGTGTTCCTGAACCAGGCGGCGCGGGAAACGCTGCCCCTCCTGCTGCGGCGGGAGCCGCGGCTCCAGTGCATCCACCTCGTCGGCGCGACGGATGACGTGGAAAAGACGCGCGCCGCCTACCGGGCCCGCCAATGCCCGGCGCGGGTCGAGGCCTTCCTGGCCGAAACCCACCTCGCCATGAGCGCCGCCGACGTGGCCGTGAGCCGGGCCGGGGCGTCCTCCCTGGCCGAGCTGGCCGCCACCCGCCTGCCCGCCGTGCTGGTGCCCTATCCCCACGCCGCCGACAATCATCAGCACCACAATGCCCGGCGGTTCTCCGAAAGCGGCGCCGCCCGCGTGCTGCCCCAGGCGGAGGCCACGCCGGAACGGCTCGCCGCGGAAATCCTCGCGCTGCTCACCCGCCCCGCCGCGCGGGACGCCATGCGGGACGCCCTCACCCGCCGGCATCACCCGCACGCCGCCAGCGTCGTGGCCCGTCACATCCTGAACGCCATCGGCGGGGGGCGGCTGGCCGTCACCGCGCTGCCGCCGGCGTGGGCGCAACCGGAAACCCGCTTTTGACCGCTCCATGAACGCCGCTCCCTCCGCCGCCGTTTCTCCGCCGGACGCGTCGCGTGCCGCGTCGCTGGTGGCGGCATTGCGGGAGCGGCTCTCCCCGGCCGCCCGCGTCACCGCGCCGGCCCCGCTGGCGGCGCGGACCACCCTGCGGGTGGGCGGGCCCGCGGACGTGTTGATCGAGCCGGCCGACGAAGCGGACCTCGCGCGGGCGCTGCGCTTTTGCCACGACCGGGGGCTGCCCTGGCGGGCGCTGGGGCGGGGCTCGAACCTCCTCGTCCGCGACGGCGGCGTGCGCGAATGGATGCTCCGCCTCGGCCGGCCGGCCTTCCGGCAAATCACGGTCCGGGGCAACCGCCTCTTCTGCGGAGCGGGCGTCCCCCTGCCCCTCCTCGGGGCGACCGCCTGCCGGCACGGCCTGGCGGGGCTGGAGTTTCTCGAAGGCATCCCGGGCAGCGTGGGCGGCGCGTTGCGCATGAACGCCGGCGCGCATCGGGCCGCGATTTTCGACGTGGTCGAGCGGGTGCGCGGTTTCGACCGCGCGGGCCGCCGCCACGAATGGACGCCGGACCGCCTTGCCCCGCGCTACCGCGAGTGCGCCTTTCTCCGGGATCACCTGGCGGTGGAGGCGGTCTTCGTGGGCCGGCCGGACGACCCCGCGGCCATCCGGCGGCGCCGGGAAACGCTGCAAGCCCGGCGGCGGCGGACGCAGCCCTCCGAACCCAGCGCCGGCTGCGTGTTCAAAAATCCCGCCGGTCGTTCCGCCGGAGAATTGATCGAGGCGTGCGGCCTGAAAGGCGCGCGCGAAGGCGGCGCGCGGGTCTCGCCCCGGCACGCCAATTTCATCATCAACGCCGGCGGCGCCACCGCCGCCGACCTCGAACGGCTCATTTGCCGCGTGCAACAAACGGTCCGCGAACGCGCCGGCGTGGACCTCGAACGGGAAATCGAAATCCTCGGCGAACACGCCGCCCCCCCGCCATGCCCCGCCCCTTGAACCTCATCGTCATGCGCGGCGGCCCGTCCGCCGAACGGGAAGTGTCGCTCGCCAGCGGCGCGGCGGTGGCGGCGGCCCTGCGCGCGCTGGGGCACCGGGTGACGGAGCTGGATCCGCGGCCCGGCGCGTGGCGGTTGCCGGCCGGGACCGACGCCGTTTTTCTGGCCCTGCACGGGACCTATGGCGAGGACGGCGCGGTGCAGGCGGAACTGGAGGCCCTCGGCGTGCCCTACACCGGGTGTGACGCCCGCGCCAGCCGGGTGGCGTTCGACAAGGCCCTCTCGAAGGAGCGCTTCACCGCGATGGGCGTGCCCACCCCCCGGCACGCCCTCCTGAACGGGGACACGACCGACTGGCCCCCCGGCTGGGCGCCGCCGGTGGTGCTCAAACCGGTCCGGCAGGGTTCGAGCGTGGGGCTGGGATTCGTCGAGCGCCCCGGGGAATGGGCGCCCGCCCTGGCCGCCGCCCGCCGGCATGGCGAGGAAATCTTGCTGGAGGAATGGGTCCGCGGCCGCGAGGTGACGGTGGGCATCCTCGAAAGCGATCCCCTCCCGGTGGTGGAGGTCCGCCCCCGCTCCGGCCGCTATGATTACCGGAGCAAATACACCGCCGGCTCGACGGACTACCGCTGCCCGGCGGAGTTCGACGCCGCCACCACCCGGCGCATCCAGGCGCTCGGGCTGGCGGCCTTCGACGCGATCGGTGGTCGCGACTACGGGCGGGTGGACCTGCTGGTGCCGGAGTCCGGCGCGCCCACCGTGCTCGAAGTCAACACCCTTCCCGGCATGACCGAGACCAGCCTCCTCCCCAAGGCCGCCGCCGCCGCCGGAATTGATTTTCCCGCGCTTTGCCAACGCATGATCGAACTCGCCCTGACCCGCTCCGGGGACGGGTGAATCGTCTCCTTGCTCCGATGTTTGCCCGAAAGAAGAAGAAACGCGCCCGCGCCCCCCGCCGCCCGGCCAAACGAAGCCGCCGGACGGCGTCGCGCCCCGGATTTCGCTGGCTGGGACTGGCCCTGGCCGCGCTGCTGGTCAGCGGACTCGGGGCATACGGAACCGTCAAACTGCTGAACGCGTGGCCGCGCTTCTATCAGGAAGTCGTGCTGGGACGGGGCTGGTTCGATTTGCGGGAGGTGAAGATTGACGGCCAGTGCCGGGCGGTCTCCCGGCAGGAGCTGTTCAAGCGCACGGGCCTGCGCTGGGGCCAGAATCTGTTCACCATTGACCTCTCGGCGGTGCGGCAGCAGCTCGAGATGATTCCCTACCTCGAATCGGTGGCGGTGGAGCAGGTGCTGCCCCACCTGTTGCGGATCCACGTGGTGGAGCGCACCCCCGTGGCCCGCGTCCGGATCTTCCAGAACGCGGGCCGGGGCGGGGCGGCGGGCCGCACCTGGTACCTGGACCGCCACGGCTCGGTCATGCCGGACCGCGCCTACCGGCGCGCCCCCCGGGATCCGTTCGCCGACCTGAAACTGCCCGAAATCATCGGCGTGAATCCCGCCGACCTCCGTCCCGGCGGCAAGGTGACCGACGCCGCGGTGTACTGGGCCCTCCGCGCCTTGAAATTGTACCGCCAGATCGGCATGAACCGGATCGCCGACGTGAAAACCGTGGACGTCTCCGAGCGCGGCGTGCTGCACCTGCTGCTCGACAACGGCACGGAGGTCACCCTCGGCCCCGACGACATGCAACGCCAGCTTTTGCGCCTTGGCCTGCTCTATCAGGTGGGCCGCCGAAATCACAAGCGCCTGCTCAAGGTGGACCTTTCGGTGCGCAACAACTGCCCCTCCTTGTGGCAGCCGCTTCCGGAAACCGCGGCGGACCCCGCCGCCCGTCCGTCAACCCCGCTTTCACCTCATGATGTTTAAGCCCTCGCATCACGTTCTCGTCGGTCTCGAAATCGGCACCGCGAAAATCTGCGCCGTGGTGGGCCAGCTCACCCCCCAGGGCGACCTCAACATCGTCGGCGTGGGGCAGCGCCCCTCGCGCGGCGTGCGCAAGGGCGAGGTGGTGGACCAGAAACTGGCCCACGAAGACATCCGCCTGGCGTTGCACGAGGCCGAGCGCATGGCCAACCTCGAAATCCGCAGCGTCTTCCTCGGCGTCACCGGCGCGCACCTCCGCGGCTTCAACAACCGCGGCCGCCATCACCTGCCCTACGGCGTCTCCGCCATCACCGAGGCGGACGTCCGCGACACCGTTCGCAACGCCCGCGCCTTCAAACTCCCCGCCGGCCACGAGCTGGTGCATCTCATCCGCCAGCATTTTCTCGTGGACGGCCAGCCCGGGGTCGCCGATCCCCTCGGCATGCCGGCCAGCCAGCTCGAGCTGGACGTGCACATCGTCCACGGCCTCCAGAGCCGTTTGCAGCTTCCGGTGGACCTGGTGGAAAAACTGCAACTCGAGGTCGAGGAGGTCGTGTTCAACGGCCTCGCCTCCTCGCTGGCCGTCCTTTCCCCGCAGGAAAAACAACTGGGCGCGCTGGTGATTGACCTGGGCGCCGGCGCCACCGAGTACGTCGTCTATTCCGAAGGCATCATCAAGCACACCGGCGTGCTGGCCGTGGGCGGCGACCATGTCACCAACGACCTCGCCTACGGACTCAAGGTTCCGCTGCGCCTGGCGGAGGAACTCAAGCTCACCCACGGCGACGCCCTTCTCACCCCCGAAGCGCGCGGGCGCGTCCTGACGCTTCCCTCCGAAAACGGCCTGGACGCCCGCACGCTCAACCTCGAACACCTGCGCCGCGTCATGAGCCTCCGCCTTGAGGAAACCTTCCAGATCATCGCCGAGGAACTCGAATCCACCCGCCTTTTGGAGTACCTCCGGGCCGGCGTGGTCTTGTGCGGCGGCGGCTCCCGCGTGCCGAACATCGAGCGGCTGGCGCGGCGCGTTTTCGGCCTGCCGGTCTCCTTCGGGCGCACCAAGACCATCAACAGCCTGCCCGCGTCGCTCGACCAGCCGGAATTCGCCACCGGCATCGGCCTGGTCCGGTTCGGCTCCTTTCAAGTCCTGAAACCCCGCCGCCGGAGCGGTCTGGCATCACGGCTGGTCCGCAAAATCGGCGGCATTTTTCAACCCGCCTCCTGATTTTTCCGGCCATGAACCCTGAAGCCGCTCCTTCCCCGAACCTGCCCCCCGCCGCCGGTCCCCGGCTGAAAATCATCGGCGTGGGCGGCGCCGGCGTGCGCGCCCTCGAACACCTGGCCCGCGCCGGCTTCGCGGAGGCCCCCCTGGCCGCCGTGCACACCGATGCCCGGCTGCTGGCCCAGACCCCGCTCGCCACCACCCTCCTCCTCGGCCAGCGCCTCACCCGCGGCCTCAAGGCCGGCGATCCCGAGGTGGGACGGGCCATTGCCGAGGGCGAGATCGAGCGCCTGTCCGAGCTGTGCGCCGACGCGGACCTCGTGGTGGTGGTCGTCGGCCTGGGCGGCAGCACCGGCTCCGGCGTGGCGCCCGTGCTGGCGCAAGCCGCCCGCGAAACCGGCGCGCTGGTCCTCTCCCTGGCCACCCTGCCCTTCGCCCTCGAAGGCCGGCGCCGCGCCCGGCAGGCCGCCGTGGCGCATCGCCAGCTGCGCACCGCCTCGGACGCCACCATCCTGCTGCCCAACGAAAAAATCGCCGCCCTGCTCGCCGAAAACGCCAGCCTGCCCGAGGCCCTCGACAAGGTGAACGAAGTGCTGGCCCTCGGCATCCGGGGATTGTGCCGGCTCATCTCCCACGACGGCCTCATCAAGGTGGACTTCGCCGACCTCTGCGAAGTGGTGCGCGGGCGTCAGGCCGAGAGTTTCCTGGCCGCCGCCGAAGCGGCCGGCGAAGGCCGCGGCCCCGCCGTCCTGCGGGCCCTGCTCGAAAGCCCCTTTCTCGATCACGGCGCCGCCCTGGCGCGGGCCGAATCCGTGCTGGTCAGCATCGCCAGCGGCCCCGGATTGTCCCTGAAGGAAATCGGGCGCTTCATGGAGGAACTCAACCGCCACTGCGCCGACCACGTCCAAATGGTCATGGGCGCCGAGGTGGATCCCGACCTGGGCGACCGGCTGCTGGTGACCCTCATCGGCACCCTGCCGCCTCCCCCGGAGGAAACGCCCTCCGCCCCCTCCGGAAAACGCTCCTTGGAACTCGAGGCCTGGGACCTGGACCCCGCCGAGACGGACTCCCCCGAGACGTCCGCCCCCGGCGCCTCCCGTCGGGCGCGTGAATTCACCGCCCCGCCGCCCCGCCTCAGTCCCGACCAGGCCGCGGCCCTGCTCGAACAACGGGGCGGGAAAAAGCGGAAACGCCGCCGCAAGGGCG
>CAZRPT010000066.1:0-20511 GCA_964601985.1 uncultured Verrucomicrobiota bacterium
GGGAGCCTCGCCGGGTCAGGGGACCCGGCCTACAAGGGGCGGCTGCTGCCTCCTTCTGTAGGCCGGCTGCCCCCAGCCGGCGTGGGGGAAGGGGGAGCGCACGCGCCTCGCGTGCCCCGAGGGGCGCCCCCGCCCCTCGGCCCCTCCCGCGACCGATTTCCGCGGCCGCGCCGGTCCCGCCCCTTCAAGGCCGGTCGAAAAACGCCGGGTCAGGCGACCCGGCCTACAAGGGGCGCGACTCGTTTCCCGGGGCGTTGCCCGGGGCTGACGGGGGGTTGCGCCTTCGGCGCGGGGTAAGTTTCGGATTTCGGGATTCGGGATTCGGATTTCCTTCGGTCCTTCGGTCCCTCGGGGCCCCGGCTCCTGGCCCTCTCCGCTTCCTCACGCCGGCTGCCCCCGGCCGGCGTTGGGGGGGGAGGGGGAAATGAGGGGACGACTGCCAGCCCGCGCCACGGCGGCGCGCGTGAAAGGGGCGAATCTCATTGACGCGGTCCGCAAAGTTAGTAATCTTCCTGCTTCTGGTTTGAGACTGGATTAGCAAAGAAAACGGAACGGAAAGAGAGAAACATGGCAGTCAAGATTGCAATCAACGGGTTTGGCCGCATCGGTCGTCTGGCCTATCGGGCCATGGTGGAGCAGGGCTTGGTCGGCAACGACGTGGAAGTGGTCGCGGTGGGCGACATCGTGCCGGCGGACAGCCTGGCCTACCTGCTGAAATACGATTCCACGCAGGGCCGCTTCCAGGGCGAGGTGTCCAGCGAAGGCGAGGACACCCTCATCGTCAACGGCAGCCGCATGAAGGTGGTCAGCGCCCGCACCCCGGCCGAGTTGCCGTGGAAGGAAATGGGCGTCGAACTCGTCGTCGAGTGCACCGGCCTGTTCACCCAGGTCGAGAAATCGCAGGGCCACATCGAGGCCGGCGCGAAGAAGGTCATCATTTCCGCCCCCGCCAAGGGCGATTGCCTGACCGTGGTCATGGGGGTGAATCACGACCAGTATGACCCGGCGCAGCATCACATCGTCTCGAACGCCTCCTGCACCACCAACTGCCTGGCGCCGGTGTGCCACGTGCTGTTGAAGGAAGGCTTCGGCATCGAGGAAGGCCTGATGACCACCATCCACGCCTACACCGCCACGCAGAAGACGGTGGACGGTCCCAGCAAGAAGGCGTGGCGTGACGGGCGCGCCGCCGCGCAAAACATCATCCCCGCCAGCACCGGCGCCGCCAAGGCGGTCGGCCTCGTGCTGCCGCAACTGGCCGGCAAGCTCACCGGCATGGCCTTCCGCGTGCCCACCCCGACCTCCTCGGTCGTGGACCTCACCCTGCGGACCGCCAAGTCCACCAGCCTCGAGGAAATCGCCGCCAAGATGAAGGAAGCCAGCGAGACCTACCTCAAGGGCATCCTGGACTACACCGAGGATCAGGTCGTCAGCACCGACTTCATCCACTGGCCGGCCTCCTCGATCTTCGATCGCAAGGCCTGCATCCAGTTGACCGACCGCTTCTTCAAGCTGGTGAGCTGGTACGACAACGAGTGGGGCTACAGCAACCGCGTGGGCGACCTGCTGAAGCTGATGCTCGAAAAGGGGCTGTAATTTCGGCCTTCTTCCTTTTCCCCCGGCGCTTCCCTCGCGGAAGCGCCTTTTTCGTGGGCCGGTCGCTCCCCCTTCTCGACGCGCGAAAGCGGGAAGCGTCCGTCCGGTTCCGGGACTTGTGTTTCGGGCGGTTTTTCCTAGAGTTGCGGCATGAAGAACGAGGTCATTCCGGTCGAGATTCGCGCGTTGATCCCCACCACCCACGGGAGCGCGATTTTCATTGGCAATGACGAGAAGGTCTTTGTGATTCAGGTCGAGAACCGGATGGGGGCGGTGATTGACATGTTCAAGCGCGGCGTGCCCAAGGAGCGGCCCCTCACCCACGACCTGATCAATTCCATCTTCAAGGGGCTCGGCGTCACCGTCGAGCGGGTGCTCATCACCAAGCTCGAAAACGCCACCTACTACGCGCTGTTGCGCCTCAAGCAGCAAAACGAGCTGGGCACCAACGTCATCGAGATTGACGCCCGGCCCAGCGATTCGATCGCCCTCGCCGTGGCGCACCAGAAGCCCATCTACGTCACCCGCGCGCTCTTCGACCAGGTCGAGGACATGTCCGCCGTGCTGGAGCAGGCCCAGCGGGATGCCGAGGACGCCGAGGCCGCCGAGAACGAAGACGACGAGACCGGGGAATCCGACGAGGAAGAAGAAGAAGAATAAGCCGCCTCACCGCCGCCCGTCATGCCGCCGGCCCGCCCCCAAAAGACCGCCGCCAAGAAGGCCCGTTCCCTCGAGGACGCGCCCCTCGCGCTCATCTGGGGCGATGACGATTACGCCGTCAAACAGCGCGCCCGCCAGGTGTTCACCGCGTGGACGGAAAAGACCGGGGAGTTCGACCAGGAAATCATCGAGGCCACCGCGGAAAACGTGGACCACGTCACCCGCATCCTGGCGCGTCTGCGCGAAGCCCTCCAAACCCTGCCCTTCTTCGGCGGCGCGAAGGTCGTCTGGTTGAAGGACTGCAACTTCCTCGGCGACGGCCGCCTCTCCGAGGCCGCCAGCGTCACCGCCGCCGTGGGCGGGCTGGCCGCCGAGTTGCAGCGTTTTTCCTGGGAGCAGGTCCGGCTCCTCATCAGCGCCGGCAAGGTGGACCGCCGGCGCGCCTTTTACAAAATGGTCCAGGCCGTCGGCGCGCAGGAGGTCCACGAAAGCCTCTCCGCCGCCAAGGACTGGGAGGTGCTGGCGGAGCGGTTCGCGCGGGACGAATTCGCCCGGCACGGGCAGACCATCGAGCCCGCCGCCCTGGTCGAACTGGTCGCCGCCGTCGGCCCCCACCTCCGGACCCTGGCGGCGGAGGTGGAAAAACTCTCCCTCTACGCCGGCGACCGCCGGGAAATCACCCGCGCCGACGTGGCCCAAATCACCAGCCGCACCCACCAGGCCGAGGCCTTCGCCGTGGCCGAGGCGTTGGGCGACCGCGACCTGCCGCGCGCCCTGCGCACCCTCGACGAGGAGCTTTGGCAGATTCGCACCGACCGGAGCAAATCCCCCATCGGCCTCCTCTACGGCCTCATCAGCAAGGTGCGCCTGCTGTTGCTGGTCAAGGAACTCGTCCGCCTGCGCCACCTCTCCGAGCGGGTGGAATACCGCCAGGTGAAGGCCGCCCTCGAACGGCTGCCCGCCGATCTGCTCCCGCCCGACCGGCAATACAACCCCGCCAAGATGCACCCCTTCCCCGTCTTCAAGGCGGTGCAGCAATCCCGGCATTACACCGGCGCCGAGCTGCGGGAGGCGATGGACCGGCTGTTGCAGGCCAACCTGCGCCTCGTGTCCAGCGCCCTGGACCCCACGCTCGTGCTCCAGGAAGCCCTCATCCAGATCATCGGCGGTCCGCGGCCCGCCGCCCGTCACGCCCCGCCGTCGTCCCCTCCCCGTCGCGGTCGGCGCTGGTCTCCCTCCCGTTGACCCGCCGCCAACGGCGCCCCGGCGTTTCGGGCCGGCGGCGTTCAGGTTCTGGTTGACGCCTGAAGATGGCGGGAACAGATTGCGTCTGGATTGGCATGAAGCATTGCACCCTGAAACAATGGTTCCGTTGCCGGAGCATCGCTCTGGTGACGGGGTTGCTGCTGTGGCCCGGCGCCAGGGCGGCGGAAACCAACGCCCCGCCGCCCTTGCGCCGGGTGGCCGTGGTGGTGGACAACCGGGCGGGGACCGCCTTCGACCGGGAGGCGCCGGTGTTCGAGGATTTCCTGGCCGGGCGCATCGCCCGGGAGCGGTTCCAGGTGCTTTCCCGGCGGGTGGTGCTGGATGCCCTGCGGAACTTTTCCGCCGGCGGCGTCTCCACCAACGACACGCCGGGCCGGAAGGTGGATCGCGCCTTGAGCGACAACACCTCGGCGCTGCGGCTGGCGCAAAACCTGGGGGCGGATTACGTCCTGCTGGCCAGCATCGCCAGCTATGCGACGGAGCGAAGGACGTTCGCCGGGTTCGGCATTCAAACCACCAACCTCACCCACATCCTGCGCGTGACCTACCGGCTGGCCGAGGCCGTGCGCGGCGGCGAGGTGACCGGCGACCAGATCACCGTCAAACGCACCCTCCGGCAAACGGCGGGGTTGCAGGTGGAAAACGCGGACATGGTCAACGCCCTGCTGGCCGAGGCCGCGGACCAACTGGCCGCCAGCCTGCGCGCCCGCGATCAAAGCCTGCCGCTGGCGCAGCAGAAACCAAAGCGGGTGAAGGTGAAAATCCGCTGCACGGTCACGGATTTCGCCGTGCTGCCCAACGTGGGGTTGACGGAGAAGAACGAGGTGGTCATCGCGCCGGGCCATCCGGACGTGTATGCGATGGACGTCACCGTCGAGCTGAACGGCATCGTCATCGGCAGCGCGCCCGGCGAGTTTGAAGTGCCGCCCGGCTTGAACCGCCTGCGCCTGACCCGCGAGGGCTTCAAGCCGTTTGACCGCATCATCAACACCTACGACGGCCAGACCCTGACCGTGGCCCTGCAAATGACCAAGGAAGGCTTCCAACGCTGGAAGGACGTGCTGGATGCCTACGTGGAGCTGGAGAAGATGCGCAAGCTCACCGACGCCCAGGTGGCCGTGATGCTCGGCTATGCCCAGGCATTGCGCCAGAGCGGTTACCGCGTGGATACGAAGGACAACATCAACGTCTATCGCAGCCTGCTGCCTTATGATTCGATCCTCGCCCCCGGGCGGCCGACCCTGCGTCCGCGAAAGGGGGCGCCGGAGGAAAACCCCGCCGCGCCGAAACAGGATCGCCAACCGTGAAATCGCTTATGACTGCCGTTTACCCATGTTCCCGTCGGTGGCTCGGAGGCCTGATCGCCTTGGTGCTCCTTCCCGGCGTGGCCGGCGCGGCCACGAAGAAGCCCACCTTGGCGGTGGCCAACGTGCGGGCCACGCCGTCCCTGATGACGTCGCTCCAGGCCGCGAAGAAGCTCAACTCCCTCAACCGCGTGATGGATGCCTTGAACGTCCAGCTTCTGGACCGCTTCAACGCCACCCGCAAATTCACCGTGGTGGCCCGGGGCGATCTGCCGGAGGTGATCCGCGAGCAGGAAATGGCGGGCTCGGGCAACGTGAACCCCAACGATCCCAACGCCGCCCAGGCCGGCCGGCTCGCGGCGGCCAAATACCTCGTCGTGACCACCATTGACGATTTCGAGGACGCCACGGAGACGATGAATTTCTCGCAGCTCGGACGCGCCGGCGTGGCCCGCTGGCTGCGCCTGTCGGCCACGGCCAAGATCTACGATGCGAGCAGCGGCGCGCTGGTCGAGTCCGCCCAGGTCGAGACGGAGTTGCGCAACTCCCGCCTGGACATGGCCGAATTGAAACGCAACGCGGAACGCACCGACGCCCTGCTGGCGCAACTCGCCCGGGAGACGGCGAAAAAGATCGCCGCCCAGGTGGTGGACGTGACCTTCCCGATTCGCGTGCTGGTCAAGCGGGAGAAGCAGGTCACCATCAACCGCGGCGAAGGCGGCGGCATCAAGCTGGGCCAGCTCTGGAACGTGTTCGCGCTGGGCGAGGATTTGGTGGACCCGGACACCGGCGAATCGCTGGGCCGCGAGGAGGTGCTGGTGGGCAAGGTGCGCGTCATCAACGTGCGTCCCCGCACGGCCACCGCGGAAATCCTGGAGGATCTGGGCATCGTGAAGGGCGCCGTGCTGCGTCCGCCGCCGCCGGACAGCCACTCACCAAGGCGGGGCTCGACCTCCTAGGCGGCGCGGGAGCACCATGAGCAGACGCGGGGAAAAACGGGCCGCTCCGGGGCGCCCGTTTTTGCTCGCCGGCCTGCTGTTGATCGGCGGGGCGGGAACCGGCTGCCGGACCTACCACGACCAGTCCGCCCCCATGCGCGAAGCGTGGTTGCGGGGGGATTACGTCCTGGCGGCGGAGCAATACGGACGGCAGGCGGACAAAAAGAAGGACGGCGGCCAGGGCATCATCTGGCAGCTCGAAGCCGGAACCGCCTACCGGGTCATCACCAATTACCCGACCAGCAACCGCTATTTCGACGCCGCGGCGGCGCACATCGCGGAATATGAAAAAAAGGCCAGGGTGCGCCTGAGCAACGAGCTGGGCGCGACGATGTCGAACCAGCAGAACCGCCCCTACGAGGGCCGGTCCTACGACAAGATCATGCTCCACACCTACAAGGCCCTGAATTACCTGGCCCTGGGGGAGATCGAGCGGGCGCGGCCGGAACTGATTCGCGCCTATCAACGCCAGCAGGACGCCGTGCGCGAAAATGCCCGGCGGATCGCCAGGGCCCGCGAGGCGGAACGGCAAAGCGAGCATCGCCAGCAGATCGAGGCCGCCCGCAAGGACCCGACCTTTTCCGCCGCCTTGAAAAACATCGAAAGCGCCACCGAGGGGTTCCGCTTCTACGCCGATTACGTCAATCCCTTCACGGTCTATCTGGACGGCATTTATTTTCGCCACGCCAGCACGGGGCCGTCGGACTGGGAGCGGGCCCGCAAGTCCCTGCGCCGCGTGCTGGAGGTGGCGGGCGACAACCCCTTCGTGCGGGCGGAATTGAAGGATTTCGCCCGCCCCCCTTTCGCGCACGCGCCGATCACTTATGTCATCCTGGAAACCGGCCAGGCGGCCAGCCGCGAGGAGGAACGCATTGACGTGCCCATCATCGTTTCCACCGTGTCCTACGTCGGCGCGGCCTTTCCGAAGCTGGTGTTTCACGACGATTACCTGCGCTCGCTGAGCGTTCAAGCCGGCGACACGGAGGCGCAAACCGCCCTGATCGCGGACATGGACGCCATCATCGCGCTGGATTTCAAAAACGAATGGCCCGCCATCGTGACCCGCACGATCATCTCGGCGGTGGCCAAGGGCGCGGCCGCCTACGCGGCCAATGAATCCGCCCGCCAGGCCGACGAGAGCTTCGGCCTCTTCGTCCAGCTCATGACCGCCCTCACCCAGATGGCCCTCAACATCGCGGACACCCGGAGCTGGACCACCCTGCCCAAGCAGTTTCAGGTGGCCCGGGTGCCCACGCCGGAAAACCGGACCCTCACCCTGCGCACGCCGGACGGCCGCGAGCAGGCGGTCAAACTGGTGGAGGGCGTGGTGAATGTGGTGTATGTTCGGGCCGTCACATCCAGCAGTCCGCTGGTGATCAGTCAATTCAAGTTGAAATAGCTGAAGATGAAAACCAGACACATGCTTCTGCCGGCGCTGCTCCTTGTTTTGGGAGGAGCGGGTTGTTCCTCCACCAAGGTGAACACCCTCGAACCCGCCCAGCCCGCCGCCCAGCGGAACATGATCTCCGACAAACGCGTCCTCATGGACCAGTCCCTGAGCAAATCCGTCAGCGTCATCGGCGTGAACACCGCCCAGGGCAGCGAAGGGTTTCTCAAAATCCAGGTCGAGGTGCAGAACCTCACCCGCAAACGGCGTTTCTTCAGCTACCGGGTCGAGTGGTTCGACGAGAACGGCATGCTGATCGAGCTGCCCACCAACGTGTCCCATCCCCGCAGCATCGAGAGCAAGGCCATCGCCGTCATCACCGCCACCGCGCCCACCCCGCGGGCGCGCGATTTCCGCATCCAATTCATCGAGCCCACCAAGTAAGCGAATTTCAAACCGACCGTTTTTGCGCGTATGAAAAAGTTCCTGTTTCCGTTGACGCTCCTGCCCCTGCTGTTCACCGGCTGCTCCTCCTCCAAGGTGTCCTACGTGGACCCCAACAGCTCCCGGCTGATCGCCACGACGGATTCCATCAACATCCAGGACTTCGCCCAGGCGGCCGACGCCATGACCGCCTCCCTGATTGACAACCTCATCAACCAGGGCCGGCTGAAAAGTTCGGTCGAGGGCGAGCCGGCCCTGCTGGCCATCAGCCGCATCGTCAACAACACCGGCGAACAGGTGGACATTGACCTGCTGGTCAAAAAGATCCGCGTGGCCCTGCTGCGCACCGGCAAGGTGCAGACCAGCACCACCATCGCCTACGGCGGCCCCGAGGATCCGCTGGCCAAGGAACAGCAGGACGCCCGGGAATTCCTGAACGGCGGAAAAAAACCCCGGCTGCCGGATTACACCCTCTCCGGAAAAATCATCGAAAACCGCGTGAAAGCCGGGCGCGTGGAGCAGACCAGTTACATCTTCCAGCTTTCGCTCAGCTCGCGCGACGGCATCGCCGTGTGGGAAGACGAACGCACCATCGTGAAACAGGGCAAACGGCCCTCGGTGGGCTTCTGAGGAACCCCTTCGGGACGCCGTCGCCACGCCTCCCTCGCTGCTTATGAACACTTCCCCGGCTTGGAAACAATTTGCGCCCCTGGCGGCCGCCGCCTTGCTGGCGGGGTGCACCGCGGGCAATTATCGCGTCACCAACCAGAACGCCGTGGGCCCCAAAGTGGGCAACGTGGTCGGCGTGGGCCTGGGCGCGGTGGTGGGCAACGTGGCCGGCGCCGGCGTGGGAATGGTCGAGGGCAGCGCCGCCGCCGTGGGCCACGTCTTCACCCCGCAACCCGTCCGCATCGTGCGCCATTGGCACACCGAAACCACCGCCGACGGCCGCACCATCCAGGTGCCGCGGGATTATCTCGTGGACGAATGGGGCCGGGTCATCAAGGAGGTCGAACCCGGCCGCGCGCGCTGACGGGAGACCGGGCGCGTATTTTCGTTCCGCGGGCGGGCGGCGCGAGAAGCATGCGTTTTAAAATTGGGAAGGGTGGCGGCCCGTTCGGGTCTGCTCGCCACTTCCCGGGAGGGGCGCAATCTTCCGGCTTACCCGTTTGCCCTGCGGATTCGGCTTGACGGGGGAATGGGCGTCCCCGCACGCTGCCCGGCAGAATCCTTCGAGGGCCGATGTCTTCCGATGTTTTCCCCCGGAGAAAAGCAGAGGCCCTTTGTCATGAAAATCCAAATGCTCCGAGTTGCCGGTTGGGTGGTGTGCTGTACGCTGGGGGGAAGGGTGGCCGCGCAGACCTTGATTCCCGCGTCCGCGGCGGTTTCCCCGACCGTGCCGTTTGTTTCCGGGGAGGGGGTGCGGGTGGAGGTTTTCGCCAATGTGGGCGGTGATCGGGCGCCGACGCCGGCGGATCTGGATGGCTTGACGCCGGCGGGCGAAACGCTGATGCCGAAGGTGTACTGGCGGCGGCGCAAAGACGTCACGGGCCCGGGAAGCCTGGAGGATTTTTTCGCGGAATGCCGGGCAATGCCGCCCGCCACGCTGCGCGAGCTGGACGTGACCAATTTCACGCTCCGCGTGACCGGTTTGCTGAAGGTGACGCGCGACTGGGACCGCGACGCAACGACCGAAGCCATCGAGGCGAAACTGGGGCTGAGTTACCAGGGCGGCTGGTGGCTGGCCATCGGGGATGCGTTTCAGACCAACGGCCTTCAGCGGGTCACGTCCAGCGTCACGAAAAGCGCCACGTTTCCGCTGACGTTCACGACCGAAGGCCTGTACCCGGTGACCCTGCTGTTTACCGGGGAGGCGGGGTATTCCGCGTATTTGACCTTTTGGCGGGGATACGGCACGGGCCGCCCGACGATTCCGGTGAGCCGCTGGTATCAGCAGCCCACTCCCGCCCTGCAGGAGGCGACCTTCGAGGAGTGGTCGGCGGGCAAACGGCTGACCGATGAGCTTTTGGCGCGGGGCGTCCGGTTCCGCACGGTGAGCGGTGATCTGCGGATCACCGACAACCAGCCGGAGGAGTTCGCGCCGGTGACACCTCCCCGCGTGTATGGCGATCCTTCGACCCCGGCCGCGCCGGGCGAGCTGGAACTGCAATTCGTCGAGCCGGGGACCACGAATCGCTCCACCACCGCCTTCGCGCAGTTTTACCTCGTCAATGCCGGGGTGGAAGGCGCGACGACGGTCACGGCGTACGCGCCCGATGACACGGTGTTGTTCCAGCGCGCGTACCACGGCGGCGTCGGGACCCGCGAGCGGGTGGCCATCGAGCAGCCGAATCTTGCCCGGGTGCGGATCACGCTGGGCGAGGGGGCGCATCCCGCCGCGCTGGACAGTCTGAGCTTCCAGACCCCCGCGGACGCGCCGGACCTGGTCGTGCGCGATCTGGTGGTTCCCGAAACGGTGGCCGTCCATGAACCGTTCGTGGTGCGCTGGACGGTGGAGAACGCCGGCACTCGTCCCACGCGCGCCGAATGGACGGACGTGATCGAACACGGCGCCCATCCCTGGATGCGCTCCGTGCGACATGAAAAGAGCGTGCGTTTCCGCGGCACGCTCGCGCCGGGCGAGAGCGTGACCCGGGAGGCCGAAATTTCCGTGGGCACCGACTATGTGGGCGAACGCTATTTCCGCGTGCGGCTGGACCATTACGATGACGTGGCGGAAGCCAGTGAGGCGAACAACCAAATCGTCACCGGGACGGCGGTGCGCGTGCAGGCGCCGGACATCGCGCTGGAGGAAATCACCGCGCCGGACACGGCTGATCAGGGGGCGACCATCACCGTTTCCGCCCTCATCCGCAACGTGGGCGACGCGCCCGTGACCGCCGGCAGCCAGTGGCGGGATATCCTTTACCTGGCCCGGACCGAGACCGGAGGTTCCCGGCAGTTGCTGCTCCGACCGTTGGTGACGGTGACCAATCCCATTCCGGTCAACGGCACGCGGCGGTTTACGTTCGAGGTCACCCTGCCGCTCCGGTCGGACACGCCGCCCGGGGATTACTTCCTCCGCTGGCAAGCAGCGGGGAAGTGGGCCAACGATCCGGACAAATCAAACAACACTCTGGCCCGCGCCCTCACGCTGACGCAGCCGCCGTTGCCGGACCTGGCGGTGACGGCGTTGACCGCGCCCGGGGAGGTGACGGCGACGAAGCTGATCACGGTGCGCTGGACGGTGACCAATCACACCGACTACGCCGCGCCGGGGCCGTGGCACGAAACCGTCGCGTTCTCCGCGAATGCGCAGGCGGGCGACGACGATGACGTGGTGCTCAAGGTGCTGAAGTTCCGGGACGGTCTGCCGCCGCACGGCAGCGACGAGCGGGTGACGCAACTGAGCGTGCCGCCGATCCCGGGCGGGGGGGGCTGGTTCGTGGTCACGACCGACAGCCGGAACGAACTCCCCGAGGCCGGCCCGCCGGAAAACAACGTCCGCGTGGCCGCCGCGCGGACGACCCTGCGCGCGATGGATTTGGTGGTCGAGGACGTCGTCGCGCCGACGAGCGCGTTCTACGGCGACTCGATCCCGGTGGCCTGGACGGTGCGCAACGTGGGCGACGCGCCGGCGGAGGCCGCCTGGCGGGACACGGTTTACCTGTCAAGCGACGGGCAACCGGACGCCCCCTTTGCCTACTGGAGGCTCGGCACGTTCGGTCGCCCGCGACCGCTGGCGCCGGGGGAGAGCTATCGCCGGACCAACACGGTCACGCTGCCCCTGCGCCCGGACTATCCGGACACCGACTGGGTCATCGAAATCCGCGCCGACAGCAGCCGGCAGCAGCCCGAGGCCGACGAGGAGAACAACGTCGCCACCCGCGGGCCTCTGGCCTTGCGCGTGCCGAAGTTGCCGAACCTCGTCATCACCAACCTCGTCGCGCCGGCCAGCGCCGATCCGGGCCAGACCATCCCGCTGGTGTGGACCGTTCTCAACACCGGTCCCGGCGAGGCCGTCGCGCCGTGGCGGGAGCGGGTGTTCGTCTCGGACGACCCGGAGCTGGGCGACGATCTCAGCCTGGCCACCTTCCAGATCGAAACCCCGCTGCCGGCCGGGGCGTCCCTGACCCGCACCCAGCAGGTGATGGTGCCGGTGAACGGATTCTGGGGCGACCAATGGTTCGTCGTGCAGGCGGACAGCGCGGGGGAGGTGGTCGAGGAAGACGAGACCGACAACGCCGCCTTGAGCGTCCGGCCCACCACCGTGGCGGCGGCGCTCTCGCTGCGTTTGAACAGCGTGGCGGTCCGCGAAACGGCCGGCACGAACACCGTCAAGGCCCTGCTCAAACGCAACACCGATCCGTCCACCAACCTCGTCGTCACCCTCACCAGCAGCGACCCCACCGAGGCCGCCGTGCCGGCCACCGTGGTCATCCCCGCCCATCGCTCCAGCGTGCGGGTGCCGGTGACGGTGGTGGCGGACCATTACGTGGACGGCGACCAAAACGTGCGGATCACGGCGGAGGCGCCGGAGTTTGTCAGCGGCTCGGACTGGTTGACGGTCCAGGACGTGGACACGCCCGCCCTGACGCTGGTGACGGAGGAGGGGATCGCGGAAGGCGCCGTGGCCCAGGGCTGGGTGCGGCGCAACTGCGCGACCAACGAGACGCTCGAGGTGGATTTGTGGACCGACAACCTCTGGCGGCTGCGCGCCAGCGCTTCGGTGGTGCTTGCCCCCGGCGAGACGGAGGCGCCGTTCGAGTACCGGGCGCTGGAAAACGACACCTTTGAGGGGCTCAGCAAGGCCCGTCTGCTGGCCACCGCCACGAATTATCCCAACGCGTCGCGGACGATTCAGATTCTGGACAACGACACCACCACCATCGAATTGACCGTCGCCGACACCACCCTGACCGAGAGCGGCCCCAGCAGCCGCACGGAAGCCACGGTGACCCGCTCGCCGGTGACGGATCGCGGGCTGCGGATCTCCTTCAGCACCGAAGCCGGCGGGCCGTTGGCGCACCCCCGGCGCTGGATCATTCCGCCCAACCAGGCCTCCGTCACCTTCCCCGTGGCCGCGGAAGACGACTCGTTGGTGAACGGCGACCGCACCGCCCGGCTCACGGCCTACGCGGTGAACGAACTCGGCGCGCCCATGCCCGACATCAGCTCCTCGGTGGAGATCAAAGTGCGGGATGACGACGGCCCCACACTGACGTTGCGGGCGCGTCCGGGATTCCTGGCGGAAACCGGCGTGGGCGAGGGCACGGTCACGCGCAACACCGAGGCGGTGGGCGACGTGACGGTGACCCTGGCCAGCAGCGATCCCTCCGAGGCCACCGTGCCGGCCACCGTGGTCATTCCCGACGGCCGGCGCCGCGCGACCTTCCCGATTCACGGCGTGACGGACGGCGTGACGGACGGCGCCAGGGAAATCACGCTGACGGCCTCCGCCGCGGGGTGGAGCGGCGGGCTCGCCCATCTGACGGTCAGCGACATTGACCTGCCGGACCTGGAAGTCCTCGACGTGAACGGCCCGACCAACCTGCTGACGGACGCGTCCGCCACGGTCCGGTTCAGCGTGGCCAATCACGGACTGGCGGCGGCGGAGGGGCCGTGGAGCGATTACGTGTACGTGTCCCCGACGCGCCATCCGGGCGCCCGTTCGGCGGTCGCCATCAGCCGCTTCAACGGCGCGCTGGCCGTGGGCGGGAGTTACGAGCGCACGGCGCGGGTGTCCATGCCCACCCGGCCGGGACATTACTGGATTTGCGTGCGAACCGACGCCGAGCGCGACCTGACCGAGGGCACCCGCCGCAACAACGTCGGTTGCGCCCTGCTGCCGGTGGACGTGTTGCCGGCCTATCAGGCGGTGGCCTGGACGGAGGCGGAGGTCGAGCCCAACGGCACGCCGATTCCCATCGAAGGCCGGGCGTGGATGACCCAAAACACCAATGCCCCGGCGGCGTTGGAGGAAATCGAGATCACCGTTCGCGTGCGGCGCATGCGGCGGACGTTGACCGTCTGGACGGATACGGAGGGACGTTTCTCGACCGTGTTCCAACCGCTGCCCACCGAGGCGGGCGTGTACACCCTGAGCGCGCAGTATCCCGGCGACGCGGAAAGCGATCAGGACCAGTTCATCCTGCTGGGCATGAAAACCGACGTTCCGGAATTGAACCTCCGGCTCGTGCCGGGGGAACCGTTGTCCGGCACGTTCAAGCTGCGCAATCTGGGCGATCTGCCCTTGAGCGGGCTGACCGGAGCGGTGCTGCGTTCGCCGTCCGGTCTGGAGGCGCAATTCGAGCTGGCGGACGAGCTGCCCGGCGACGGGGAAATCCCCGTGCGCTACACCCTCACCAGCACCAGCGCCGACGCCTGGAAAGCCGAGGTGACCTTCCATCTCGAATCGGCGGAAGGGGTGTTTGCCGACCTGCCGGTCCGGCTCACCGTGCTGCCCCTGCGGGCCGAGCTGGCGGCGCGTCCGGCCTATCTGGAACGCGGCATGGTGCGCGGCGAACAGGCGGTGACGTCCTTCGAGGTGGTCAACCTGGGCGGCGCGCCCAGCGGGCCGTTGACCGTGCTTCTGCCGCCGCTGCCGTGGTTGTCGCTGGCCAGCGGGGAAACCCTGCCCCCGCTCGCGCCCGGCGAAAAGGCCACCGTCACCCTGCGCCTGCATCCGCCGGCGGACCTGCCGCTGGCCCGCTACGACGGCAAGCTGGCCCTGGTGGGCGCGGCGGCCGGCGTGTCGGTGCCGTTCCATTTCCGCGCCATCTCCACCGCCGTGGGCGACCTGCATGTGGCGGTCGAGGACCAGTACACCTACTACGTCGCGGGCACGCCCCTGGTCACCAACGCCCTCGTCACCCTGCGCGATCCCTTCACCGGCGAGACCGTGGCCGAGGAAAACACCGGCGAGACGGGCGAGGTCCGGTTCACCGGTTTGCCCGAGGGCAGCTACCGGGTCGAGGTGTTCGCGCCCCGGCACAGCGGCTATCACGGCGTGGCCGCCATCGAGGCCGGCGTGACCACCGAGCTGCGGCCGTTCCTCAGCCGCGAGACGGTCACCTACCGCTGGCGCGTGGTGCCGACGGAGATCGAGGACCATTACCGCATCGTGCTCGAATCGGTGTTCGAGGCGGAGGTGCCCGTGCCGAATCTGGTCGTGGAAACCCCGTTCATCATGCCGCTGGTGACCCCCGGCTACGAGACCCAGACGGAAATCATCCTGCGCAACGAGGGCTTGATCGCGCTGCAAGACGTGCATTTCGGCATCCCCCAGGATCCCGATTACGAGATCACGCCCCTGGTGAAGGAAATCGGCACCATGCCGGCCAAGAGCCGCTACGTCATTCCCGTGACCATCCGGCACCGGAACATCCCGCTCGTCTCGGAACGCGTGGGCCTGGCCGGGGAATCCCGGGGCCTGGCCGGCGGAAAAGACTGCGAGATCGGCGTCAACGAGTGTCTGCCCAAAATTCCCATGCCGGTCTTTTCCTACTACGTCTGCGGACCGGACAACAAACTCCAGAAGGTCACGGTGGATTTCCGTCCCCTCTGCACGGATTACAATGCTTACAAATGCCTCAAGGGGCTGAAAGACGCGTACAAAAAAGCCGCGCAGGACATCATGTCCGGCCACGGGCTCGGCGGGGCGTTGTGCGACGCCGTTGCCGCGGTGGCGGACTGCCTCAATCCCAACATCCCGCCCTGCATCAAGGGGCCGCTGAAGGCCGCGTGCAAGGTGGCGGCCGGGGATCCCGGTGGGGGCATCGGCGATTTGTTGGAATGCTTGTGCTCCAAGCTTTCCTTCGATTTCAGCGATTTGGACGTGAGTCTCGACGGCTCCACCTTTCCCGGCATTCCCGCCGCCGGCGGCATTGTTTCCAGCACTGCCTGGTATCCCGTGGGCCCGCCCGAAAAGGACTGTGGCGACGAGGGCGGCCCCGGCGCGTTCCGCCGGACGAGCGCCGTGGCGCTGGCGGGTGAAGGGGACGGCGGCCACGGCCGCGGGGTTTGCGCCCAGGTGCGCATGCGGATCGAGCAGGAGGCGGTCATGACCCGTGCCGCCTTCATCGGCACGCTCGAAATCAACAACACCGGCGCCGACGCCTTGACCGGTCTGCGCGTGGACCTGGAGATCACGGACGCCCGGGACCAGCCGGCGAATGACCGGTTTGTCCTCCGGTCGGCGCAGTTCAGCGGGGTCGAGGACATGACCGGTCAGGGCGAACTGGGCCCGGGGCGGGCGGCCACCGCGCGCTACACCTTCATCCCCACGCTCGACGCCGCACCCGACGCGCCGGCCATCTACAGCATCGGCGGCACGCTGCGTTATTTCGAGGCGGGCGAGGAGATCGTGGTGCCGCTGAGCGCGCCGCCGATCGTGGTTCTGCCCGAGGCGCGGCTGGCGCTTGATTACTTCCAGCAGCGCGACGTGTACGCCGACGACCCGTTCACCGACGAGGTCGAGCCGTCCGAGCCGTTCGCGCTGGGCCTGATCGCGAAAAACATCGGCGCCGGCTGGGCGCGCAATTTCCGCATCACCTCCGCCCAGCCGAAACTGGTCGAAAACGAGAAGGGCCTGCTGATTGATTTCAAGATCATCGGCGCGCAGGTGGGCGACGCGGAGGTCCGGCCTTCGCTCACGGTGGACCTGGGCAACATCGGCCCCGGCACGACGCAGGTGGCGGCCTGGTGGCTGACCAGCACGTTGCAGGGCAAGTTCCTCGACTATCATGCCACCTTCGAGCACGTGGACTCGCTCGGTTGCACCAACCTCTCGTTGATTGACCGCGTGGCCATTCACGAATTGATCCACGTCGTGCGCGCCGACCGGCCCGACGACGACGCCTTGCCGGACTTCCTCGTGAACGACGATGAAGATCCGCAAAACACGCCCGACATGCTCTACCTCAGCGACGGCTCCACCGCCGTGGTGAACGCGGTTCATGACGCGACCACCGACCACCGGGTCCGCGCCGGGCGCTTCGAGGTCGCGTTGACCGCGAACCTGCCCGACGGCTGGAGCTACCTGCGTCTGCCCGACCCGGGCGCGCATTTCCACCTGACCCGCGTGGTCCGCTCGGACGGCAAGGAGCTGCGCGTGGGCGACAACGTCTGGCAAACCGACCGCACCTTCCCGTCGGCCCTCCACGGCGCGGTGCGGGAATGGACCCTGCACCTCCTCGATTACGACAGTTCCGGCCGCTACACCCTCACCTACGAGGTGCAGGACACCGTGCCGCCCGCGTTTTCCGCGGTCGTGCCGCCCGAGCCGCTCCTGCAACCCGGTCCGGTGCACGAGGTGGACGTGATCTTCTCCGAGCCGATTGATCTGGCCGCGTTCAACGGGGACGACCTCATCCTGACCCTGAACGGCGGGCCGAACCTCATTGACGCCGGCGTGGGCGTGATCGAGGTGGGCCGGAACATCTACCGCATCACCGGCCTGGCGGCGTTGACCGGCGCGGACGGCAACTACGAGCTGACCCTCGTGGGCGACGGCATCACCGACTACGGCGGCAACCCGGTCGGCGGCACGGCCCGCGTCACCTGGGCCAAGGGCGAAAACGCGCCGGTGGCGTTCCGTTTGGGGCCGGTCACGCCCGATCCGCGCGCCGAACCGGTGGCGGACGTCGAGGTGGAATTCTCCCGCGCCCTCGATCCCGCCACGCTGGACCGGAACGACTTCGTCCTCACCCGCGACGGCGGGCCGAACCTGCTCACCGACGCCGCCACCGTGACGCGCGTTTCCGACACCGTCTTCCGGCTCGACGGACTCGCGTCGCTCACGCAGGCCGACGGTCACTACGCCCTGACCCTCGCGTCGGACGGCGTGACCGACACGGCGGGCCAGGCCGGCGTGGGGGTGTTGACCACGCGTTGGACGCTGGACTCGACCGGGCCGACCATCGTGAGCCTCGAAGAAATCCCGACCGATCCGCGCAACATCGTCGTGGCCAAACTCGACGTGACCTTCTCCGAGCCGATCGCGCCCGAAAGCTTCGACTGGCAGGATCTGGAACTGCGCCGTGACGGCGGCCCGAACCTCATCACCGAAGAAGTCACCGTCACCCCGCTCGGCCCGGACACGTTCCGCCTCGCCAACTTCAACTGGGTGGTGGGTCGGGAAGGCCGCTACGTGCTGACCGTGCACGGCGAAGGCGTGACCGATCGGGCGGGCAACGCCGGTGAAGAATCGGCCTCGCGGGCGTGGACGATGGACCTCACGCCGCCCGCCGCGCCGTTCGACCTGAGCCTCACGCCCGACACCGGCGTCTCGGACACCGACGGGCGGGTCAACACCAACCGCCTCGTGGTGGCCGGTCGCGTGGCTGATGCCGACGTGACCGTGCGGGTCAAGGACCGGGCCAGTCGGCGCGACCTCGGCGCGGCCCGGCCGGAAGGCGGCCGCTTCACCCTGCCGATCGAGCTGAACAGCGACGGCGCCCATCCGCTGGCCGTCCGGGCCGTGGATCCCGCCGGCAACGTCTCCGAAAAGGCCTGCCTCGACCTCTTCGTGGACACCACCGGCCCGCGCGTGACCGTCGAGCCGGTCGTCCCGAATCGCCGCCTCACCGGCGTCGCGATCGTGGAGCTTCACTTCTCCGAGCCGGTGGATCCGGCCACGCTCGGCCTTGATGACTTCACCCTGACCCGCAACGGCGCGCCGGTGGCGTGGCCGGCGGGCGCGGTGCGGCTCGAAGCCCACAACGGCCGGGATTACGCGCTGACCGGGCTGGAGGCGCTCACCGAGCCGGTGGGCGAGTACGTCCTCACGGCGAACAGCGCCGGAACACTCGACCAGGCCGGCAACGCCGGGCGCAACCAGGCCCGCGTCACGTGGGAACGGGTCAGCGCCAACACCGCGCCGCGCCTGCTGGCGGTGGCCGATCAAGTGCTGCCCGAGGAGGAAACCTTCACCCTCACCTTCACGGCCCAGGACGACGACATCCCGGCGGACACCCTCACCTTCACGCTGGACGGCGACGTGCCGCCGGGCGCGCAGCTCATGCCCGCCAGCGGACGCTTCACCTGGCGGCCGACCGAGTCCCAGGGACCGGGCGAATACGACCTGCGCGTGACCGTGACGGACAACGGCGTGCCGCCGCTCAGCGACACCCGGACCCTTCACCTCACCGTCCGCGAAGTGAACCGCCCGCCCGTGGTGACCCCGCTTCCCCGGCAACGGTTGATTGAAGACCAACCGCTGGACGTCGTGGTTTCGGCCACCGACCCCGACACGCCGGCGAACCTGCTGAGCTGGCGGCTCCTGCCGCCCGTGCCGGCGGGCCTGACCCTGGACGCCGCGAGCGGCCGGCTCCAATGGGCGCCCGCGCCGGAGCAATGGGGCTTCACCAACCGGCTGACCGTCGTCGTGAGTGACGACGGCCAGCCCGCGTTGTCCACCACCAACCAGGTGGAAGTGGTCACCGTGGCCCTCAAGCCGGGGCTCAACCGGCCGCGCCGCCTCGCCGAAGGCGGATGGGAATTCACCTTCAAGGGCAAGCCCGGCGTGCAGTACCGGCTCGAGACCTCCGACGACCTGAAAACCTGGCGGGAGCTGTTCGACTTCACCGTCCCGACCCGCCTCGCCCCGGTCCGCGATCCCGACCCCGAACCCCACCCGCTCCACTTCTACCGCGCCCTCGAACGCTGATCCGAACCGACAAGGCGAGGGAACGAAAAAAACGAATCCCGAAAGAAGAGCGCCTCCCCGCCGCCGACATGCGGCGGCGGTCTCCTTCACAGCGCGGGCTTCCCGCCTGCCGTATCGCTGACTTCCAGTCGGCCGGGCGGACGGGAAAAAACGGCAGCCCCGTAAAAAAGGGAAAGCTTGGCAGATTGGAATTTCAGAACCCAGCAGCCCGGCAGCCCGCCTTTTCGCGGCGTGGCGTACCGCGAGGCGGACGATGTCCCGTCGTCGCCGGGATGCGGATCGGAGGCTCCCGGGGTTGCGGGCGGCCGGCTTGCAGAGGGGGCGAGGCGCGGCCGTCCGTTGGCGGTCCGGGGCTCCCGATTCGGCGGTGGAGGCGTCGAACCGGGCGTCAGGCTCCTTGACAAGGTGAGTGTTGCGAGTCCGAAGCTGCCCGCTTTCCCCGCGTGATTGCGCCACGAACGCGCGGAGCACGCGAAGAAAGTCTGCCTTCCCTTTTCGTGTCCTTCGTGGTTTTTCCCGCTTTTGGAGTCCGGGTTTTCGTGCCCGCGGACCGGTCCGCGTATCACCCATTCGCCCCGCTTTTCCGGGATGGAACGGCGGGGCGTTGACATCCCGGGCCGGGAAATTCAGGGTGCCGGCGGTATGGTGAAAACGAGGGTTTGCGCCAACATCTTTTTTCCGTTCGGTCAAAAAAACGGCGCGGTGGAGGGTGGCGGATGAACGCCGCCGGCCTGCTTTCGTTTTTCGGGATCCGCGCCGTTTCACGGCGCGGTTCGTTCGCGGACTCCGGTTGGTTGCGTTTTATCATGGCTCGTTTCCGTTTGTTTCACCGGTCTTTCGCCCGCTGGTTTTGCGTGGTTTGCGGGGGCGTTTTGTTGGGCGGACCCATCGTCGCCGCGCCTTTTGTTGTGCACGTGGCGCCGGACGGACGCGATGCGTGGTCGGGGCGATTGGCCCGCCCGAACGCCGCCGGCACGGACGGGCCGCTGGCTTCGCTGACCGGCGCCCGCGATGCGCTTCGTCGCGCCCGCCGGGCGGGGGAGCTGAACGGCCCCGCCCGGGTTGTGGTGGCGGACGGGCGTTACGCGCTGCGCGAACCCTTCGTGCTGGAGCCGCAAGACAGCGGGAGCGCCGCCGCGCCGGTGGTGTACACCGCGGCGCCGGGCGCGCGTCCGGTCTTTTCCGGCG
>CAZRPT010000067.1:0-1750 GCA_964601985.1 uncultured Verrucomicrobiota bacterium
CGACCGTGCGCCCTTTTCGCCCCCGGGCAGCACCCGCCTCCGGCGGGTTGGGCTGGGCATCCCGCCCGGCCCTTTGGCGTCGGGGACCCAGCAAGCGTTCCGGGAAATCCGCCCGCAAGGGGAGCTTCGCGCTTCGGCGGGACGCCGAAGCGGACCCGCCGGAGGCAGGTGCTGCCCGGCGTGGGTTTGTCTTGGGCCTGGCGATTGCCCTGTTTTCCGTTTCGGCGGGCGCGGGGGATTTGGCCGCCCTGCGCCGGGCGGTGGAGCAGCGGATCCAGCAACCCCGCTACCGGGTCGCGCGCTGGGGCATTCACGTGGTGGCGCTCGACACCGGCCGGGTGTGGCTGAGCCACGACGCCGACCGCGCCTTCACGCCCGCCTCGAACGCCAAGCTCTTCACCGCCGCGCTGGCGCTCGATCAACTGGGGCCGGAGTTTCGCTTCCGCACCTCGCTGCTGGCGCTTCGGCCGCCCGACGGGCGCGGCGTGTTGCGCGGCGATTTGGTGGTGTTCGGACGCGGCGATTTTTCCTGGGCCGACCGTTTCCATGGCGGCTGGGTGGACCGGGCCTTGTCGCCGCTGGTGGCCGCCATCCGGGCGGCGGGCGTGCGGCGAATCACCGGCGACCTCATCACCGACGACCGCTTCTTCCGCGCGCCGGCGTGGGGCGCGGGCTGGGAATGGGACGATTTTCCCTACGCCTACGCGGCGGAGGTGGGGGCGTTGAACGCGCATGACAACGTCGTGCGCGTCCATGTCCGGCCCGGCGCGAAACCGGGCGCTCCCGTGCAGGCCTTCCTCGAACCGCCCACCGATTTCGTGCGGCTCGAAAACCGCGCCCGCACCGCGCCCGCCGGCGCCGCGGCTACGTTCCGCGTGTTCCAACCGCTCAACGAAAACCGTGTCATCCTCAGCGGGGCGCTGCCCGGCGACGCGCCGGGACGCGTTGAACAGGTGGCGGTGCATCGGCCGGGCGCGTGGGTGGGGCGCTTGCTGGCGGACGCGTTGCGGACGGACGGGGTCCGGATCGGCGGCCGGGCGCGGCATTGGACGGAAGTCCCCGCGGAGGGGCGGCAACCCGACTGGTCCGGCTGGACGGAAATCGGCGGAGTGGATTCACCGCCCCTGCGGGAGCTGTTGCCGGCCATGCTGCGGCCCTCGCAAAACCAGTACGCCCAACTGCTCTGGTTGCGGGTGGGCGCGTTGACGGCCCACGGCCCGGTCGCCGACGGGGTCGCCCCGCCGGTCGGCGCGGACGACGCCACCGCCGTCGCGGCCCGGAAGGCGATGCGCGCGTTCCTGGCGCGGGTGGGGCTGCCGCCGGACGCGGTGGCGCTGGAGGAAGGCAGCGGGCTCTCGCGCCGGAACCAGGTTACCCCGCGCGCCGTCACCACCCTGTTGCGGTACGTGGCGCGCCAGCCGTACGGCGAGGTTTTCCGCGCCGCGCTCCCCGCTCCCGGCGAACCCGGCACCTTGGCCCGTCGGTTGCGCGATCTTCCCCCCGGCGCGGAGCTGCGGGCCAAAACCGGCTATCTGCGTCACACCTACGCCCTCTCCGGTTACCTCACCACCGCCGACGGACGCCCGCTGGTCTTCGCCCTCTTCCTCAACCACGCCTTCGCCCCGCCTGATCGCCCCTCTCCGCGCGAAGATCTCGACGCCCTCATCCGCCGGCTGGCGGTCACCACTTCGGATTCAGCGGGCCAGGCGCGTTGAACTGTTGACGGAAAGGGACTCAAAACTTCACCCGG
>CAZRPT010000068.1:0-11389 GCA_964601985.1 uncultured Verrucomicrobiota bacterium
CGCCCGGGGCCACGAAGGACGCGTGGGCGGACCAAAGAAGCCTTTTCCTCCGCCTCGGGAGCCGGGCGGGACGCCCGGCCCGACCCGCGAGACGCGGGTGCTACCCAGGGAAAATCCGAATCCCGAAATCCGAAACTTCCCGCGCCGAAGGCGCGATACCCGTCAGCCCCGGGCAACGCCCAAAGGAACGAGTCGCGCCCCTGTAGGCCGGGGCGCCTGACCCGGCGTTCTCCGACCGGCCCTGAAAACGCGCCCGCGGAAATCGGTCGCGGGGGACCGAGGGGCGGGGGCGCCCCCCGGCGCACGCGAGGCGCGTGCGCTCCCCCCCGTAGCGCAGGCTTCCAGCCTGCTGTAGCGCAGATTTCCAATCTGCCGGGTTTTCCTCTTTACGCAGCGGCCGCTTTTCCTCGCCCGCCGGGCCGGCTGGAAGCCGGCGCAACAGCAGACTGGAAGTCCGCGCTACAAAAGACGCGCGCTTCCCTTTCGGATTTCGGATTTCGGGATTCGGATTTTCTTCGGGCCTTCGGCTTCCTCGGGCCTTCGGATTTCCCCGCCCTGAAGGGGCGGGAGCGGGGCGGCCGCGGAAAATCCGATTTTCCCCGCGTGACTTGAGCCCGAAAGGCGCGCCGCGCCCGAAGGGGTGGAGGCGGTGCGGGTGGGCGGTTCAGGCGGGCGCGGACGCGAGGGCGGTTTCCCAGACGGGTTCCCGGCCCTTGGGCGGACGGCCCAGGTGTTCCCGCAGGAAGGCGCCGAGGAAGTGGTCAAGCGTTCGCGCCACGCCGGGCGACAGCGGCGTGACGGCGGCGGCGGCCAGGGGGCGGGCGAGCAGGGCGCTCAACGTTTCCCGGACGGCGGACGGCAGGCGGGTCCGGGCGGGATCGGGCCGGAGACCGAGGGCGTCGAGCAGGTGCAGCTCGAAGGCGGCCAACGCGGCGGGAGAAGCCGGGGCGGCGTCCAAGACACGCCACCATTCGTCGAGCAAGGCGAACAGCCCGGGCACGGGGGTTTCGGTTTCGGTGGTTTGTTCGAGCAAACGGGTGGCGTAGGCGGCGGCCCGGAGCCGGTTGAAATCGGTGCGGAGCGCGGGGTGGGTTTCCTCCAGCGCCACCTCGGTGAGGGTGTGGAGATCGGAACGGCGGCTGCGGACGAAGGCGAATCGCGCCCGGTAGCCGGCGTCGAGCTTGCCCCGGAAGGCGGATTTGAGCCGGCGGGCGCCGCGCGCCACGGTAGCCAGTCGGCCGTGTTCGCGGGTGAGCCAGTGGACGATCAGGCTGGTCTCGGTCAACGGCCGGCAGCGCAGCACCAAACCGGTGGCCGATTCAGCGCTCATGGCCCGCGGTCACCGCCGAGGGGGCGGCGTTTTTTTCCGTGGCCGGCTTTTCGCCGTCCGGCTCCCCGGCGGGCGGTTCCGCGGTTGGTTTTTCCCCGTCCGTTTTTCGGGCGCCCGGTTTCGCCGGCGCTTTTTCCTCCGCCGGCTTCCCGGCCGCCGCCGCCGTCCGGGCCGCGGCACGACCCCGGCGAGCCCGGCGCACGAGGTCGTAGGGCGGCACCACCGAGCCGAGGCTGATGATGAGCTTGATGCCTTCGGCCACGGTCATGTCGAGGATGGTGACGTCCTCCTTCGGCAGGACCAGCAGGTAGCCGCTGGTGGGATTGGGGGTGGTGGGCAGGAAGACGCCGAGCACCTCGCGTCCCAGCCGGTGGCGGACTTCCGGATGCTCCTCGCTGGTGAGGAAGGCAATCGAGTAGCAGCCGGGATGGGGGTATTGGATCAGGACCACCCGCTTGAAGGCCGCCCGTTTGTTGCTCGCGAAGGCCTCGTTGATCTGCTTGATGGTCACATAGACCTTGTTGAGCAGGGGCACCCGGATCATCAACCAGTCCACGAACTGGACGATCTTGCGTCCGACGAAGTTCCGGGCGAACCGGCCGGCCGCCGCCAGCAGGACGATGGTCACCAGCAGCGCCAGGAGGCTCCAGTACCAGAGCACCTCGCCCGAGCCCTCGGCGGTGCGGGTGAGTTCGCGGGGGAGGAAGAAGAGCAGCAGGTCGGTAACCTGCGACACCGTGCCGAACAACCACCGCACGATGGCCAACGACAGCACCACCGGCAGGACCACCGCCAATCCGGCGAAGAAGTCCGCGCGCCAGCGCAACATCTGTCGTTTCCATCTCATGCCGTTTCCGTTTCGCTTTTGCCGTCCGGCGCGGAACTCCGCGCCCCCGCGCCGGTCGAAAAACGCCGGGTTGGGAAACCCGGCCTGCCACCCAAGGGCTTTGACGTCCTGCCGGCAGGCCGCGTGCCCGCCCGCGGCGGGAGGTTCCACTTTTTCACCAGGCGCTCCGCGCCGCTCGCCCGCGCCACTCGTTGCTTCGGTCACCCTTGATCGGGGGCTTGCTCGATCAGCGCGGCGCAGTCGAACACCCCCGCCAGCCGGGCGACCAGCCGGTCTTCGTGACGTTTCATCACGCGCCGCTCGGCGGGCGTCCGGTCGTCGAAGCCGCATAAATGCAGCAAACCGTGGACCAAGTAACGCACAATTTCCAGCGCCGGCGTGGTTCCGTACTCCCGGGCCTGCGCTTCCGCCACTTCCCAGCAGATCAGAATCTCGCCGTGCAGCGAAGCCGCGGGGCGCCCCGGCTCGCGATAATCGAACGTGATGACGTCCGTCGGTCCCGCGTGGCCCACGTAATCGGCGTTGATCCGGGCCATTTCCGCCGTGTCGGTCAGCACGATGCCCAGCTCGCCGGGCGCGGCGGCGTGTTCCGCGATGGGCGGCTCGGCCAGGGCCGCCTCCGCGAGGCGCCGCAACCGGGCGTCCCGGATCCGGCGGCCGGGGTGGCGGTTTTGGACGTGCAGGACGGTGGGCGTCATTCCGGCGTCCCGCGATGCCGTTCGTAGGCCGCCAAAATGCGCTGCACCAGCGGGTGCCGGATGACGTCCCGGTGCTGGAACTCGACGATGGCCACCCCTTCCGTGCGGGTCAGGGCCGCCCGGGCCTCGAACAGGCCCGAGAGCTTGTTTTGCGGCAGGTCAATCTGGGTGAGGTCCCCGGTGACGACCGCCTTCGAGCGGTTGCCCAGCCGGGTCAGGAACATGAACATCTGCTCGGTGGTCGAGTTTTGCGCCTCGTCGAACACGATGAAGGCGTGGTTCAGCGTGCGCCCGCGCATGTAGGCCAGCGGCGCGATCTCAATCACCCCCCGCTCGATGAGCCGCTGGATTTCCTCGGCGGGGAGCATGTCGTGCAGCGCGTCGTAAAGCGGCCGGAGATAGGGCGCCAGTTTTTCCTGGAGATCGCCGGGCAGGAAGCCCAGCGCCTCGCCGGCCTCGACCGCCGGCCGGGTGAGGATGAGCCGGTCCACCTCGCCGGATTTGAGGGCCGCCGTGGCCGCCGCCATGCCCAGATAGGTCTTGCCGGTGCCGGCGGGACCGATGCCGAAGGTGACATCGTGGGTGCGGATGGCCTCGAGGTAGCGGCGCTGGCCGACGGTCTTCGGCAGCACCGGCGCCTTTTTGGGCGAGGGCTGGAGGCGTTCCCGCTGCAAACTCTTCAGGGCGTCCACGCCTTCGTTTTTCACGATGCCCAGGGCGCGGGCGAAATCGTGCCGGCGCACGCTTCCCCCGCTCTTCACGGTGTCGCCCAGCAGGCGGAAGAGGTCCTTCACCCGGGCGACGTCCGCCGGCGCGCCGTCGAGCTTGATCCACGCGTCGCGGGTCACGGCCCGGACGCCCAGTTCCTCCTCGATCCGGGCGAGATTGCGGGGGTCGTTGCCGAAAAGCTGCTGGGTGAGCCGGGCGTTGTCGAAATGCAGCGTCTCGGTGGGCATGGGCGGGAATCAGTCAACGTCCGCGGAAGCGGCGGCGGCGCTTTCCGGAGAGGGCGGTTCAGGCGGTTGTTTTTCGGTCGTTTCGTTTTCCTCCGCCAGGGCGGCCCGCAGCCGGGCGGCGACCTCCTCCAGCGCGTCCGGCACCACGGAGGTCTGCCCCAGCACCGGCATGAAATTCGTGTCGCCGTTCCAGCGGGGCACCACGTGGAAGTGCAGGTGGTCCAGCACGCCGGCGCCGGCCACCTGGCCGAGGTTCAGGCCGACGTTGAAGCCGTCCGGCTTCATGGTGCGCTGGAGCGCCTCGATGCAGCGCCGCACCAGCAGCATGAGGTCGCGCAGCTCCTCGGGGGTCAGGTCGGAGAGGGTGTCCGTCTGCTTGTAGGGCACCACCAGCAGGTGGCCGCCGTTGTAGGGGTAGCGATTGAGCACGGCGTAGCACGACCGTTCCCGCTTGATCACCAGATTCGCGACGTCATCGGACGACTCCGCGATCTGCGTGAACAACGAGCGCGCCGAAGCGGGCGGCTTCGGGGCCAGGATGTACTCGATGCGCCAGGGCGCGTGCAGATATTCCATCGCGCATACCGTAGTCAGGGGAGACGGGCTTTGTCAAAGCCGGATGCGCGCCGGCGACGACCGGCCGCACAATGTCTGGCGGAAAAACGGGCCGCAGCGGCGGCGAACCCGAATCCCCTCCCCTCCCCCCCGCCGCCGAAACGGGCCCCGGAAAGCCCGTCGGAAAACGCCGGTTGGGGAGGCCCGGCCCGCCGCCAGGGGGGGGCATTTCGCCTCCTTCCGTCAGGCGGCGCCCCCCGCGGCGGGAAATCTCATTTTTCCGACCGGCGCCGATCAGGCCGCGCCGCCGGCTTGGGGAACGATTTTTTTTGAGTTAGGCTGCCGCCGGCGTCGTCCAAACCGTGATCATGCGCGTCCGTGCCGTTTCATCGCCACGCCCGGCAGACCGCCCGTCGGGCGGCGCGTTCGGCGTCCCCGCCCGAAAATGAACCCTTCCGCCTCCCCCGCCCCTCCGTCCGCCGACGGCCCCGCCTGCGCCCCCTCGGTGCGGGGTCGGGTCGCGCTGGATGGACGCTTCTTCCGGCTGGGAAAAAAACGGTTCTGGGTCAAAGGAGTGGCCTACGGCCCGTTCGCCCCGGACGCGCAAGGCTTCCCCTACCCCGCCCGCGAACAGGCGGAGGCGGATTTCACCCCCATCCGCGCGCTCGGCGCCAACCTCCTCCGGGTCTATGCCCCCCCGCCGGCGTGGTTTCTGGACCTCGCTTACGCGCACGACCTGCGCCTGCTGGTGGACGTGCCCTGGCATCAACAGGCCTGCTTCATCGGCGACGAAGCCCGCCGCCGCGCCGCCCGCGCCGCCGTCCGGCAAACCGCCGAGGAATGCGCCCAACACCCGGCCGTGTTTGCCCTGAGCGTGGCCAACGAAATCCCGCCCGACATCGTGCGCTGGTCCGGCCCGGCGGCCATCGAGGATTTTCTGGACGGGCTGGCGGGCATCGTGAAGCAGACCAACCCGGACTGCCTTTGCACCTTCGGCAACTTCCCGCCCACCGAGTTTCTCAACCCGCGCGAGATGGACTTCGTCACCTTCAACGTCTATCTGCACCAGCGGCGGGCGTTCGCGGAGTATCTGGCGCGATTGCAAATGCGGGCCGACCTGCGCCCGCTGCTCATCGGCGAAACCGGCGTGGACGCGCGTCGCGAGGGGGAAACCCGGCAGGCGGAACTGCTGGGCTGGCAGGTGGCCGCGGCCTTCCAGGGCGCGGCGGCGGGGGCGGTGGTGTTTCGCTTCACCGACGAATGGCACCGGGGGGGACGGGAGGTGACCGACTGGGCGTTCGGGCTGACCACCCGCCGCCGCGAACCGCGTCCCGCCTTCGCCGTCGTGGCGCGGGAATTCACCGCCGCGCCCCGCCTCCTCGAAGCCGGCGCCCCGCGGGTCTCGGTGGTGGTGGCCGCCTACAACGCCGCGCGCACCCTGCCCGCCTGCCTCGAATCCCTGACCCGGCTGAATTATCCGGATTACGAGGTGCTGCTGGTGGACGACGGCTCGACCGACGGCACCCGCGAAGTGGCGCGGAAATTCCCCTCGGTGCGCTACTTCCGGCTGGAGAAAAACCAGGGCCTCTCGGTGGCGCGCAACAGCGGCACCGATCTGGCCACCGGCGAAATCGTGGCCTTCACCGACGCGGACTGCCGGGCCGACGCGGACTGGCTGCGCTACCTCGTGCACGACCTGCAAACGGGCGGCTACGCGGGCATCGGCGGGCACAACCTGCTGCCGCCGGACGACTCGGCGCTGGCCGCCGCCGTGATGGCGGCCCCCGGCGGGCCCCTGCCCGTGATGTTGAACGACCGGATCGCGGAGCACCTGCCCGGCTGCAACATGGCCTTCTGGCGCGACGCGCTCCGGGCGGTGGGCGGCTTTGACCCCGTCTTCCGCAAGGCGGGCGACGACGTGGACCTCTGCTGGCGGCTGCAGGCAACGGGCTGCGTGCTGGGCTTCAGCCCGGGCGGCTTCGTCTGGCATTACCGGCGCTCGACGGTGGGCGCCTACCTGCGGCAGCAACACGGCTACGGCGAGGCGGAGGCCCTGCTGGAACGGAAACACCCGGAACGCTTCAACCGCTTCGGCGGCAGCCGCTGGCGGGGCCGCATTTACGGCGGCGCGCAGGCCGGCCCGGTCACCCGCAAACCCATCATTTACCACGGCCGGTTCGGCCTGGCGCTCTTTCAAACCCTCTATCGTTCCGATCCCTCCTGGATGCTCACGCTGGCCACCTCGATCGAATACTACGTCCTGCTGGTGCTGCCGCTGGCCATCCTGGGAGCGATGTTTCGCGGATTGCTGCCGGCGGCGGGACTGGCGGCGCTGGTCCCGCTGCTGGCCAGCGCGACGGCGGCCGGGCAGGCGCGCCTGCCGGAACGCAAGCGCCGGTTGTGGTCGCGCCCCGTGCTGGCGGTGCTGTTCCTCCTGCAACCGCTCGTCCGCGGCTGGGCGCGGTATCAGGGGCGGCTGTTCCTCCAGCAAACCCCGCGCCGCGTCCGCCGGGACTTTCGCGCCCTCAGCGAAATGCCCCGGGGCGCGCCCCCGGAACAACTCGTCTTTCAAGCCCCCAAAGGGCTGGATCGGCCCGCCTTTCTCGAACGGCTGACCCGGCGGTTCGCGGCCGGCGGCTGGCAATTCCGAACCGACACCGGCTGGAGTCCGTGGGACCTCGAAGTGTACGGCAGCCGCTGGAGCAAACTGCAGCTCACCACCGCCGCCGAATACGAGCCGGACGGCCGGCCTTGGATTCGCTGCCGGCTGCGGGCCGCCCTCCCCCTGCCCGCCCGTCTGGCCCTGGGCGCCTTGTCCGGAGTGGCGGTGCTGTGGCTGGGGTTGCGCGGCCCCCTCCACCCCGGCGAATGGCTGGTCCTGCTGCTGCCCGCCGCCTTCGCGGCCTTCCTCCGTTGGGACCAGCGCGGCTTGCGGCGCGAAGCGGCGATTTTCGTCCGTCGCGTGGCCGAGGAACTCGGAATGACATCGCCTCCCGACGGAGGGAATCCGAAATCCGCATCCCCAAACCCGGATCCCGAAAAAAATCACGCCCCCCCGCAACCGCCGAAATAATCCCGGTTGCAGACACCTTTTGCGTTTCCCCCTCAGCGGCTGTTTGAAAAGCGGAACATCCCGCCGCGTACGGACGCACGCCCTGCCGGGAAGGGCGCAAAACGCCCCCCGGCGGCAGGCCGGGTTCCCCAACCCGACGCGTTTCGACCGGCCTCCAAGGGGCGAAGCGCTTCTCGGAACACGCCGGGCGCGGGCGCTCCTCCCTTCCACGCAATCCGAATTGGGGCAGGACGGATGGGGCGGGTTATTTTTCGTCCTCCGCCGTGAAGTAGCGGTAGAAGACTTCGCGGTACTGCGCGCCGAGGAGCTCCCAGTTTGCGCCGGTGGCATGGTCGTTCAGGCCGGCGATCCAGTTGGCGTTCAGCTCCTGCACGAAGGCGGTGATGCCGAACCGCTCCAGCAGCCCTTCGCCAAAGGAGCCCGGATTGTGGAAGTTTCCGCCCGTCCGCCCCTCGGTGAACCACGTGCAGCGGCGGAGCAGCGCCTCGTAGCGGTCCATCCGGGCGAGGTAGGCGTCCAGCGCGATCCGGGGCCGGCTGATGTGCAACTGGCCGTGCTGATCGTTGTGCAGGTCAATGGCCAGGTCCGGCTTTCGTCCGGCGGCGATCATGGTCCGGAGCCAGCGTTCCAGCGCGGCATTTTCCGGCGCGAGCCGCGGATCGGCGGGGCGGTCCCACTTGCGGTTCAGGTCCATGCCGAGCTGGTTGAACCGGGTCCTGCCGTGGGCCACGCCGTCCAGGTTGGCCATGGGCAGCACATAGACCGTGTAGCACGCCAGATATTTCCGGTTGGCCGGTTCGTCCCGCAGCAGGGCGCGGATGAGCCCTTGAACCACCCAGTTGCCGCCGCTTTCCCACGGATGCGCGCGGGCCCGCAACAGCACGGAATGGGGCGCGTCCGTCCGCCCCACCTGGATGAGCGAAAGCTCGCGCCCCTGCACCGTTTTTCCGAGGGGAAGGATCCGCGCCCGCGGGTGTCCCCGGATTTCCTTCATCAGCCGCTCCAGGTCGCTGATCCGGTACGGCTCCAGATGGGCCACGTACAATTCGCCGCTGGCCGGCATCTCGATCTCGAACCGCAGGCGGTCGCCGGAGATGATTTCCGTGGGGACCACGTCCCAATGCCGGCCGTCCTCGGAGACCCGGCAGACGGTGTGCTTCGAGGCGGGATTGCCGGGGTATCCGTTCCAGATGTTCCGCAGGTGGTTGAGCACGAGCGTCAGTTTCGCGCCCGGCCGGGCCTGGACCTGGAAATGCCAGTGCCCGTTGGCGCGATTGGGGGAATCCCGCTCCTGGTCGTACACCAGAAAGATCCGCACCGAACCGTCCGGCGCGATTTCCCAGTACAGCGGCGAGGCGTTTTCGAAGCTGGTGTTGAGGTAATGCAGCGGACAGTGGGGCGGAAGCGAGATGGGCCCCTGGGCCGCAAGGATGCGCACCAGCAGCGTCCCCGCCAGCCCCGCTTTTGCGAGCCGCCACAGCGGGGCCGGAGTCCGGGAGGCGATGGCGCGGCAGGTTCGAGAGTGAGGGCGGTTCATGGTCGGAGTGGTTTTCGTATCGGCACAGCATCGGTCCGTTCCGCCAAGGCGCGCAATCCCTTTTCGGCGGGGCGGAAGGAGCGGAAGACGAAACCCGCCGGCCGGGAAAGGACCGCCGCGCCGGATCTCGGAAAACGGAGCGCCCACCGTGGCGGACGCCGGAAGGGAGAAATCAAACGCCTCTCAGCGTGCGCCGCCGCGCTACGGCAGGCTGCCCGCCTGCGCTACGGAGCGGTGAAGGGGAAGAAGCGCACGCGCCTCGCGTGCGCCGAGGGACGTCCCGCCCCTCGGTCCCCGCGACCGATTTCCGCGGCCGCCCCAACCCCGCCCCTTCAGGGCCGGGCGAAAACGCCGGGTTGGGGAACCCGGCCTACAAGAGGCGCGACTCGTTCTCCAAACATTGTCCGGGACTGGCGGATATCACGCCTTCGGCGCGAAGAATTTCGGATTTCCGCGTCTGCGGGCCGGTTTCATTCCCCGCCTCCGTCGGCGCGTGGACCGGCCGCGCCCCGCGTCCCTTCCCGGGCGGTCGTTGGCTTTGGGAAGAAGCGGTGGTAAGTTGGCCGCCGAATCATGGCGGCTGATTTTCGCATCCTGTTCTGCCGGTGTGCCGGGGCTCAAGTGCTGTCCGAGACGGCGAAAACCGTCGCGCTCGAACGGCTGCGCGCGGCGGAACGCGAATTTGAGGCGGTGGACGACCTGTGCCGCCGCTGCGCGCGACGCGACCCCGCCCTGCTGCGGTGGATCGCCGCGGGGCCGATCAAAATCGCCGCCTGCCACCCGCGGGCGGTTCAATGGTTGCTGGTCGCCGCGGGCGCGGCCGTGTCGCCGGACGCGATCGAGGTGGTCAACCTCCGCACGGACGCGCCGGACGCGGCGGTCGAACGATTGCTGGCCCCCACCCTCGCGCCCAACACTCCCGCCCCGGCGCCGGGAGGAAAACCGCCCCGCCCCGCCCCCCCTCCGCCCGCGGAGGAGGACGCCTGGCCCGCGTGGTTTCCGGTGATTGATTACGATCGCTGCACCCACTGCCTGCAATGTCTCGGCTTCTGCCTTTTCGGGGTGTTCGGAGTGGACGAGCGACAGCGCATCCGGGTGGTGGCGGCGGAAAGCTGCAAACCCCACTGCCCCGCCTGCTCGCGCGTCTGCCCCGAAGCCGCGATCATTTTCCCCAAACACCCCTCCGGCCCCATCAATGGCGACAATGCCGGGGAAGCGGTCTCCCGGGGCGAACCCATGAAGGTGGACATTTCCGCGCTCCTGGGCGGCGACGTTTATTCCCGGCTGCGGCAGCGCAGCGAGCGGGCGCGGGCCCGTTTCAGCCGCGAACGCGACGCCGATCTGGCGCTTCAAGAGCGGTTGCGCTGCCTGCGACAATTGCCGGGTTCCCTCGAAATCCCGCCGGAAGTCTTGATGTCCCTGCCCGGTCCGGAGGAAATTCAACGCCGGGCGCGGGAGGCCGCCGCCCGGGCCGCCGCCGCCCGGAAAGAACGCGCGGACTCCGACGCCCCCGTTTCACCCGCGGAATAACGCTTGTTGACGCTTATGGAAAACCGGCTGCTTTATCGTTTCATCGAACAAGTGCAGGCCCATTGCCGGCTGGCCCGGCTGGCTTCCGGCGAATTGCGGACCGCTCTCGCCACGCTCAATCCCGAACAATCCGCCCTCCGCCTTCATGCCTTTCTGGCCCAGGTTTACATTGTCTCCCGCCTGCTCTGGCCGGAGCGGGAATCCTCCGCCGAACGCGGCGCCACCCTGCGCCGGGAACTGACGGTGGCGGAAGACGCCCTCCTCCGGCTGACCCCCCTCCGCAAACACCTTGTCCGCCCCGACGAATGCTACGAAGACTGGGTCACCCGACTCCCCGAGCCCAACTATCTGGACTTCAACCTGATGCCCCTCGGCACCTTGGCGGGCGCGCCCGAGGACGCCTTTCAAACCAATCTGGACCCGGACACGCTGCTGCTGACGTGGCGGGGTGACACGATGAACCTGGCCCAACTGGACGAGGAACTGCGACGCCTCCTCCACGCCACCGAGACCTGGCTCCGCCGCCACAACCCGTGGTAAGCAGAAAAGCCCCCATGCCCGCCTCCCTCTCCACCAATGCAAACCATGAACCCTCGGCGCCGGGTGGAGGAGAATGAGCGGTTCGCGAACCGGGCAGGTCTTTCTCAATCCCTCCCACTTTGGAGCCGGTCGGAAAACGCCGGGGCGGGGAACCCGGTCCACAGCTCCGGGGTGTTTTGCGTCCTCCCCGCAAGCCGCATGAGGGCACGCGGCGGGAGGTCCTGTTTTTTCAGGCCGGCTCTCAGACGCCGAATCGCTTTCGGGGACGGCATCAGTCCGTCGGGCGGGGAGGCAGGGGTTCCGCGGGGGGAAGCGGACCGAAG
>CAZRPT010000069.1:0-4810 GCA_964601985.1 uncultured Verrucomicrobiota bacterium
CCCCCCCCGGGACGCGCCCGTTCCGGTCACGCTTTTGGCTTGCGAAATGGTGGCCGTCTGGCATAACCCTCATTCCCATGAGCAACCACGACTCGCAAACCGCAGCGCAGTTGCCCTCGTACATCACGAGCGCGAAACCGAATCCGTCGTCCAACCGGGCGCCGTGGTACAAGAACACCGCTCCGACCTACGCGGGCATTTTCCTCTGGTTCGTATTCTGGCAAGACGGGGCCATGGCGCCCAACGCCGGCGGCCTGCTCTCCCAGGGCATCGGATGGGCCTTGCTGAGCCTGATTTTGGCCGCGCTCATCTGCCATTTCTTCTTCTATCTCGTGCCCGGTCTGCTGGGCATGAAAACCGGCCTGCCGCTTTACATCGTCGGCACCTCGACCTTCGGCGCGAAGGGCGGCTTCCTCCTGCCCGGCTTCCTGATGGGGGTGCTCCAGTTCGGGTGGCTGGGGGTGAACACCTATTTCAGCGCCATGGCCCTGAGCGCCATGATTCCCATCCCGGCCAAGATCATCATGGTGATTTGGGGTGTTTTGGCGGCGTTTGTCGGGTTGAAGGGGATTCAGTACGTGGCCCGGGTGGCCACCTACGTGCCGTTGATCCCGTTGGGCATTCTGCTGATTCTGCTGGGCAAGACGGCCGGGAGCATCGGCAACTTCGATGCCGGCGCCTTCGTCAAGCTGCATCAGTCGGTGGATCCGCAGGCGATGAAGGCATTGGGCGCCTTTGGGGTGTTGAGCGCCATGCTGGCGTATGTGGTGGGGTTCTTCGCCACGGCGGGCGCCGCGGGGGTGGACTTCGGCACCAACAGCCGGGACAAGAACGACGTCCAGATGGGCGGTCTGGTCGGCATCGCGCTGGCCATCCTGGTCACCGCCGGCATCGCCATCCTGGTGGTGGCGGGCGCCTACGGCAACCCGGAGATGAGCGAGGAACTGGTGGCGGCCGCGACCAAGGTCGCCGGTGACGGGGGCAGCGCGACACAGGCGATGTTGCGTCCGGCCAGCGACACGTTCATGGGGGTGGTGATGGGGGGAAACGCGGGGCTCATCCTCTTCCTGCTGGCGCTGGCGGCGTTTCCGCCGGCCTGCTTCTCCTCGTTCATCGCGGCCAACAGTTTCAAAACCACGCTGCCGAACGTGAATCCGTTCGTGTCGGTCGGCATCGGCGCGGCGGTCAGCATCATCCTCGCCGTGACCGGTTGGGCCGGCGACGCGATCACCGTGTTCGTGATCATCGGCGCGTCCTTCGGCCCGATCTGCGGCGCGATGATGGTGGATTACTTCCTGGCCGGCGGCAACTGGCCGGGTCCGCGCGCGGGCTTCAATCCGGCGGGCTGGATCTCGTGGGCGCTGGGCTTCATCGTGGGCATCCTGCCCATCATCAAGGTGGCCAACGTGCCGGCGGCGCCGGTGGCGGCCTTCATCGTGGGCGTGGTGGTCTATTACGTCTGCGCGAAGCTGGGCCTGACCTCGCCGGTCATTCCCCTGCCGCAGCAGGAGGAAGCCGCGCCGGCGGAATAAGCGCGGACGTTCGAACCCGGTCTCGTTTTCGCAAGGCGGCGTTTTTCACGCCGCCTTTTTTTTGTGCGTTTGCCGCGCCGCGCCCCCGCGCACGCTTTCCTTTACAGGACGTCGGGGCTTGCTACTCTCCGCCGCATGTCGGAAATCGCAGAATTCGTGAAGCACGGCGCGGCGCGGGTCACCCCCGCGATGCTCGAAGAGACGGTGCGGAAACTGCCGCTCTGGAAGGCGGGATTCACCCAAATCGAGGCGCCGAACCTGCCGCATTTGAGCCGGCAGCTCGAATTTCTGGCTGACGTGGTGGAGGACGTCTATGGCGGCGCCAACAAGCACCTGCCCTACCACGCCCTGGCGGCGGCGGTGTTTGCCCTGAAATACGCGGCCGACGAGTTCGACCTCATTCCGGACAATTTGGAAGGCGGTCGCGCGGATGATTCCAGCGTGGTCCGGGCCGCCCTGATCCTTCACGAAAAGGCCTTCGCGAAATGCGCGGAATCCATGGGCCGGGATTGGAACGCCATCACCACCCTGGCCTGACCCCGGCCGGGTTCAGAAGAGAACTGGCACAAAAGCTCCCCAACAGGGGCAACCCATTGGCCGGGGAGCCAGACTTCGACTCCGTATTTCCCCCGTGCTTCGTCCGAACATTCTCCTGCTCGCATCGCTGCTCGCCATCGGGACCGGTCCGCTCGTGGCCGGGCCATCCACCACCTTGTGGTATCGGCAGGGCGCCGGCAAATCGTGGGAAAGCGCGCTGCCGCTGGGCAACGGACGGCTCGGCGCGATGGTCTACGGCAACCCCGCCACCGAGCACCTGATGTTCAACGAGGACAGCCTGTGGAGCGGTTGGCCGGTGGCGGACCAGGATCGCAAGGGCGCCTTCGCCGCGCTCCAAAAAGCCCGGGCCCTGATCCGCGAAGGCAAATCCAAGGAAGGCGCCGCCATCCTGCTCAAGGACTTCTGCAGCCATTACGGATACGGCAAACCGGACTTCGGCGCCTACCAGACGTTCTTCGACGCCTGGCTCGATTTCGGGCACGACCCGAAATCAGTGGAAAACTACCGGCGCGACCTCGACCTCTCCACCGGCGTGGCCACGGTGAGCTACCGGACGGGCGGAGTCGCCTACACCCGCGAGGTGTTCTGCAGCCATCCGGACCAGGTGGTGGCGATCCGCCTGGGCGCCGACCGCCCCGGTTCGGTTTCCTTCCGCCTGCGCGCCACCAGCCCGCACAAGAAGACCACCGTCGCGGCCCGGGGAAACGAACTGGTCCTCTCCGGGGCGGTGGACAACGGAAAGGGCCGCCCGCCCGGCATGCGCTTCGAGGGGCGGATGAAAGTTCTCCCGGAAGGGAAAAACGCGAAACTCTCCGCAGCCGACGGAACCATCTCCGTGAAAAACGCCGACGCCGTGGTCATCCTCGTGGCCGGCGCCACAAACTACCGGCTCGCCTATCCGGACTACCGAGGCGCCGCGCCGGAAAAACGCAACAGCGCCACCTTCGCACGGCTCGGCGCGAAATCCTATCAGGACATCAAGCGCGACCACATCGCCGACCACTCCCGGCTCTTCGGACGCGTCTCGCTGGACCTGGCCGGAACCTCCCGCGACGATTTGCCGACCGACCGGCGCCTCGCCGCCTACAAGAAAGACCGGGCCGACCGGGGCCTGGAAGCGCTTGTCTTCCAATACGGGCGCTATCTGCTCATCGCCTCGTCGCGCCCCGGCGGCCTGCCCGCCAACCTCCAGGGGCTCTGGAACAACAGCAACAAGCCGCCGTGGAATTGCGACTACCACCTGAACATCAACTTGCAGATGAACTACTGGCCGGCGGACAGCGCCAACATCTCCGAATGCTTCGAACCGCTCGCCCGATGGACCGCCGACCTCCTGAAACCGGGCGCGAAAACCGCGAAAATCTCCTACCACGCCCGCGGCTGGGTGGTCCACCACAGCGCCAACGTCTGGGGATTCACCGCCCCCGGACCCGCCCGCGGAATCCACATGATGGAAGCGGAGAGCGGCGCCTTCCTCTGCCAGAACATTTGGGATCATTTCGCGTTCACCCGGGACCGCGAATACCTGAAATCCACCGCCTGGCCGCTCCTCAAGGGCGCCGCCGAGTTCTGGCTCGACAACCTCCAGGAAGTCGAGGGCGGCTTCCTCGCCGTCAACCCGAGCTATTCCCCCGAACACGGCCCGCTGAGCGACGGCGCCTACTACCAGACGATGATCCTCTGGGATCTGTTCACCAACTGCATCGAGGCCTCGAAGATCCTCGGCGCCGACCCCGGGTTCCGCAAAAATCTCCAATCCGCCCGCGACCGCCTGCAACCGCCGACGATCGGCCGCTACGGCCAACTGCGCGAATGGCGCGACCCCGCCCTGAACCGGGGCGCCGACAAAGACAAGCACCGCCACGTCTCCCACCTGTGGGCCGTCTATCCGGGCAAGCAGATCGTGCCGGGCCGCGACCCGGAACTGACCGCCGCCGCCGTCAAATCAATGAACTTCCGAGGCGACGCCGCCACCGGATGGTCGATGGGATGGAAGATCAACCTCTGGGCCCGCCTGCTCGACGGAGAGCGCGTCCACAAACTCGTCGGCAACCTGATCTCGCAACGCCTCTATCCGAATCTGTGGGACTCCTGCCCGCCCTTCCAGATCGACGGAAACTTCGGCTACACCGCCGGGGTGGCCGAAATGCTCGTCCAGAGCCACATCCCCCGCCCCGACGGCGACGACGGATACGAAATCCACCTCCTGCCCGCCCTGCCCGGCGCCTGGGCCACCGGATCGGTCGCCGGCCTGCGCGCCCGCGGCGGCCTGGTCCTCGACCTTTCCTGGAAAGACGGCGCGCTGACCAGCGTCACCGTCCACTCCGCCGGCGGCAAGACCGGTCGCCTCCACTACAAGGACCGCACCCTCGAACTCGACTTCGGAAACCGCTCCCGACTCGAACTCGACGGCAAACTCCGCCCGCATTGAGCCGCCCCCGCCGCCACGGGACCACGCCACGAACTCCACGAAAAGGCCCCGCGGCAAAGCCGCCTTGGGACTGCGGCGGTCATCCGCCGCTTTTCGGGGCCCGCGCCGCCCGCAGGCGCGGCTCCCGCCGGTCCGGGGGGGGCGGCGCCGCCTGCCGCTGCCGCCGGACGCCCCGTTCTACACGCGCGACGGCATCCTGCGCCACGCCCGCCACTTCCACGAAAAGACCAGGAGCGTGGAGAACTTCAGCGACGACGGCATCACCCTCGGCCGCGATCTCGGAAAATAA
>CAZRPT010000070.1:0-5347 GCA_964601985.1 uncultured Verrucomicrobiota bacterium
GACTACAGCGGAAATGGTGTCATGCCGCCCCATGGCCGGGGTTCTGTCCGGGCGTTTCCTCGTTTCCCCCTTGACTGCGACGAGCTTGACAACCATTATTGAGATAAAGCGCGAATCTTCACTGGCAAAGATTTTTCTCAGTGAAAGGATGTTTTGGAAAAAAAACAAGTTAACAGGTTGTTGGCAAGGTGGCTTGGAAAATGGATAATTACGTTCAGTACCATAATTCCGAGAAGATGGGTGTTTCATGCCTCGAATTCACGGAAGACGATGTTTTTTGCATTGGAACGAATAAGCCTGTTTCAAAATTAATCGGAAATCGTATTTGGCTAATAGGCGGAATAGGCAGACCCAGAAAATATTACCTATGTTATTATTTCCTTGTAGATAACATAGAGCCATCGGAAGAAGGCTTCAGATTTACCGTCAGTGGTCAGCAAGGCGATTTTTTTAAACCACCGATATTCTTAAACGACTTCCCTTGGTTCAAAGATTTTCTCAAAAGCCAGCAGAATTTCAGGTTGGGGCTTGAAAAAATCGATAAGGCTTTTGTGGGTGAGTTGGAAAAAGTCGTTGTTTCTTGTAAACAAGCACAGAAAGTTGGCGGAGGGTTCGGTCATGCTGAAACGAATCAAAAAATTGAACAGGCTGCTGTCTCATTTGTAATCGAGCATTATAAACAAGGTGGTTGGGTTGTGAAATCTGTTGAATCTGAAAAATGTGGTTTTGATTTACTTTGCACCAAAGGAGAGTTGCAAGAACACGTTGAGGTGAAAGGCATTCAAGGCGATTTGTTGTCTTTCATTGTTACATCTGGTGAAGTAAGGAAATCGCGGTCAGACAATTGTTTTGTTTTGTGTATTGTGACTTCGGTGTTATCTAATCCAAAGTTGCATAAATTTACAGCAAAAGAATTTCATGGGCAATTTTCTTTAGAGGCAATATCTTATCGTGCAACCCTGAAGAGGGGTAAAACAAACTGCTAACAATGTTTTCATCCGATAGCGGAGCGCTGGCTTTGGGGTTGAGTTTGTGGCTTGTCGAACGTCTGATTTTATTAGCCAGTTTTATGCCCTGAAATCCCGCTGCGGCTGAAACTCGTTTGGCTGCACAGAAGGCGGTTTGCTTGGAGCCTGTCGGAAAACGCCGGGTTGGGGGGGCTGGCCTGTGGATGGTACCCGCCTCTGGCGGGTCGGGCCGGGCGTCCCGCCCGGCTCCCCGACGCGGGGGAAAAGGTTTCTTTGGTCCGCCCACGCGTCCTTCGTGGCCCCGGGCGTTCCCACGCGCGTGACGTTGTTGAAGCGGCCGCGATCAGGAGACGGGGGAAGGCTTCGGCGGGACGCCAAAGCCGACCCGCGGGACGCGGGCGCCAACCCCGGCGGGGAAATCTGAATCCCGAGATCCGAAATTCGAAAGAGAAGCGCGCGTTTCGGTAGCGCGGACTTCCAGTCTGCTGTGTCGCCGGCTTCCAGCCGGCCCGGCGGGCGAGAAAAAGCGGCCGCCGCGTAGAGCGGAAGCCCGGCAGATTGGAAATCCGCGCTACGGCAGGCTGGAAGCCTGCGCTACGGGGGGGAACGCACGCGCCTCGCGTGCCCCGAGGGGCGCCCCCGCCCCTCGCTCCCCCCGCGACCAATTTCCGCGGCCGTTTGGGCAGCACCCGCAGCGGGGAAATCCGAATCCCGAAATTCGAAATCCGAAAGAAAAAGGAGCGCGTTGCGGTAGCGCGGATTTTCAGTCTGCTGTTTCGCTGGCTTCCAGCCGGCCAGGCGGGCGGGAAAAAGCGGCCGCCGCGTAAAGGGAAAGATCGGCGGATTGGAAATCCGCGCTACGGAGGGCGCTTTCGTCTCTTTGCGGCGGCGGGGGAGAGCGGGAAAAAGCGGCAGGGGACCGCCGCAGCGCCAAGACGTTGGCGCGTCGCCGAAAGCTCCCCTTTCGCGTTTCGGATTTCCTTCATGTCCTTCGCTCCCTCGGTCTTGCCCTCCTCCTCTTCGTGTTCTTCGTGGTGGACTCGTGCGGGGGGGTGAAATCGGACATCGCGCAGCGTGCCACGCTGCGATACGGCAGGCTGCCAGTCTGCGCCACGGGAGGAGAGTCTCCGCCTCACGCCGGCGGCTGTGGGGGCTTTTTTTTTCGGGGTTCGGATTTTTCCGCCGGGGCAGCACCCGCGTCTGGTCTCCTCCGGCCCCCGGGCGATCGCGGACCGGGGAGTTCACGGCGCGGTTTCCCGCAAACAGTTGTCCGCCAGGCGCAGGCGGCGCCCGGCCACGCGGTTGAGCTGGTCGGCGTGGTGGGCCACCCAGATGACGGGGGCGCGGGTGGCGGCGCGGTAGTCCGCGATCAACTGCTCGACGCGGACGGCGCTGTCGGGATCGAGGTTGGCGGTGGGCTCGTCCAGCAGGAGCGCGCGGGGCCGGCGGGCCAGGAGGCGCAGGAGGCCGAGCCGCTGGCGTTCGCCGGCGGAGAGGCGGGCAACCGGCCATTCCAGCGCGTCGTCCGGCAATCCCAGCGCCGCCCGCCATCCGGCCAGCGCGTCGTCCGGCGCGGCGGGAAAGTGCGCGTCCACGTGGTCGTGCCACCAGAGGGTGTCGGGCGGGAGCAGCGCCACGCGGTGACGCCAGCGGGCGGCGGGGAGGTCGGTTTGCGCCACGCCGTCCAGCGTCACCCGGCCGCCGTGCGGGTCCAGGTCGGCCAGGGCGCGGAGGAGGAGGGTCTTGCCGGCGCCGGAGGGGCCGCTGAGGCCGAGGCATTCGCCCGGCGCGACGGTGAAGGAAAACGGTCCCCACTCGCGAAACGTCAGTTCGCGCGCCACCAATCCGGCTGCCGGCGGGTCCGCCACGGGGGTGCGGTTATTTGGCGAAGGTGGTCGCGCGCGATTCCCGCACCACGGTGACCTTGATCTGGCCGGGGTATTGGAGTTCTTCCTCGATCCGGTGGGCGATGTCGCGGGCCAGTTTTTCGGCGGCTTCGTCGCTGAGTTCCTCCGGGCGGACGATGACCCGCAGTTCCCGGCCGGCCTGGACGGCGTAGCATTTGTCCACGCCGGCGAAGCGGCCGCCGATTTCCTCGAGGCCCTGGAGGCGCTTGAGGTAGTGGGTCATGGACTCGGAGCGGGCGCCGGGCCGGGAGGCGCTGAGGGCGTCCGCCGCGCTGATCAGCACCGCCACGATGCCGTTCGGGGGCACTTCGTCGTGGTGGGCGGCGACGGCGTTGACGATTTCCTCCGGCTCGCCGTGGCGCTTGAGGAAGTCCGCGCCGATGAGGGCGTGGGAGCCTTCGACCTCGTGGTTGATGGCCTTGCCGATGTCGTGCAGCAGGCCGGCCCGCTTGGCGACGGCCAGGTCGGCGTCCAGCTCGGCCGCCATGAGCGCGGCCAGGTGGGCCACCTCGATCGAGTGGTCGAGGATGTTCTGGGAATAGCTCTGGCGGAAGCGCAGCCGGCCCAGCAGGCGGAGGACTTCGTCGTGGACGGGGTGAAGGCCGAGCCGGAAGAGGGCGTCGCGTCCGGCTTCGAGGATGGCCTGCTCGACTTCTTTTTCGACCTCGGCCACCACTTCCTCGATGCGGGTGGGGTGGATGCGCCCGTCGGTGACGAGGATTTCCATGGCGCGCCGGGCGGTTTCGCGGCGGACGGGGTCGAAGCCGGAGAGGACGACCGTGTTGGGGGTGTCGTCAATCAGCACGGTGACGCCGGTGCGGGCCTCGAAGGCGCGGATGTTGCGGCCGTCGCGCCCGATGATGCGGCCCTTGATGTCGCTGATGCCGTTGAGGGCGACCGAGGCGGTGGTGAGCTCGTAGTTCTGGGCGCCGGCGTAGCGTTGGACCGCCATGCTGACGATGCGGCGGGCCTGGGCGTCGGCGGTTTCGCGGGCGTTTTCGAGGAGGTGGCGCGAGAGGTCGGCGGCGTCCTTGAGGGTCTCCTGTTCGACCCGGTGGAGCAGCTCGGCGCGGGCGGCTTCGGCGCTCAGGCCCGCGATGCGCTCCAGCTCGCGGCGTTGGCGGCGTTCGCTCTCGGCCAGCTCCTCGCGGCGGCGGGTGATTTCCTCGCACTGGCGCAGGAAGCTTTCCCGCTGGCGGCCCAGCGCCTGTTCCTGCTTCACGATGCCGGCCAGTTGTTCGTTGACGAGCTGTTCGCGCTCGGCCAGCCGTTGTTCCACCGTTTCGAGTTCCTGGCGGCGGCGGGTGAGTTTTTTCTCCGTTTCTTCGCGCAGCCGGGCGGCTTCCTCGACCGCCTCCTTGCGGGCTTCGGCCCGGAGCGCGTCCGCCTCGCGGCGGGTGGCTTCGAGCAGGCGGGACGCCTCCTCGTGCGCCCGTCGTCGGGTGGCCAGTTCCCACAGCCACTTGAGCCCCACGCCCAACGCCGCTCCCGTCAACAGCCCGATTGCCGCGGCGACCCATTCCATGTTCGCCAGCAAAATCATCTTACCGGACCGGCCGCGCCGGAAGCCAGCGGGTCGGTGTCACTATTTCGTTTACCAACTGATCCAGCGGTCCCGCGGGTACGGACGGCCACACCTGCCAGTCCATCGCCACCCCGCAAAACACGCCCCCGAGCATCGGGAGCAGCCGGTCATAATAACCCCGGCCCCGCCCCAGACGCTTCCCGTCTTCGCCGAAAGCTAACCCCGGTACCAGGGTCAAGTCCAGCCGGTTCGGCGGCAAAAGCGGACTCGCGGGTCCGGGCTCGCGAATGCCGAACGCGCCCGGGTTGAGGTCCCGCGCCGGGTCGCGCACCTCGACCGGCTCGAAGCGGTCGTCGTCCGCCCGGAACCGCGGCAACGCCACGCGCCGGCCCTCGCGCAACGCCTCCTCCAGGAGGGGCCAGAGGTCCGGTTCGTCCGGGAGCGGCGCGAAAAAAAGCACCGTCTCCGCCGCGCGCCAGGTCGGCGTGGCGCGCAGCCGTTCCCGCAACGCCGCCGAAGCGGCGGCCCGTTCGGCGGACGAGAGGGCCCGCCACCGGGCGCGCATTTCGCGTCGCAGGGCGCGCTTGCGGGCGGCCAGCTCGGCGGGCGATTCCGGGGAAGGCGGGTTCATGGGGAAATCAAACAAACCACGAAGGGCGCGACGGTTTTGGGCGGGGGGAGGGAAGTTGTTTTCCGGCGCGATGACCGCTCAATCCTTTCGGGGTTCGGGGTTCGAATTTCGGGCTTTCGCCCTGGCCAGCCCGGCCCGCCAGCGTTCGGCGCGCTCCTTGATCTTGCGTTCCACCCCCTGCTCGGTGGGCTTGTAGTAGCGTTTGTCCGCGCCGAGGTAATCCTGCGCCACGAAATGCTCCGGGTGATCGTGGGCGTATTGATAACCCCGGCCGTGGCCCAGCCGTTGGGCGCCCGCGTAGCTGGCGTCGCGGAGG
>CAZRPT010000071.1:0-55959 GCA_964601985.1 uncultured Verrucomicrobiota bacterium
GAGCTTCGACCTGGTGCGCCGGGCCTTCCTCAAGGAATACAAGCGCCGCTTCGAGAGATACCTGAAAGCCGGCAACCAACCCTATCGGGTGGAACCGCCGAAGCTCCTCTCCCCCGCCGAACGAAAAGCCGCCTACCAAAAACTCTACAACGCCTCCGAAATGGGCATCGCCGTCGGAAAACCCGCCACCGCCTCGGCCTCGGTCCCGGGCCATCCGCCCGCGCTGGCCGTGGACGGAAACTCCAAGGACCTCGCCTCCAGTTGGCAGACCGACCCCTACCCGGCCTGGTGGCAGGTCGATCTGGAAAAACCGGTCGAAATCGACCGCATCCAGGTGTTCCCGTATTGGGGTTCGGAGCGATACTACCAATACACCGTCGAGGTCTCGAAAGACGGAAAATCATGGCGGCGGGTCGGAGACATGAGCAACAACACCCGCCCCGCCACGCCGAAGGGCGACGAATTCCGCTTCGCCCCCGTCGCCGCCCGGTATGTTCGCGTCAAGGTCCTCCGCCACAGCCTCAACCGGGGCGTCCACCTCGTGGAGGTGAAGGTTTTCGGGGCGGAGCCCTCGTCTTGAACAGGGGCAAAAGACGGCCTGACAAAGATCCCGAGGAAGCCCCTTCAGGGCCGGTGTTTCGGGAAGGGGCGGTCGCGGCGGCCGGTGTCGCGCCTTTGGCACGTCGAGTTTCGGACGCGCGGCGTTTGCCTTCACCCCATCGCCCCCCCCGACGCCGGCGGGAAGCAACCGGCCTGCCGACAAAACCGTATCGCGGCTGCTCGTTGAAGGCCGGAGCTCTGCCCCGCTGTTGGGAGAACGAGACAGGTGGTCCGCTTCCCCCGGAACCGGAGAGCACCCGCGTCCCGCGCCTTGGAGCCGCCGGAACAATGAGACGAAGGCGGTTTCCCCCATGCCTGCCTGCAGGCAAGCCCCGTCTCACGGAGTAAATCGCCCAGCCACTCCGGAATCCGGGAGACGGAAGGGCCGTGCCTGGTGGGGGGAAGACCCTGATCCGCACGCCCCCACCCGCCCGCGGGCTTGCGCGGGCTTCTTCCTTGCCGCAAATTTCCGTTGATGAACACGGCAGCCGTTCAATCGGACTGGGTTTCCGTCGAGGACTACCTCGCCGCCGAGGAGCGGAGCGAGACGCGGCACGAATACCTGGGCGGTTTCGTGTACGCGATGTCCGGCGGCACCCGGCGCCACAACACCCTCTGCGGCAATCTGTATCTGGCCCTGCGCCGGCAGGTCAAAGGCGGTCCTTGTCAGGTGTACATGAGCGACGTGCGGGTGAACCTCTTCTGGGGTCGGGACGAGTATTACTACTACCCCGACCTCGTGGTGACCTGTGACGCGCGCGACACGCATCCGCGGTTCGTGCATCACCCCGTGCTGCTCATCGAGGTGCTTTCCGAAAGCACCCGGCGGGTGGATCAACGGGAAAAACTGTTCGCCTACCGCACGCTGGAATCCTTGCGGGAATACGTGCTGGTGGAGCCGGATCGCCAGGAGGTCACCGTTTTCCGGCGGGACACGGAATGGGCGCCGGAGGTGGTGAAGGGGGAATCGGCGACGCTGTCGCTCGCTTCGCTGCAATGCGAGCTGCCCTTGAAACAAGTTTACGAGGGCGTGTAAACGCCGCCCGCTCCGGCCCGCCTCCCGCCGCGTGAATCCCTCCCCCGACGCCGCCGAACGCGCCCGCCGAATCCGCGCCGCCCTGCCGCCGGGCGGCTTGTTCGCGGATCAGGAATGGCGCATCGCCCCCGCGCCGTTTCCCCTTGCCCCCGCGCTGGTCCGCGAGCTCGAATCCCTCGGGCGGGTGCTGCTGCAATTTTACCGCGCCGCGAATCTGCTCTACCGCCACAGCGCCGAGGGCCGCCAGCCCCACTGGGTGGCCGAGTGGCTCGATCGCGGCAAGCCGGCCGAGCTGATCGCCCTCCAGCGCCGGCGCGTTTTCCGCGCCGCCCTGCCGCGCGTGATCCGGCCCGACGTGCTCCTCACCGACGACGGCTTCGTCATCACCGAGCTGGACTCCGTGCCGGGCGGCATCGGGTTGACCGACTGGCTGCATCAGACCTACGCGCCGTTCGCGTCGGCGGACGGCCCGGGCGCTTTGGTGGGCGGGCGCGACGGAATGCGGCGGGGTTTCGCGGGCCTTTTCGGCGACGCGGCGCGGGTGTGGCTCGTGGTCTCGGAGGAGTCCGCCGCCTACCGGCCGGAAATGGCCTGGCTGGCCCGCGCGTTGGGCGGGCGGTTTGCCGTCCGCGATGAAACCTTCACCGGCTTCGCGGACGGCGACGCGGTGTACCGCTTTTTCGAGCTGTTCGACCTGCCCAACCTCCCGGCGGCGAAAGCGCTGCTCTCGGCCGCCGCCGAAGGCCGCCTCGAACTGACCCCGCCGCCCAAGGCCTTTCTCGAAGAAAAGCTGTGGTTCGCCCTGTTCTGGAACCGCAATCTGGCGGGCTTCTGGCATCGCGAGCTGGGGGCCGGATTCCAACGCCGGCTGGCCCGCTGTTTTCCCTACACGTGGCTGGTGGACCCCGCGCCGCTGCCGCCGCACGCCGCGATTCCGGAGTTGAACCTGACCGACTGGAACCAGCTCAAGGGCCTCTCCCAGCGGGAACGCGCGCTCATCCTCAAGCCCTCCGGCTTCTCGCCGGCGGCCTGGGGGGCGCGCGGCGTGGCGTTGGGTGGCGACCTGTCCGCGGCCGATTGGAGCGCCGTGGTGGACCGCGCCCTCGCCGAGGCCGGCCACTCGCCGTGGGTCTTGCAACGCTACCACAAACCCCGGCGGGTTCCGGCGGAGTATTACGACTTCGCGCGGGGGCGGGCGGTCCGGCTCGCGGGCCGCGTGCGGTTGTGCCCGTATTATTTCGTCCACGGCGACGGCCCGTCCGCCCGGGCCACCTTGGGCGGAGTGCTGGCGACGATCTGCCCGGCGGACAAGAAAATCATCCACGGCATGCGCGACGCGATTTTGGCTCCGTGCCAGACGGCGCCCTGAAGGCGCAAAATTTCCCCGGGCGACGAACTCTCCGAGAGACCAACCCGGTCGCGGGGAGGGCTGGCATTGCGGGAAGGCACATGGCAGGTTGGGGCGCGTGCAGGGTCTGTCCTGGAATCCCTTTTTGCGGTATCCCCGGCTGATGCTGGGGTTGACCGTGCTGGCCGCGCTGCCCCTGGCGTGGCACGCGGGCGGGTTCCGGGTCAGCTCCGAGACGCGCGTGCTGTTGGAGGGGGATTCCCGCAATCTGGCCACCTACGAAAAGGTCGAGTCCATCCTGGGCGACACGGAGGTGGTGGTGATTGATCTCGAACACGACGACCTCTTCTCGAACGCCGGCCTGGACACGGTGCGCCGGATCAGCGAGGCGTTCACGGCGGAACCGGGCGTGCTGGACGTGAAGAGCCTGACCCATTCGTCGAAACCGGTCCGGCGGGGGCTGAGTTTCGCGATGGTGCCCTTCGTGCCGCCGGGGCCGTTGAGCGCGGAGGAACGGGCGCGATTGAAGCAGTTTTGTCTCACCCATCCGCTGGTGCGCAACGTGATGGTCTCCGCCGACGGCCGGCACACGTTGATCACGGTGACCTATCGCGGACGGGTGGGCACGGAGGCGGGGGAACGGGCGCTGACCGAGCGGGTCAACGCGGTGCTGGCGCCGTTTCGGGCGGAGGGGCTGAAGCTGTGGGCGGTGGGCCTGCCCTTGGCGGCGGAGGAGATTCGGGCGACGCTGCGGCGGGATTTGCGCCGGCTCCTGCCGGTGGGGGCCGCGCTGTTGCTGGTGGTGCTGGGACTGACGTTCCGGTCGTGGCGGGCGCTCCTGCTGGTGGGCGCGCAGCAGGGGGCCGCGCTGGCGTTGCTGCCGGGGTTGATCGCGTGGAGCGGGTTCCGGCTGAGCCTCTTTTCGGCGATGGTCCTGCCGCTGCTCGGCGGGATTCAACTGACGCTGCTGGCCCACGTGTTCAGCGGGTTGCGCCGGGGATTCGCCCGTTACGGGGAGCCGGAGGCGGCGTTGCGCCATTTGCAGGCGGAGGTGTTCAAGCCGTCGGTGTTCGCGGCGCTGACCACGCTGACGGGGCTGCTCTCGCTGACCGCCAGCGAGGTGGCCCAGGTGCGCGATTTCGGGAAGCTGGGCGCGTTGGGGCTGGGATTTGTTTTCTTCCTCACCTTCGGGCCGGGGTTGTCGTTGGTGGCGTTGGTGGCGCGCCGCTGGCCGGCCGGTTGGGCCGGTCGCCGGCCGGCGGGCTCAGCCGCCCCTCCGGAAGCGTCCGCCGACGGGGAACCTCCCGACCGCGCGACGCGCTGGGTGCGTTGGCTGGCGCGGCGACGCTGGCTTCTGCTGGGCGGGGCGGCGGTGCTGTTCGTGGCGGGCGCGGCGGGGACGCGCTTCATCCGGACCGACATCCGCGCGGTGGAATTTCTCAGCCCGCACAGCCCCACCCGCCGGGCGATGGAGGCGCTGAACCGGGTGTACGGCGGCATCAACGTGGTCCAGATCGAGTTCGACACCGGCCGGACCAACGGCGTGAACGATCTGGCCTTCCTCAAATACCTCGAATCGGTGCACGCCAAGGTGGCCGCCCTGCCGGAGCCGTCGGGGGTGTACTCCTACGCCTCGCTGCTGGCGATGATGAACCAGATTTGGGAGGGCGAACGCCCCGGCTCGTTGCGGCTGCCGGACAACCGGCTCCTGCTGGGGATGTTCGTGCTGGCGCTGAAATCCGCCCATTACCCGTTTCTGGCGGCCCTGGCCGATCCCGCCCAGCGCACGGCGTACCTGGTGGTGCGCACGCCGGACCTGCCGGTGAAGGAGTACCTCGCGATGATCCATCGCGTGGTGGCGCTGGCCCGGGAATCCGCGCCGCCGGGGGTGACCGTCTCCGCGGCGGCGGGCCTGCATTCCATCCTCGAAGCGGACCAGCGGATCTTGCGCAGCCAGACGCGCAGTCTGTGGCTGACGCTGGTCAGCATCGGGCTGGCGCTGGCGTTGCTGTGGCGTTCCGCGCGACTGGCCCTCTGGGTGGTGGCCACCAACCTCCTGCCGGTCCTGCTGGCCGGGGCGGCGGCGGCGCTGGCCGGCGTTCCGCTGAACTCGCTCACGGTGATGGTCGCGGCGGTGACGCTGGGGCTGGCGGTGGACGATTCGATCCACCTCGTGACCCAGTGGCGCGAGGAACGCCGGGCCGGCCTGGACGCGGAGGCGGCCTTGGCGGCGGCGTTCCGGGTGAAGGCGCGGCCCGTCGTGTGGACCTCGGTCATTCTGGTGGTGACGTTTCTGCTGCTGTGCGGCGCGTCGTTTCCGCCGGTGGTCCACTTCGGCGCGCTGGGCGCGCTGGCCCTGACGCTGGCCGTGGCCGTGGTGTTCACCGTGCTGCCGGCCGCATTGACGGGCAACCGCAAGCCCGGCCCGCCGCCGGCGTGAACCGGAGCCGCCGGAGGGCGCGGAAAGAAGTGCTCCCGTCCGGCTTCCGGGCGCGCGGGGAACCGGTGAAACGGCCGCGAATCAGAGGACGGGAGGAAGCCTCGTGAAACGCCGAAGCCGCCCCGTGAGGGGGCGGGGGGAAGGCGCGCTACGATTCGCGGGGGGGGAAGGCCATTTCCTGGACGTACACCTCGTGGAACCGGAGGTCTTCGTTCAACGGGACATGCTCGACGCGGAGGCGCAGTTCCGGCCAGAGGGCGGCGAAATCCACGGCGCGGAGCAGGACCATCTTGGCCCCGAGCAGGGCGGTGTTGCCGGCGGGAATCACCTGTTCCGGCGGGAAGGGCAGCAGCCCGATGCGGCGGGCGTTGGCGCGGCTGATGTAATTGCCGAAAGCGCCCGCCAAGTGGACCGCGCCGATGGCGTCGAGCCCGCCGGGGAAGCGCCCGGCCAGCAGCCGCACGCCCGCCGCGATGGCCCCCTTGGCCAGTTGCAGCTCGCGCACGTCCCGGGGATCGAGCGTCACCGGTGGAAGCAGCTCCAGCGGACGATCGCCGGCGATCCGGCCGGCGGGCGTGATGAGGCCGAGTTCGAGCGCGCCCGCCACGGCGTCCACGAGGCCGCTGCCGCAGATGCCCCGGGGCGCGCCGCCGCCCAGCACCCGGCATTCCAGGCGGCCGTCGCGCCGGGTCACTTCCGTGATGGCGCCGGTGGTGGCGCGCATGCCCATGCGGATGGTGGCGCCTTCGAAGGCCGGGCCGGCCGCCGTCGAGGCGCACAGGATTCGTTCGCGATGGCCCACCACGATTTCGCCGTTGGTGCCGAGGTCAATCAGCGCCGCGAGCCGCTCCGACCGGTGCAGCCCGGTGGCCAGCACGCCGGCCAGCACGTCGCTGCCCACGAACCCGCCCATGCCGGGCAGAAACCGCACCGTGGCCGCGCCGGGCCAGCCGAGTTCCGCCGTCGTGAAGCGGGCTTCGTCGTGGGGCTTCGGCTCGAAGGGGGCCTCGGCCAGCGGGGTGGCGTCCCAGCCGCAGAAGAGGTGCTGCATGGCGGCGTTGCCCACCAGCACGATTTCGCGGAGGCGCGCGAGCCGGTCGTCCGCCGCGCCCAGATTCGTCACCAGCCCGCCGATTTGTTCGCGGATGAGGCGGCACAAGGTCCCGCCGCCGCGCTCGTGCACGGCGAAGTGCAGGCGGCTCATCACGTCGGCGCCGTGCACCGCCTGGGCGTTCAGGGCGGTTTCCACGCCGAGCACGTGGCCGGTGGCCAGATCGAGCAATTGCACGGCAAGGGTGGTGGTGCCCAGGTCCACCGCCACGCCCAGACCGTCGCGGGGGGGGAATTCCAGCCGGGAATCGTCGCTCAGCACCGGCGTCTCCCACTGGCCCACTTCGAGGGTGAGATCGCCGCGCACCACGGCCCGGCAGCCCAACCGCCACCCGGCGGCCAGTTCGGATTCGGTCAGGCGGGCGCGGTCCTCCGCCGTGGGCGGCAGCTCGCCCCGGAGCACCCGCACCCGGCAGCCTTTGCAGCGCCCGCGCCCGCCGCACGGGAATTCGACCCCGTGCGCGAAGAGGGCTTCGCGCAGGGGCTGGCCGAGGGGCAGTTCCAGCGTCCGGTCCAACGGCAGCAACCGGACGCGACCACTGGAGGGCGACGCGCTCACGCCCCCCAGTTTTCCCGAAGGCCGGCGGGCACGGCGAGCCCTTTTGCGGGAAGGGCCGCCCGAAAGCCGCGGATTTCCGCCGGTCATCCGCAGGGATTGCGCCCGGCGAAACCGGCGTCGAGGTCGTGCCAGAACTCGATGTCGTCCTCGCCTTCCTCCCAGCAGAGGAAGACTTCGCGGCCGGCGTAGAAGGAGGGGAAATCCACCAGGCCGCGTTCCAGGTCCTTGAGCTGAATTTCGTGCCGGTCGAACTGGCGGGCGATGGCGGCGGTGTGGGTAAGGGCCTTGACCCAGTGGTTGACCTCCGGTCCGCCGGCGTCGCGCCCGCCTTTCAGCAGGTGGGCGACGTTTTCGCCGTGGTGGTGGAGGAGCGGTTGCAGCTCGCGGAGGCGGATGATCCACGCGCGCACGCGGGGCAGCAGGGCGCGGGCTTCATCGCGGGTGTAGTGCCGGCGGAAGCGGTGGAATCCGGGGTTGCTCACCGGGGCAGGCCTTCCAGCTTGCGTTGGACCTCTTCGTTGGCCTGGACGGCCAGGGAGCGGGTGTAGGCGTCGCGCGCTTCGGCGGCGCGGCCCAGCGCGGAGTAGATGTCGCCGAGATGTTCCAGCAGGGTGGCGTCGGGTTCCTTCTGGAGTTTGACGGCGCGGAGCTGCGGAACCAGCGCGTCCTCCATCCGGCCCAGTTTGAAGAGCACCCACCCCAGGCTGTCGAGGTAGGCGGGGTTGTCCGGTTCGAGCGCGACCGCTTTTTCGATCAGCTTGCGGGCCTCGGCGAGGTGCTCGCCGCGGTCGGCCCACGTGTAGCCGAGGTAGTTCAGGGCGGGGGCGTTTTCGGGATCGAGCTCGAGGGATTTTTTCAGGCAGCGGACCGCTTCGTCGAACTGCTTCAGCCGTTCATGGGCGGCGCCGAGCTGGAAGTAGAAAAAGGCGTCCAGTTGGGCGGGTTTGTCCACCTTGCCGAGGATTTCGGCGCGGGAGAGGTATTTGACGGCGTCCGTGTAATGATCAAGCGCGAGCGCGGCAAGGCCGGAGTAAAATTCGAGGGGGAAGCCGGGCTGAAACCGCTGCCGGGCGCGGTCAAGCGTGGCCAGGGCCTCCCGGGGACGACCGAGGGTGAGCTCCAAACCGGCCAACTGATAATAAGCGGGCTCGAATTCGGGGTTCAGCAGGAGCAACTGGCGCAACTGCTCGGCGGCCTGGGCGTAGTCCTTCCGCTCGATGGCGAACTGGGCCATCATGAGGCGGGTCTGCGGGTTGGTGGGGTTGAGGTCGAGCATGGCCTGGAGTTGGCCCGCGGCCTTTTTTGCGTCGCCCGTCTGCCGGTAAAGCTGGAAGAGCCGCTGGTGAATGAGGATGCGCAGCGCGGGATTCGCGGAGGCCAGCGCGCGTTGCAGGGCTTCATACGAAGCGATGGCTTCGTTCAGGCAACCGCCGGCCTCGTACAGGGCGCCCATCCGCCGCAGCAAATCCGGGTGCGAAACGCCGAGCCGGCGGGCGCGGTCCAGGGCGGTCTTGATGCGCTCCTTGACCTGGTCGTTGGTGAGGACTTTTTCCCGGGCGCCCAGGGCCAGCATGTCCGCCAGATCCACGAGGAACGCCGCGTCCACGTCCCGCTGGCGGGCGGCCCGGTCGAGCACCTTCAACGCCGCCTTCGCGTCCCCGGCCTGATAGGCGAGGCTGGCCAGCCCCCGCCAGCCCAGGAAGCGCCCCGGGAGCCGTCGCACGCACTCCCGGAAATCCCGCCGCGCCGCCTCCGTCTCCCCGGCGGCGTCCCTCGCCCAGCCCCGCCAGCCATAGACGCGGCCGGAGGGGCGTCCGTGGTCCACCACCTGTTGCAGCACGGCGATGGCCTCCTCCGGCTGGTGACGCCGGAGGTAACGCCGGGCGAGGTCAATGGCGAGGGCCTCATGGGAGGGATCGGCCTCCAGGGAGCGCCGGTATTCTTCCAGGGCGCGATCCGATTCGGCCAAGCCGTCGTCCACCACGCCGGTGGCAAACCGCGCCCACGCCTCGGCGCGCCGGTCCAGCTCGGCGTCGCCGGGCCGTTCACCGCGGGCGGCCTTTGGCGTGTGAACCGTGCGCCAGCCGCCGCAGCCGGCCAGGGCGAGGAGCCCTCCCAGCAGGCCGAACCGCAGCAGGCGGCAAAGGGGGATGACGGGACGCATGCTCATGGCAGCAAGGAAAGCGCAGCCCGCGACGGGAACTGCGCTTGCCTCGAAAAGAGCAGGAAGCCCGGACGCGGGGCTACTTCTGCCAGGTGCGTTTCTTGTGCCGGTTGGCGCGAAGCTTCTTCCGGCGCTTGTGTTTGTTGATCTTGGCCTTCCGGCGTTTTTTCAGTGAACCCATATTCGTTCGTTGGTCTCTCGGCGTGGTCGCCGCAGTTCAATATACCACCTTGTTCAGAGGATATTCAATGATTCCTTCCGCCCCGGCGGCCTTGAGCCGGGGAATCATCTCCCGCACGACGCTTTCGTCAATCACCGTTTCCACCGCCACCCAGCCTTCGAGGCTGAGATGGGAGATGGTGGGGTTGCGCAGGGCGGGCAGGGCCTTCAGCAGGCCGGCGAGGCGTTTTTCGGGCAGGTTCATCTTGAGGCCCACCTTGGATTCCGCCTCCAGCGCGCCCCGGAGCAGGAGGGCGAGGATCTCGATCTTCGACCGCTTCCACGCGTCCTTCCAGGAGGCGTGATTGGCGATCAGGCGCGGGGTCGAGGTCATCAGCGTGTCCACGATGCGCAGCTTGTTGGCGCGCAGCGAGGAGCCGGTCTCGGTGATGTCCACGATGGCGTCCACCAGCTCGTGGGCCTTCACCTCCGTGGCGCCCCAGGAAAATTCCACCTCCGCCTTGACCTTGTTTTTGCGCAGGTAGGCCTTGGTGATGTTCACCACCTCGGTGGCGATGCGTTTGCCTTCGAGATCCTTCACCGAGCGGACGCGCGATTCCTCCGGCACCGCCAGCACCCAGCGGGCCGGCCGGCTGGTGGCCTTGCTGAAGATGAACTCGCCCACCTCGTGGACCTTCGAGCGGTTTTCGTGAATCCAGTCATAGCCGGTGATGCCGGCGTCCAGGTAGCCGTGCTCGACGTAACGGCTGATTTCCTGCGCCCGGATGAAGCGGATTTCCAGCTCGGGATCATCCACGTAGGGCACGTACGAACGGCTCGAGACCGAGATGTGATACCCGGCCTTGGCCATCTTCTCGATGGTGGCGTTCTGGAGGCTGCCCTTGGGCAAGCCGAGGCGCAGCAGTTTCTGTTTCGCTTTCTTCATCGTTCTGGTCGCGAACCGCCCTCCCGGGGAGCCCGGTTCGCCGCAAAAGACTCATCTCGCCGCCGCCCGCTTCAGGCGCCCGGCGTTCGGAACGTCCGCCGTCCCTCGACCCGCACCCGTCCGGTGACGAGGTCTTGCAGCGCCTCGGGGTAGAGCCGGTGCTCCACCTCCTGAATGCGCGCGTGGAGACGGGCGGGCGTGTCGTCGTCCCGCACCGGCACGGCGGCCTGGCGCACGATGGGGCCGGTGTCCACCCCGGCGTCCACCAGATGCACCGTGACGCCGGTGTATTTGACGCCGTAATCCAGCGCCTGCTTCCATGCTTCCAAGCCCGGAAACGACGGCAGCAGGGACGGGTGGATGTTCACCACCCGCAGGGGAAACGCCTCCAGAAAGCGCCCTTTCAGGATGCGCATGAACCCGGCCAGCACCACCCAGTCCACCCCGGCCTCCCGCAACGCCGCCACCCAGGCGGCTTCGGTCGTTTCGTCGAGCTTGGTCCGGAACCGGCCCGGCGGCTGATGGCGCGCGGGGATGCCGCGTTCGGCGGCCCGCGCCAGGATGCCCGCGTCGGGCACATCGCTCAACACGAGCGCGACCTCCGCGGCCAGCCCGCCGCGCGCGCAGGCGTCGGCGATGGCCACGAAATTCGATCCCTTCCCGGATCCCAGCACCCCGAGCCTGGCTGTTCGTTCGTTGCTCACGACGAGCGGGTCTTCCTAACAGATTCCCCGCCCCAAGCAAGCCAAAAAGGCGGGAGAAAAGCCGCGCGCGCCTCCCGTCGCAGCCGCCGACGCGAGGCGCCCCCCTCCGCCGGCCGGGAGCCGGTCCGCGGGAAGGGGGCGACATGCGACCGCCCGTGGGAGGTCGGGGCTCCCGCCCCGGCGTCCGGGTGACTCCGCATTCCGCGCCGAATGATCTTCCTTGACGGGTCAACCGGCGCGGCCCGGGTTCGTGTCGGTTGCCGCTCCGTCAGAACTTGGCGCGGGCCCGAGCAGTCGCCGGGCCAGGGGTTTGACCGTGAGGCCCTGGACGAGGATGGAGAAGACCACGACGAGGTAGGTCACGCTCAGGAGGGTTTCGCGCTCGGGCCCGGGCGGCAGCGAAAGGGCCAGGGCCACGGAGATGCCGCCGCGCAGGCCGCCCCAGGTCATCAACGTCACGCCGCCCGGGGTGAACCGCCGCCAGCGCCGCAGGACGTTGACCGGCAGGCCCACGCTGATCCAGCGGGCGAGGAGGATCACCGGGATGGCCAGCAACCCGGCCCGGAAGCGCGCCGGGGTGAAGGTCAACACCAGCACCTCCAGCCCGATGGCCACGAACAGCAGGGCGTTGAGGATTTCGTCCACGAGCTTCCAGAAGGTGTCCAGGTGTTCGCGGGTGTCGGCGCTCATGGCGAAGCTGCGTCCGTGATTCCCGATGAACAGGCCGGCCACGACGATGGCGATCGGTCCGGACAGATGCAGGGCCGAGGCGAGGGCGTAGCCGCCCATCACCAGCGCGAGGGTGAGCAGGACCTCGACCTGGTAATTGTCCACGCTCTTCAGCAGCCGGTAGGTCACGTAGCCCGCCAGCCAGCCGAACAACGCGCCCCCCACGGCTTCTTCGAGGAACAACGCCGCCACGTGGCCGAGGGAAACGTCGCCGCCGCCGTGGGCGATTTCGAGCAGCACGATGAAGGCCACCACGCCCACGCCGTCGTTGAACAGGGATTCGCCGGCGATCTTGGTTTCGAGGCTGCGCGGCACCCGGACGGTCTTGAGGATGCCCAGCACGGCGATGGGATCGGTGGGCGAGATCAGGGCGCCGAAGACGAGACACCAGGCGTAACTGAGCGGAATGCCCAGCGCGCCGAGCAGGCCGTACATCGCCGTGCCCACCAGCAGGGTGGACAGGGCCACGCCGCCCAGGGCGAGCGCGCTGATGATCCATTTCTGCCGGGCCAGGTCGCCGAGGTTCAGATGCAGCGCGCCGGCGAACAGCAGGAAGCTGAGCATGCCCTGCAGCAGGGCGGCGTCGAAATCGAACTGATGCAGCCACGCCTTGGCCGTGGCCGCCAGGCCCGGCTGGAAAAAGCCCAGACCGATCAGCCCCAGCGAAAAGAGCAGCGACACGAGCATCACGCCGATGGTGGTCGGCAGCCGGATGAAGCGGAAGTTCACGTAGCTGAACAGCGCCGTGAGCGTGATGAGCAGGGAGACGATTTCCAGCAGGGTCATGGGCAATCAGGCCAATCAGTGGCGGCTTCCACGGCCAGCAGGCGGCGTTTCCATTCCCGTCCCGCCGAAAAGCCCCCCAGCCCGCCGCCGGCGGCCAGCACCCGGTGGCAGGGGATCAGCACGGGGACGGGATTCGCGCCGCAGGCGCCGCCCACGGCCCGCGCCGCGCCCGGACGCCCCAGCCGCGCCGCCAACGCGCCGTAGGTGGTGGGGCGGCCCGGCGGAATGCGGAGCAGCGCCCGCCAGACGGACACCTGAAAGGGCGTGCCGCCCAGCGGCCAGTCCAGGGGCGGCAGCGTCTCCGGCGGCGCGCCTCGCAACGCGCGGGTCAGGGCCGCTTCCGTTTGCGCCTTCCAGCGGGCCGGATCGGCGCGGGGAAAATCCGCGGGCGGGGAGGACGATTCCGCCGTTCCGAACCGGGCGGGAGCGGCGCCGGGAAACCAGAGGCGCGCCAGGCCCCGGGAGGCAAACAGGGCGGTGAACCGGCCCCACGCCGTGGGCAGCTCCGTCCGCCAAAAAGTCCCGGTCACCGCATCCACCAGTAAAAGATGCCGAGGAAGACGATCATCAACCCGCCGCAGGCCAGCAGGAAACGGTTGCGGGCCACGCGGCGTTCGTGACGCAGCGCCGGCAGCCCCTCGATGCCGCCGGCGGCCAGGTAGGTCACCAGGCGGGGATTGCGGGGCGGCCGGCCGCGCAACCGCTCCAACCCGCGGCGCACGGTGGCGGGCAGATCGAACCGGGCCACTCCCCGCGCGTTGAACCGGGCGGGGGCGCCGCCCGCGTCAAAGGGGTTTCGCGCGCCCGGAGGACGCAAATCCTCCAGACCGGATTCCCCCACCGGCGGACCGGCCGGGGCCGCTTCGGTCCGGCCGGGGCGGGCGGAGGAGCGCGGCTTCGGTCCGGCCCCGGCCTGCCGCCGGAGTTCGGCGTCCAGCTTGCGAATCCGCGCCTCCACCGCGGCCAGCTCGTTCTTCAACCGGGCCTCCTGCTCGAGAATCGGATCGCGCTTTTTCTGGAAGAGGGCCATGACCGCAGCGCACCTTTATTGCCGGAGCAGCACCGCCGCCAGCAGTCCCACGCCGATCAACGCCACCACCGCCACCGGCAGGGACACCGCCAGCCCCAGCCGGCACAGCTCCCAGAAGCCCAGTTCCGTCAGCGGGCGCGCGGCGGCGGCGGGCCGGGGTTCCTCGTCGGTTTCGGCGTTCTCGCCGTCGAGCAGGGGCCATTTCATCCGGGCCGACTGCCACTCCACGCGGGCGTTCTCGACGGCGGTCAGGGCGGCGGTGAGTTCCACGGAAAAGTTCTCCGCCGACCAGCGCTCCTCGTTGATGGCCTGGACCTCCTCGAGCCGGGCGCGGAAGTCCTCGAGGGTGCGGGCCAGTTGCTCCGCCCGGCGGCGGGATTCGAATTCCGCCTTTTCCAGCAGCCCGATGCCGCGGGTGAGATGGGCCAGCACTTCCTCCCGCCCCTTTTCAAATTCCGCCCGGCGGCGGCGGGTTTCCTCGATGTTGGCCCGCTCCGCCTCCAACTGCTCCTGCAACCGGCGCAGTTCATTGAGCCGGTCCTGCGTGGAACCCAACTGGCTCTCCAGTTCCTCGCGGGTGGGGGCGGGAGCGGCGCCCCCGAGCGGCGGCGTGGCCGCGCCCCTCAAGGCGCCCGACGCGGCGGTTTCCGCGGCCTTGCCGCCCTCCAAATCATGGTCAATGAATTCGGTCTCGTCGTACGGCGCGGTCATGCGTCGGACTCTAGCACCGCCGGTCCGGCTGTAAAGCGTCGGGAGGCGCGACCGCCGGAAAAAATTCCCCGGCGCCGCCCGGCCGCGGAAAACCGCCTTTTTTCGCGGCCGCCACGACCCGCCCGAAACGGCGGCCCCGAATCGCGCCGTCGTGAAGGACGCTATCGGGCGGCTTTCATTCCGGGCAGGGAAGCGACCCATTCGGCGGGCGTGACGCCGCGCTCCCGGAGGCGGGTGATCCGGGTCCAGGGCAGGTCCGGCGTGGCGCGGGTCCAGCCCAGCCATTGTTGGGCGAATTCCGCCTTTTTCGCCGGCAGCGGCCATTCGGCCCCGGCGTCCGCGCATTGGGCGCGGAGCTTGTCCCACAGGCTCAGCCAGGCGTATCCCAGCCAGATGCGCCCCAGCCGCACGCGCGGGACGAGGTCGGGGCGGTCCGCCACCGCCGCTTCCGCCCGACGCCAGAGGGCCTCGGCGCGGGCCAGCGGCTCGAAACGCAGAAACGGCGCGTCGGTCCGCGCGAAACAGGTGAGCTTCCAGCCGGCGGAGGCCTCGTGCATCAGCGCCAGGTATTCGCGGATGAAGGGCGCCGCCGGGCCGTAGTAGCCGTCGAGGAATTCGTTGATCAGCGCGCGGTCGTCCCGGCTCGGATCCCACAGGAGCTGCGCCAGCACCCAGGCGCGCAGCTCGCTGAACTCCGAGCCGTAGCTCTGATACGCGCCCTGCTCGAACAGCCCCTTGACGTGGTTCCGGGCGAAGAAACGGACGTTCGGCCCGAGGACGAACCAGTTCGGGTGCGGCTGGAGGTAGTGCGCGAAATCGGTGGTGTAATCCCACACGTAAAGCCGGTTGCAGATGGCCGCCCAGCCGCGCAAATCGTCGCCGAAGGAGGCGTTGGCCGGCGACTCCAGCGGCTCGCGGAAATTGCACTCGATGGAGCAGAGCCGGACGATCACGTTGGGCCGGGGCCGCAGCGTCCTGGGCGGCTTGCGGGTGTATTGATACGCCAGGGTGTCCACGGCCACGTCCGGGAACTCCGGCTCGATGGCGGCGGCGATGTGGTTCACGAAATCAATCATCGTGCCCGCGTGGCTGCCCTCGGCCTCGTCGAGCGCCCGGCAGGCGTCGCATTGGCAGGGCCGGTGCCAGTCGTTTTGCGAGACGGAAATGATCTTCGCGTCGGGCGATTCGCGGAGCCATTGCCTGACCCGCTCGACCACGAAGGCGCGCAGCTCGGGGTTGGTCAGGCAGAGCTGGGCGTGGTCGGCGGTGCGTTTGCCGTCAATCAGGCTGTACCACTCCGGGTGCTTCGCGAAATACTCCCCGGGCGGAACCAGCGCGTAAAACGTGTGCACGAAACCGCGATACCGGATGCAACCGCCCCACTCGGACGGGATGCGGGCCGACTGGCTGTTGGAAAAATTGCGCACCGCCCAGCGGGGATCGAAGGCCGGATACCAGAACGGGTCCCGCGATTCGAACACCGGCGCGTAACGCACGTTCAGCTCGGGGAGGCGCAGGGTGGTGCGCTTCGGAATGCGGGACGCCCACGGCGTCCACCAGCGCACGCCGCAATAGCGTTGCAGCAGGTGACTGACGGCGTAGAGCGTGCCGCGCGGTCGGCCGCCCGCCACCAGCAACCGTCCGTCGCGCGAGCGGAGGATGATTTCCTCGTCGCCCAGCGCGTCCCACGGCACGTCGGGAAAGGCCGCCCGCGCCGCGGGGCCCGGTCCCACCAGAATGGCGTGGGGCGGCGTCTGGACCATGGCGTCCCGGATCGGAAACTCGGCGCCGGTGATCTCGCGCAGGGTGGCGGCCAGCTCTTGGAGCGCGTTTTCCTCGGCCGCCGTCAGGCCGGCCTGGCGGATCAAGACCACGCGGGGGTGGCCCTCCGCGCACAGCAGGGGGCCGGCGGAAACCGGAAACGCCGCGACCAGCGCGGCCGCGACCGGCAAGGCATGCGTTTTCATCGTGCAATCAACGGGTTGATGGCCCGCACCGTAACGCCCCGCCCCGGCGGCGTCCATGTTTTCCGCAAGCGTCGCCCTGCCGGGCAGCGGGAAGAAAAATCAGAAAACGCATGGCGCCGGGCTTCGGCGCGCGGAAGGGAAAATTCAACGCGGCAGCGCGGCCAGCAGCAGCAATTCCGCCAGCACCCACGCCGCCAGCCCGCTCCAGACCAGCCACTCGCGCCAGCGCAGGTCCTTTTGCGCCACCGGCCCCAACCAGAACCGCAGGCGCGCGCCGCCGGCTTCGATCACGTCGCCGGGGCGCAGCACGGTTTCCGTCACCGGCTCGCCGTTCACGCGGGTGATGGCGCCTTCCCCGGCCAGCAACCGGATGCCCGCGGAGGACCCGGCGTCGAGCGAGAAATGCCGTTCCCACACGCCGGCGTGGGTCAATCGCAAATCGGCCCGCGCCGCGCGTCCCACGACAAACGGAAAACGGCGCGCCGGAATCTCCCGGCCCGCCGTCTCGTCATCCAGCAGTTGGAGCAGGATCGTCACAACTTCTTCTTCGGCACATACACGTCATCCCCCGGGTAAATGGGCGCGTCGTAGGTCGGATCCTTGATGGCTTTCTTGCAATCCACAATCAGCTCCGAACCGTCCACCCGGGTCACCCGCACGCGGGATCGTTTGGCGAATTCGTTGAAATCGCCCGCCACCTTGATGGCGTCCAGCACGGTCATCTTGCCCGCGTAATCGTACCGGCCGGGGTTGCGCACGTAGCCGCCCACGTGAATCACCCGCCCCGCGATGCGCACGGTCACGCTGACCCGCTTGAAGTACTTGCCCAAGTAGAGATCACGAATTTCGTGCTCCAACTGGTCCACCCGTTTTCCGGCGGCCTGGATGCTCTGATTGAAGGGCAGGCTGATCGTGCCGTCATCCCGCACCATCTGTTCGACCGGTTCCGGGGGATTGGGAATGTCCCGGAAGATGATCTGAAGGCGTTCGCCCACCCGGATGACGTCAATCCCGTAGGGGGATTCCTTTTTTTGCGCGGTCTTTTCGTCCGCCGTGCGATGGTAAACCTGCGTGCTGTTACAACCGGTGGTCCACAGCAGCCCCCCCACCGCCATCATCATCATCCAAATCCGGAAACCCCTTTGACTCATTTGCTTCATGATGCGTTTTCGTCTTCCCTGTAGATTACGCGTCGAATCTCCTGATTTCGACCTCAGAATTTCTGATCCAGCTCGGCGGGTTCCCCGGCGGACTCGGCCCCCGCGGCCGGCGGCGCGGCCTTTTGCGATTTTTCCTTGCGGCCGGATTTGCGCGACTTGGAGCGCTTGCGGCGCTTCCCGTCCTTGCTGTGAGAGCCGTAGTAATAATCGTAGTAGTAACCGCTGTAGTAGTAGTAGTAGGAATCCTGCGAAATGTTGATGTTGTTCAACACGATGCCCAGCAGGTTGCCGCCCACCTTCTCCACCATCTGCTTCGCGCGCAGCGTCATGGTTTGCGGGTACTTGCGGTACTGCACCACCAGCAAGGCCATGTCCACCAAGCTGGCCAGCACGGACGCGTCGCTCACGCCCATGATGGGAGGCGCGTCGAAGAAGACGAAGTCGTAGCGGTTGCGGACCTCGTCCACCAGCTCCTTCATGCGCGGCGAGTTGATGATGCCCAGCGCGCTGCTGGGCAGCTTGCCGCTGGGCAGAAAGTCCAGCGTGGCCAACGGAGTGGTCTGAATGACCTCCTCCAAGGTGTTCTGCTTCAACAGATAGTTGGTCAGGCCGACGCTGTTCGAAACCCCCAGGAACTTGTGCAGGCTCGGACGACGGAGGTCGGAATCCACCAGCAACACCCGTTCGCCGTTCTGGGCGAAGACGGTCGCCAGATTGAAGATGGTGGTGGACTTGCCTTCGCCCGCGCCGCCGCTGACCACGGTAATGGTGTTGCCGTTGGGATCCTTGCGCGAGAACAGCACGTTGGTGCGCAACACCCGGTAGGCTTCCGCGTGCGGGCTGTCCGGGCCCTCCTTGTAAAGCAGCCCGATGTTCTGCGGGATCACGCCCACCACCGTGGTGCCCATCGTGCGTTCCACGTCATCAATGGTCTTCACGCTGGTGTCGAGATACTCGATGAAGAAGGCCAGACCGATGCCCAGCATCAAGCCCAGCACCCCGCCCGCGATCAAATTGAGCATGAGATTCGGGCGCACCGGATTCGGCGACGGAACCGCCGGATCAATCACCCGCACGATGGATGAGGTGGGAAGCGACGCGTCAATGGTCTCCTGCAAGGTGCGCATGAAGACGGCGTCCCGCACGCGGCGTTTGTTTTCCAGCTCCCGCTTCTTTTCGAAATACTGGCTGTATTTGCTGGCTTCCTTGGCCACTTGGGCCTTGGCCACGGCCACCTGGTTGCTGACCTCCTCGTAGCGCGCCCGCCACGTGTTCACGTTGGCCTGCAATCCGTCCACGATGCCTTTGAGCCGACGGCTGATTTCCGCTTCGACGGCCTGCTTCATTCGTTTGGCGCGGACCACGTCGGGGTTTTCCTCGCCATAATCGCTGAGCAGCTTGGCCAACTGCTGCTCCAGCATGTCCAAGTCATCAAGGCGCTTGGGCAAAATCTGCTCCGTCGGCAGCACGGTCAGCACCGCGTCCCGCAGGGCCTCCGGTCCCTCCTGCGCCAGCCGCTTGAGCTCCTTGAGCATGGACTCGTAGTAAACCAGGTTCTGCCGCACGGTGCCCAGACTCTGCAACAGGGTGCTCAGACGCTCGCGCTCCATGGACACCGGATTGGCCGCCGCGCTGTTGGCCATCGTGTCGGGGATGTTCAACTTCACCCGCAGGTCGTTCACCTCCTTTTGAAGCCGGTTCACCTCCTCGTCCTGCTGCTTGAGGTTGTCCTTGAGGATCTGGATGGCGTGCTGGACGTTGATCTGCCGGCTGTTCTGCCGCCAGTTCCGGTAGGAAGCCGCCACCAGATTCGCGATCGTGGCCGCCTCGTCAGGATCCGGGCTGAACACGGTGATCTCCACCAGCTTGGTGTTTCGGGATTGCTCGACCGTGATGTTTTTCTTCAGGTACGTAAAGGCCTGCTGCTCCGTCAGCAACTGGCCATCCTTCAATCCCAGCCGCTTTGACCACTTGGGGATGAACCGGTCTTCCGGCTTCAACTTCTCCCCCGCCGCGTTGGTGGTGGTGTTGATGACCGGCATGAGCACCGCCGTGGAGACGATCTTTTCGAATTCGGTGGCCATGAAGTAGGGATCGTACACCGGATCCACCTGCTGGCCGCCGATGGGAGTGATGTCCTTGACGTCTTTTTGAATCTCGATCCGGACGAAGCTGCTGAAGGTGGGCTCCAGCAAAAAAGTGACCCCCGCCGTGGTCAACACCACCAGCAGCCAGACGGCCAGGATGACCGTTTTGCGAATTCGGATGATGCGCCAGTAGTCGAGGAAGTGAAACTCGCTCTGAGGAGAAGCCTGTGGAGACGATGCGGAAGATTGCATGAGAAAGAAAACGGGAGGCTAGATTGAAGCACCCAGCCTCCCGGAAACATTCAAGCCGTATGCTTAGTAGGTGGCACGGATACCGAAATAGCAGCGATTCCGGTCATATCCCCGCTGCAGGATGTTGGAATCCAAATCGTCGTAGAGGTATCCCACTTCCACCGCCGCGTAGGTGGTCAGCTCGTAAGTGAGATTGACGTCCGCCGTCCAGTAGTTGTCCCGCTCATCATCATACGGGCCACCCTGGTACTTGGAGCCCTGCCACGACCCGCGAACGTAAGCCGTGAGGTGTGGCATGATCTGATGGGAAACTCCGACGTAAACCATCGTGGACTGGGAACCGAGGGTGATCCCCGCGCTTCCGTTGGCCATGCCCAAGTCGGTGGGATAGATGCCGCTGGTCACGCCGAGCATGGCTCGGCATCCCTCCATGTACCAGTAGGAGAGCGCCCACTCCACGTACGGCCCCACGTAGTCCTCGTCGGCGTTGTAGTAGTCGGCGTACTGCACCCCGACGCGGGCCTGGGTGCTGAGCTTCTCGCTCATATCGTAATTGATCCCCACGTACCCGTAATGGGAACGCCGGTTGCGGTAGTCCGCCTGCTGGATCGCCCCCGGCGGGATCCCGATCGCGCCCGGATTCGAGAGCAGATCATCGCTGGTCATGTCGGTGAAGCCGAACTGGTAGCCCACCAGCGCCGTGGCCGTCGGCTGGAAGTGCCAGCGGCCGTCCACCGCGAACTTGTTCTCAAAGCGATCCAGCAAGGCCGACCGGCTGCCCGCGCCGTCTTCCTTGTAATCGTAGATCCGCCCCGCGTAGTTGAACCCCATGCCCATCGTGTCGCTGAAATCCTTCAGCGCCGTGGCGCCCGCGTAGTTCCGCCAGTTGGTGGCATCCGTGCGGTAGAAGCTCGTCACCACCCCCGGCTCAAGGACGCCGGGCTCGTCGCTGTAAGCGAACTGATCCCGCGCCTCCACCCGGAAGGTCTCGTCAATATCGTGGGTTATCTGGGCATTCGCCACGATCGTCTGATCGTACTCGTTGTCTTCGCGCGCCTCGTACCAACGGAGACTGTAGTCCACCCGCAACTGCATGGTGGTCATGTCCTGGATGTAGTTGAACGCCGCGGAAGGACGCACGTCCACCCCCCAGCTCTCATCCTTGCCGGGACGCCCCCCGGGCACCGGATGGTTCACGCCCGTGGTGTAGTTGTCGTCGTAAAAACCCCGAAGGATGGCAGCGACACTCCACGTTTTCGACGTAGAAGGCTCGCCAATGGGCTGCGCGTTGACCGTCATCGCCCCCACAGCCGCCAGACTGGCACACGTTATCAACTTTTTCATAAATCGTTTTCCTCTGAATGGAGGTCCCGCAAGCGTTACAGTTTCCTCGAAAGGTTGGCCTTTTCTACGTGGCTCGCCCCCGAATGTCAAACACAAATTGCTGTCTTTTTTCTCTTTTCCGGGGACCGCTAATCGCTTGGAGCGCGCGGGCTTACGCCGTTCGCCCTCCGGCATCCAGACCGCCCCGGGATCCGCCGCTGGAACCAGCGTCAAATCCGGCGGAATGCTGCGCTTCCCGTTCCGTTCTGACAACCTCGTTTTCACTTCTTTTCGTAAAAAAAACGCCCGCCCGGCGCCACCCGGAAAGGCCGATTCCGGCACTTCGCGCTTCGCGATGGCGGTCCAACGGCGGTTTCGGTAGGCTGCGGCCATGCAATCCATCTTCACGCGCACGCGCTGGATCGGCCTGCTGGCGGCCGCCGGTTTGTGGGGGGCGGACACCCCGCCGTCCTTGGACGTCACCCGGTTCGGCGCCCGGGGCGACGGGCAAACCGACGACACGGCGGCCTTCCAAGCCGCCCTCGACGCCGCCCGGGCGGCGGGCGGCGGGGTGGTCTTCGCGCCCCGGGGAAATTACCGTTTCGCCGGCTCCCTGAACGTGCCGCCCGGGGTCACCCTGCGGGGAATCTGGGAATCGGTGCCGGCGCACAACGGCATTCGCGACGCGGGGCTGCCCAAGCCGACCGACGACGGCACCACGTTTCTGGTCACCGGCGGCGCGGGCCGCGAGGACGGCCCGGCGTTTCTCACCCTGAACCACAACGCCACCCTCAAGGGGGTGGTGATTTACCACCCCGGGCAAAAGGTGAACGACGTGCCCACACCGTATCCGTGGGCCATCCGAATGCGGGGCAAGAACCCCGCCGTGCTGGCGGTCGAGCTGCTCAACCCTTACAACGGCATCAACACCACCGGCAGCGAGCGGCACCTCATCCGGGACGTGCACGGTCAACCGTTGCGCCGGGGCGTATTGGTGGACCAGATCTACGACATCGGCCGGATCGAGAACGTCCACTTCAATCCGTGGTGGAGCATGAAACCGAAACTGCGCCAGTGGCAGATGGCGCACGGCGAGGCCTTCATCTTCGGCCGGACCGACTGGCAGTACGTGCTCAACACCTTCTGCTTCGGCTACCACGTGGGCTACCGGTTCACCAAAACGAAGCGGGGAGTCTGCAACGGCAATTTCCTCGGCATCGGCGCGGACGATTGCGAGACCGCCGTGGTGGTGGAGGATTGCGCGCCCTTCGGGCTGCTGATCACCAACGGCGAGTTCGTCAGCTTCCACGGGCCGGACCCGACCATGATCGCCGTGGAAGCCGGCAACCACGGCAGCGTGCGTTTCGTGAATTGCGCCTTCTGGGGCCCCTGCAACCAGATCGCCCGGATCGCCGGCCCAGGCACGGTGGGTTTCAGCGATTGCACCTTCGTGCAATGGGACCGCCGGCGGGAGGGGCGGCACGCCATCCAGGCTGAAAGCGGCGCCCTGCTGGTGCGCGGCTGCGAGTTCCGCGCCCCCCGGCCGCAAATCGCCCTTGGCGAAGCCGTCCGGCGCGCCGTGATCAGCGACAACCTTTTCGCCGGCCCGGCCCGAATCAAAAACGCCGCCGCCGGCACGGTGGTCATCCACGACAACGCCGCCGCCCCGGACGGGAAGGCTCCCTGACCGCCCCCCTCCCGACCCGGCCGGTTGTTCCACCTCCTTTTCCGCCCCTGACGGGAAACCGGAACGCGAACACGGGCGCAAACGCCGGCTCAGCTCCGGGTCACCTGGAGGCCGGTGGGGGAGATGCTGAAACGGCAGAAACGGGCGCGGGCGTTGGGCGGGTTCCGGGTAAGGGATTCGCGAATCCGCCGGGCGGCCTCGGCGTCCTTGGCGAACATCAGCAAAAACCCGCCCCCACCGGCGCCCAGCAGTTTCGCGGCGGCCAGCCAGTCGCCCACCTGATCGAGCAGGGCCTGCACGGCGGGCGGGTTGGTGCCGGAATCGAGCCGCTGGTTCAACCGCCAGCTCGTCCGCACCGCGCGGGTGAGGGCGTCGTAATCGCCGGTCTGGAGGGCGTCGAAGGCCCCGCCCGCGTTGGCGGCGATGGCGTCCACGATTTCCAGATGGGTCGGCGAATTGAGGAAGATGCCGCGCACGATCTCGGCCAGGATGTTTTTCGCCATGCGGGTGATGCCGGTGTAGTAGAGCAGCACGAGCTGGTCGGCGAGGGCGCTTTCCAGCAGATGATCCGGCACCCAGCGCAGGGTGGGTGACTGATCGAGGCCGGGGGCGGTTTCCACCAGCTTGGTTCCGCGAAACAGCCCGCCCGCCTGGTCCTGCCAGCCGCCGCCGGTGGTCAGCATTTGTTCGAGGGCCATCGTGAGCCGGAACAGGGCGTGCCGGTCCCAGCCCAGGCCGCACAGGTCGGACAGGGTGCCCAGCACGGTGGCGGACAAAATGCTGCTGGTGCCGAGCCCGGAGCCCTTCGGCACGGCGGCCAGCAGGGACAGCTCGATGCCGCTGCCGAACGCCGCCAACTGCGCCGCCAGCGAGGGATGGTTTTCGCCCCGCTGAAAACGCGGCAGAAAACCCGCCAGCGCGAGGGCGGCCTTGGCCACGGAAAAGGCGCTGCCGGGATCGGTGTAATCGGCCAGCTCCTCGTAGGTGGTGACCCGCTCCTCCTGTCCCAGGTCAATCGAGCGCAACACGATGTGCCGGTGCGCCGCGCGCCGGGCATAGACCTGGATGGGCGGCTGGCCGTTGAGGTCCACCGCGAGGTTGAGCACCCGCCCGCCGTGTTCGAGGCAGTAGGGCGGGGTGTCGCTCCATCCGCCGGCCAGGTCCAACCGCACCGGGCTGCGGCCCCAGACGATCTGGTCCTCCGAGACGTCGCTGCGGGGGCGGCGATCGCCCCGGCGCGTGCCGCGAATGATGATTTCCCCCAGCCGGGCGAAGGCGCGCCGTTCCTCCGCCTCCCAGGCGGGATCGTCGCGTTCCCGGAGCACGGCGCTGCGGAACATGTATTCGTGCACCGGCGCCAGCGGTTCCCAATCGCCGTCCCCCGTCACCGGCTCGGCGGGGAGCGGCTCGCCGGATTCGGCGTACAGGCGGGCGGTCGAGGCGAGGTCGAGCCGCAGAAACACGCTCCAGCGGGCGTTGCGGAGCATCGGCCCCAAAATCCGCCGCCGATGCGCGGCCCGCGCGGCGTAGAGCCGGGCGACGTTGGCCTCGCTCAACAACGCCCGCGCCGAGAGCCGCCGGGCGTCCCGCCATTGCCGGGCCGCCGCGGCATCGGCCGCCGGCGCGGGCTGGATCAGCCATTCCAGAAAGGCGCCGCTCAATTCGGCGGGTTCCAGCACCGGAAACAACGGCGCGTCGAACAGGTCGGGCGCGTCCGCCCGTCCGCCGTCCGCCGGATCCAAACCGCGCGCGGCGAACCACTCGGACGCCGGACGGCCCAGCCAGCGGGTCTCCGGCGCGTTCAACGCCCCCCGGAAGGGGTCGTCCATCCCGTAAAAGCGCACCGCGAAGGCGGTTTCGCCGACCGGCACGAAATCCAGGCAGACGCCGGACGGCAGGCGGAGCGACCAGTCATTGTCCGGCACGCCGGTGAGGAAATGCTCGTGCGCCAGCGCCCACGAGGCCGGCACGGTGGCGTTTTCCACCCAGAGGGTGTGGTTCTGCTCGCGGCGCAGGGGAAAGCGGAAATCGGCGTTCTGGAGGTACTGATCCGGATGCCGCCGCGCGCCGGCGAACCCGAGCTTGGTCTCGTCCAGCACCCGGTTTTGCAACGCGGACACCGACGCGATGCACTGCCGGCTGGTCCCGAAATGCAGAAACTCCGGATCCGGCAACGGCACCACCGCGCTGCGCAGCCGGCCCACCTCGGGATCGGGCCGCGTGGGTTGCGTGCCCAGCGCCAGGCCCATCTGCTCGTAAAGCTCGTAGCGGGCCGGGACCTCGTCGCGAAAGCGTTGCGCCGCCTCGTCCCAGCCGCAGCGCGCCATCAACAGCATCACCGCCGCCTCGCTGAGCAGCCACATGCCGGTGTCCACCAGGTACAAATGCTCCGTGCCCAGCTCGCGAATCCGGGCCGGCTCGGGTTTCTGGAGGAAAAAGGCCCACTCGCCGGGCCGGGTGCGGGGCGAGAAAAACACCCCGAAATCCTTCGCCCGCTCGGGCGTGATCCACATGCCCAGCCCCACCACGTCGGCCCCGGGAAACGGCGGCAGCTCCGCGCCGAACCGGAGCAGCACGTCGCCGCTGGCCACCAGCACGCGCGCCTCGGCGGGGGCGTGCCGCAGGACGCGCCGGAAGGCGGGCAGTTGCAGGTCCAGCAGGGTCTGGTCGAGACGCTGCCCGCGCGACCACCGCATGGCGGGGATCGGCATCAGCGGCTTGCCCACCCCGGCGTAGGCCGGCAGCCGCCGGCTCTCCCCGCCGCCGTGGATGAGCAGCTTGCGGCGGTCCCGCAGCCATTCCCGAAACGACGCCCCCCCGCCGGTGGCCCGCCACGCCGCCGCGAGCAGATGCGCCGTGCCCCCGCCGGAGCCGAGCTTGCGTCCCGGGGGATCGTTCGTCGCGAACCACTCGGGGGCCGGCCGCCGCTCCAACGCCGCGAAATGCGGCGCCATCGCGGGCGGCAGCGAAAGCAGATGCTGAATGGCCGAGTCACACATAGATGGGGCCGGATGGTGGCCGAAGGCGCGGAGGAGGTCGAGCCTGGAGCGCGCCCGGAAACAGGCGCCGCCGGAGGCGAAAATCCGCGCCGCCCGCCCCGTCGTTTCACCCCAGCGGATCCCGGCGGTCCGTCAAGGGAAACTCCACCCGCCGCCGCGTCAGGTGGGACTGGTACACCGCCGTGAGCATCTCGATGGCCCACCGCCCGTCCGCGGCGCTGCAACGGGGCCGGCCGCCGGTTTGCACCGCCTCCAGCAAACTGCGTCCCATGCTGATGCCGGCGGCCTCCGGATCGTCCGGCGCCGGCGGCAGGGGGTGCCAGGCGGGATTCCGGCCGGGATTCAGGTAGAACGGCGAATCCAGCACGCCGAACTCCCTGATGGATTGCCACGCCAGAATGCGCCGCGACCCCAGCATCTCAAACGCCCACCGCTCGCGCTTCAGCGGGCGGGTGTTCCAATCGTCCGCCGTCTTCACCGAACTCCACCGGGCCACCAGGCCGCCGGGAAAACCAAATTGCGCGTGGATGGTGTCGCCCAGCACCCGCATCGGCTCCCGCCCCCGCCGCACGTCCGCGAGGGTGGCATCGCGGCCCGCCACCGTCACCGTCGCCTCGCACCACCGCGGGTCGCCGAAGCACCAGCGCAGGTAGTCGAAATCATGCGTCCCGAGCACGATCATGTCCTCGCCGCCCGCCCGCCGGTCCTGCTTGCCGTGCAGGTGCGCCTCGCGGACGGCCCCCAGATATCCCCGCCGGATCAGCGCCCGCGCCCGGGAAAAATCCGCGAAGTAACGCCGGTGATGCGCCACCGCCACCGGAATGCCGCGCGCCCGGACCTCCGCCACCACGGCGTCCGCCTCCGGCAGCGTTTCGGTCAGCGGCTTTTCGCAAAAAATCCCCTTCGCGCACGCCGCCGCGGCCCGGATGATCGCCGGATGTTCGGCGGGCTGGCGCAAGGCCACGCTGACCAGCTCCGGCCGCTCCCGTTCCAGCATTTCCCGGTAGTCCGCGTACCTCCGCGCCGCGCCGGAGCGTTCCGCCGCGCGCCGCGCGCCCGCCGGATCGGGGTCGGCCACCGCCACCACCGTCACCTCCGGCAGCCCCGCGAACACCCGGTCGTAGCCGTGCCCGTAATCTCCGTGCCCGGTGTGGCCGATGATGGCGGCCCGGTAGCGGGGCGTCCCCGCGGAGCGCGCGCCCGCCGCCCCCGCCGCCGCCCCCAACAGCGCCGGGCCCGCCCGCAAAAAAGCGCGTCGTGAAGTCCGGAAAATCATGCGCCCGTTGTCCGGCATCGCCCCCCGGCCCGACAAGCAAAACCGGCCCGCCCGGCGGCGCGAACGCCCCGCCCCGCCGCGCTTTCCCGCTTGAGCAACGGCGGGCGCGGACCAAAACTGGCCGGCATGGAACGGCAACCGGAACCGGAACTGATGCTGGACGCGGAACAGGCCCGCGCGTACGCGGAGGCCGATTTCGCCGAACCGCACGAGCGGATCGCGGACGACTTCCTCGCGGCCTTTCCGGAACTGCCCGCGCAAGGCGCCCTGCTCGACCTGGGCTGCGGGCCGGGCGATCTCACCTTCCGGCTGGCCCGGCGCCTGCCGGGCTGGCGGCTCCACGGGGTGGACGGCTCGCCGGCGATGCTCCGGCTGGCCCGGGAACGGCTGTCGCGGGAGCCGGCCGCCGCCGGACGAATCCGGCTCGTGACCGGCCACATCCCCGAGGTCGCCCTGCCGGAATCGCGCTACGACGTCGTCTTCAGCAACAGCCTGCTGCATCACCTGCCCGACCCGACGGCGTTGTGGCGCGCGATTCGGCGCTGGACCGCCTCGGGCGGGTGCGTGTTCGTGGCGGACCTGTTCCGCCCGCCCAGCCGGGAGGCGGCGGCCGAGCTGGTGGAGCGCTATTCCGCGAACGAGCCGGCGGTGCTGAAGCGGGACTTCTTCCATTCGCTCCTGGCGGCCTTCACCCCCGACGAAGTGCGCCGGCAACTGACGAAAGCGGGCCTGGGCCACCTGACGGTGCGCACCGTGAGCGACCGTCATCTCACGGTGTCCGGACGCCTGCCGCGGCGGTGACCCGGACGGATCCCCCCCGCGCGCCTGCTTCTCCGCCGCCGAAGAAAGGAACTGCTCTTCGCGGTCGTCTCCGCCTTCCCGCGCGCGGTTTCCGGAACCCATCAGGGCGCGGCGGCGGCGGCCGGCGCCACCTTCCAGATAAACACCTCCCAGGGGCGGGCGCGCACGCGGAGGTGATTCCGCGCCAGGGTGGCGGAAACGGCCCGGGTGTCGCCCCACGGAACCAGCGCGCCCGCCGGGAAATCCTCCCGGAACCGGTAATCGAGGTCGCGCGCCTCCGGCGCGGCGTTGACCAGCACCAGCCACGAGCCGCTCCGCCGTTTCCATCCGGCGAGGTACAACCGCGCCTCCGCCGGCGCGGGAAACACCCGGGGCCGGTCAACCGGCGCGGTCAGGCGGACGAATTCCTTGAGTTCGCGCAACAACGGCGGAAGGGTTTCGCGCATCCAGCGGGGATTGACTTCGACGCTGTGATGGTACGACCAGAACGCCACCCCCACGACGCCCCCCTGCGCCACGCCGCCGTAAATCCAGTAGCGAATCTCCCGCGCCTCGGGATAGCGCAGCCGGGCCACCTCGTGGCCCCGGTACTCCCGCCCGCCCGGGGGCGCGAAGCATTTCCAGTTGATGGCCTGCAGGACGGGGATCACCGGCTTCCCCTGCAAGACGGCCCGCCGGGTGAACTCCGTGACGTGCTGAAGCCGGGCCTCCGGAAACGGCTCGTCGTACACGGGATAAATGTCGGTCATCGTGAGATCGAGCACCGGGGTGTAAGCCGCCCAATGCGCCGTCCAGGCGCTGCACACGGCCACCGGCACGTCGGGCGTCTCCTGCTTCAACAACTCATAGAGCGGCCGCACCTGCTCCGGCGTGTGGCGGCCGTCCGGCTCGTCATACAGATACCAGAAGGCCAGCGCGGGGTGATCCTTCAAATGGCGCACGAGCGCGCGCAGATGTTCCCGGCCGCCGACGTCCTCGAGCCAGTGGCCGCCGTTGAGATTGACCATCACCCGCAAACCGCATTGCCGCGCCAGATCCAGGTAGCGCCGCTCCCAGGCCAGCTCCCGGGCGTCGGCGGACTGCCCCAGGCGGTAGCTGTGGATCACCGTGGCCCCCAGGGCGCGGGCCGTTTCCATCCTCTCCCGCGAAAGCCCGTCCACGCTGTAGAAAATGACGGGAAAATCCGCGAGCCGGGCGGGGCCGGATTCCGCCGCCGGGCCACCCGCCGGCGCGAACAGCGCCAGGACCGCCGGCAGCCACCCCGGAAGCGCGGAAACGCGGAGATTCATGAGCGCAGGCCCAGCCGCCGCAGCACGGCGCGGGTGGAGCGGACCTTGTTCAGGGTGTAGAAATGCAGCCCCGGCACGTCCCGTTCCAGCAGGTCCGCGCACTGCTGGGCGGCGAGTTCGATGCCGTACTCCGCCGCCGCCGCGTCGTCATGGTCCAGCTCGACCAGGCGGTCCCTCACCGCCTTCGGCACGGTGGCGCCGCACAGGGAGGTCAGCCGCTGAAGCTGCCGCCCGTTCAGGATGGCGAGAATGCCCGGCACCACGGGCACGCGCACGCCCAGCTCCCCGGTCAAATAGGCGCGAAACTCATGAAACCAGGTGTTGTCGAAGAAAAGCTGCGAAAGCACGAAATCCGCGCCGGCCTCGACCTTGCTCCGCAAATACCGCCAGTCGGCCAGTTTGCCTTCGGCGCACTCGGGATGGCCCTCGGGGAACCCGGCCACGCCGATCGAAAACCCGCCCACCTCGCGAATCAGCCGCACCAGCTCGACGGCGTAGCGAAACCCGCCCGCCGCCGGCTCGAACCGCTCCGCCCCCTCCGGCGGGTCGCCCCGCAGGGCCAGCAAATTTTGAATGCCCCGCGCGCGGGCTTCCTGGAGCAGCCCCCGGATGTTCTCCCGCGTGGCCCCCACGCAGGTGAGATGCGCCATCGCCGGGATGCCGAAATCCCGCTGGATTTGCTCCACCATGTCGAAGGTGCGCCCCCGGGTGCTGCCGCCGGCGCCGTAGGTGACCGAGCAGTAATCCGGACGCAAAACAGCCAGTTGGGGCATGATCTCGGCGAAAAACCGCCGCTCTCCCGCGTCGGTTTTCGGGGTGAAAAACTCAAAGGAAATCACCGGCCGTGAGGCCGCCCGCGCCGCCTGATAGATGTCCCGAATGAACTGCATGCGGACGAGAGCGTTGAACAGGCGCGCCCCCCGACGCAAGCGCAGAGTGGCGGCGATTTGCGATTGGCCGCCCGGGCGAAAGACGGCTTCAATGCCTCCCGCCATGCGCTATTTCGACCACAACGCCGCCAGCCCGCTGCACCCCGTGGCGGACCGCGCCTGGCGGGAGGCCGCCGCGCGATTCCCCGCCAACCCCTCCAGCCCCCACCGGCCGGGCGCCCGGGCGGCCAGGGCCCTGGAACAGGCCCGCCGGCAACTTGCCGCCCGGCTGGGCGCCCGCGCCGAGGACGTGGTGTGGACCTCCGGCGCCACGGAGAGCAACAACGCCGCCTTTTTCCACGCGGCCCGAACCGCCCCGCCCCCGGCGGAAGCCCTCGTTTCGGCCGTGGAACACCCCTCCGTGATCGAAGCCGCGCGCCGCTGGTTCCCCGGCCGCCACGCCTTCATCCCGGTGGATTCCGCCGGCGTGGTGGCGCTGGACTGGCTCGCAACCCGGCTGCGCCGCCGCCCTCCGGCCCTGGTGGCGGTGATGGCCGCCAACAACGTCACCGGCGTCCTGCAACCGTGGCGCGAAGCGCTGGCCCTCTGCCGGCGTCACGGAATCCCCTTCCTCTGCGACGCCGTGCAATGGCTGGGCCGGGAACCCTCCGCCGGACTGGGCGCGGCGGACTTCTTGAGCGGCTGCGCCCACAAGGTCGGCGGCCCCCGGGGAATCGGCTTTCTCAAATGCCCGGAACCGGGCCCCTTTCACGGCCTGCTGGCCGGCGGACCGCAGGAGCGCGGCCGGCGCGCGGGCACGGAAAACGTCCCCGGCGCCCTGGCCCTTGAAACCCTGCTCGCCACCCGGGAGGCGGCCCTGACCCCGCCGGCCCGCGCCGCCCGCCGCCGGTGGCGGGACCGGTTCGAGGCCGTCGTCCGGGACGCCCTCCCCCATGCCCGGGTGCTGGGCGCGGACGCGCCGCGTCTGTGGAACACCTCCACCTGGCGGATGCCCCCCGCCGACTGCCCCCAGCGCTGGCTGATCAAGCTCGACAAGGCGGGATTTGCCGCCGCGAACGGCTCCGCCTGCACCGGCGGGCGCGAACCGGCGGCGCGCGTCGTCACCGCCCCGGGCCTGCCCGCGCCGGAAGCGGGCGGCGTGCTGCGATTCAGCAGCGGCTGGGAAACCACCGAAGCCGACTGGCAGGCCCTCGCCGAGGCGCTGATCGCAACCGCCCGCGCCCTCCCGTCCCGCTAGCGCGGCCCGCTCCCCCGCGGTCCGGGCCGCGGTTTCGCGGCGGCGGAACGCTTCTTTCGCGGGAAAGGGACGGCACTTTCGGATCGTGCCGCAAGCTGACGGGAGACCGCCGGTTTCGCTCTTCGTTCGGCCCGGTTTGGGATTTTCCGCCGCCCGCCCGGGCGGGCGGCGTGTGCCGCCAGACGCACATTTGCAGGAGGAAAATTCGGGCGTAGGAGATGTCGCCCCGCGGGCGGGTTTGGCGCGGCGGCCGCGCCGGGTGAATCCGCGGTTGGCAGGGGACGCGGGAACAGGTAGGCTCGCGGGCTTAGTTGGGTGCAATGCGACAGTTCTGGACCATTGCGAGCAACGCCTTCATGGAGTTGGTGCGGCAGCCGGTGTTCCTGCTGCTGATGACCGCTTCCGGGGCGTTTATCGTTTTTCTGGCCGTCGTGCCGTACTTCGGCTTCGGGGATGACCCGAAGATGGTGAAGGACATGGTACTGGCGGTGATGCTGCTTTCCGGGCTGCTGGGCGCGGTGTTGAGCGCGTCGGCGTCGGTGGCGCAGGAGGTGCGGACCGGCACGGCGCTGGCGGTGCTGGCCAAGCCGGTGAACCGGCTGACGTTCGTGCTCGGCAAATACACCGGACTGGCGGGGGCGCTGACGCTGTTGAGCGGGTTCAACCTGATCGCCTGCCTGCTGGCGGGCCGGATGGCGTTCGACGCCTACGACGACGCGGACATGCTGTCGGTGGGGGTCTATTTCGGGGCGCTGGCGCTGGCCTACATCGTGGCGGCCCTGAGCAATTTCTTCCTGCAACGGGTGTTCGTGGCCGACGCGGTGTTCGCCGCGCTGATCCTGACCACGCTGGGGTTTGTGTATCTGGTGTTTTTCACCAAGCTGGAGCGTTCCTTCGGCAAGATCGCGTCGGTGGACTGGCAGATGGTGCCGGCGGGGGTGCTGCTGCTGTTCGCGATCTGGATTCTGGCGGGGGTGGCCCTGGCGGCCTCGACCCGGCTGGAGTTGATCCCCACGCTGGCGGTGTGTTCGGGCCTTTTCGTGCTGGGGCTGATGTCGGATTACCTGTTCGGCCAGCGCGCGGAACACGGTCAATGGTGGGCGGCCGTGCTGTATGGCCTGATCCCGAACTGGCAGTTGTTCTGGATGTCCGACGCGGTGGCGATGGGGAAAAAGATTCCGTGGAGTTACGTGGTCCAGGCGGCGGGCTATCTGGTGGGTTATCTGGGCGCGACGTTGTCCGTGGCGCTGCTGCTTTTCCAGGACCGTGAGCTGAATTAAGCGACCGAGATGGAGCAAAACATTCAAAGAAAAGGGTTGGTAAACTGGCTGGCGCTGCTGGCGCTGGGCAGCGTGGGCGGCATTCTGGCGGCCTACACGAACTCGGCCACCGGCGTGGTGGGCGCCGTGTTCATGGGGCTGGGCCTGATCGTGGCCATCACCGCGTACCTCCAGATGCGGCTCGAGGAGCGGGAGCGGTTGGAGGCCCTCGAATTCGCCGACCTGCAAAAGAAGGCCACCGACTCGTCGCTGTTCGCCGAGCAGGCGGCGGACACCTTTCCCGCCAAGCACGCCCGGATGCAGTTCGAGAAGTTCTTCGTGCCGGGCGTGGCGATTCTGCTGCTCCTGATCCAGGCCGCGAGCGCGTGGCTGTTGTGGGGCTGGGTGGCCGATGACCAGCCCCCCACCGCGCACCAGTCCACGGTGGCCATCACCCTCTATGCCCTGCTGGCGCTGCTTTACTTCCAGTTGGGCAAATACTCGGCGGTGTTCGCCCGGCTGGAGAAGCTGCGGCTGCTGCGTCCGCAGGCCAGCTACCTGCTGCTGGGCTCGCTGTTGAGCGCGGTGGTGACCGGGGTCGAAATCGCCGCGTGGGCGGGGCATCCGGAATGGGACGCCGTCGCCGCCCGGGTGTTGGCGGCGTTGCTGGGCCTGGTGGCGGTCGAGAACCTCATCACGCTGGTGTTTGAAATCTACCGGCCGCGGCTGCGCGGGCAGGAGGCGCACCCGCTCTACGAAAGCCGCTTGATCGGCATCCTGAGCCAGCCGGGCGGATTGATCCGGACGGCCGCGCAGGCGCTGGACTACCAGTTCGGGTTCAAGGTCAGCGAGACGTGGTTTTACCGTTTTCTGGAAAAGGCCTTCGCGTGGCTGCTGTTGTTTCAGGTCGCGGTCCTGCTGCTTTCCACGACGGTGGTGATCATCCCCGTGGGCGAGCAGGCCCTGCTGGAGCGCTTCGGCAAACCGGTGGGCGACGGCGTGCTCAATCCCGGCTGGCACCTCAAACTCCCCTGGCCGTTCAGCAAGGTGTACCGCTACGAGACCACCCGGGTGCAGAGCTTCACGCTGGGCATGGTCACCGACAAGGAATACAAAAACCAGCGCACCCTCCTCTGGAGCAAGCCCCACGTGAAGGAGGAGGCCAACATGCTGGTGGCCAGTCGCATCCCGGAGGAAGTGTTGCAGGCGGGCGGCGACCGGCAGACCCCGCCGGTGAACCTCATCTCGGTGAGCATTCCGGTGCTGTATGAAATCCAGGATTTGCGGGCCTACGCCTACAACGTGGAAGACGCCGGCGCGCTCCTGAAGGATCTGGCCAACGCCGAGCTGACCCGCTACCTGGTGAGCGTGGATTTCGACCAGCTCATGGGGCCGGGCCGCCAGGCCGCCGCCCGGGAGCTGCGGGCGCGCATTCAAAAGCAGGCGGACCAGCACCAACTGGGCGTGCACATTCTGTTCGTGGGCCTGCACGGCATCCACCCGCCGGTCAAGGTGGCCCCGGATTTCGAGAATGTCATCGGCGCGTTGCAGGACGCGGAGGCCACCAACCTCCTGGCCCAGGCCTACGCCGCCGAGGTGGTGCCGAAGGCGCACGCCAACGCCACCAAGATGGTCAACCAGGCCGCCGCCGAGCAGTTCCGGCTGGTCTCGCTGGCCACCGCCCAGGCGCGGCGCTTCACCAACCAGCTCACCGCCTGCCGGGCCGCCCCGGACGTGTACCGCATGCTGGTCCGGATGGACACCGTCAGCCGCTCCATCACCAACGCCCGCAAATACGTCGTGGTTCCCACCAACAGCCACGAAGTGGTCACCTTTAATTTCGAGGACAAGATTCGTCCGGACCTGCTGGACGTGAAACTGCCTTCCCAGAAGAAGTAACCGAGCCGAAACCGAGCTGAAGTTCCCGTCACCATGAAACGAAATCCGGTCACCCTTATCACCGCGACCCTGATCGCCGTCATTTTCCTGGCCATGCTCTTCGCGTTCCAGGTGCGGCTCACGGAGGTGGCGGTGGTCACCACCTTCGGCAAATACACCCGGACCGTGGATCAACCGGGCCTCCATTGGCGGCTGCCCTGGCCCATCCAGAACATTTACCGGTTCGACAACCGCGTCCGGAACTTCGAGAAGAAGTACGAGCAGACCACCACCGCCGACGCGAAGATCATCATCATCCAGACCTTCATCGGCTGGAAGATCAAGGACGCCCGCATCTATCTGGAACGGTTCGGCGGCGACGCCGCGCGCGCCGAGGAAAGCCTCGAGGCCCTGCTCCGGGACGCCAAAAACAGCGTCGTGGGCCAGCACCCCTTGTCCGATTTCATCTCGCCCGATCGCGAAAAGCTGAAGTTCACCCAGATCGAGAAGGAGATGTACGACTCGATCCGGCAAAAGGCGGCCGAGACCTACGGCATCGACGTCACCCTGCTGGGCGTCAAGCAAATCGGCCTGCCGGAATCCATCACCACCCGCGTGTTCGAGCGGATGAAGACCGAGCGGGAGCGGCTGGTGCGGCAGTTCCGCGGCGAGGGCGAGAAACAGGCCGAGGAAATCCGCTCCGCCGCCGACAAGGAAAAGGCCAACATCCTGGCCAAGGCCGAATCGGAGGCCACGGTGATCCGCGGCGAGGCGGAGGCCCAGGCGGCCAAGGCGTTGAAGACCTTCGAGAAGAACCCCGACCTGGCGATCTTCCTGCTCAAGCTCGCCGCGCTCGAGGAAGCGTTGAAACAAAAGGCCACCCTGGTGCTGGATCCGCGCACCCCGCCGTTTGACCTGCTGCGCGGCGACGCCGCCTCGGGAGAAACCGCGCCGAAGAAGGCCCAGCCGTAAACCGGGAGGAACCGCGCCATGAGTGACCCCATTGATCCCGAGAAACTGCTCTCCCCGCAGTCCTCCTCCGCGCCCTCGCCGGAACCGGAACCGGAGCCGCCGGAAGTGCTCGAAGACGCCAACACCGTGGCGCTCTCCGAGGCCCTGAGCAGCAGCTTCAAGGTGGTCCGCTTCCTGATGCTGGTGGGGCTGGCCATCTTCCTGCTCTCCGGCTCCTTCATCGTGAAGCCCAACCAGGTGGCCGTGCTGTTGCGCTTCGGCAAGCCGGTCGGCGTGGGCGCCGAGATGGTGCGCAAGCCCAACGTCTATTTCGGCTGGCCGGCCCCGGTGGACGAGGTGGTGCGGATCGAGGTGGGCGACAGCCTCACCGTCCAGTCCAGCAGCGGCTGGTACGCCACCACCCCCGAAATGGAGGCCGCCGGGCAGGAGCCTTTCCCGAAGGGCTACCTGAGCCCCGAATCGGAAGGCTACGTCCTCAGCGCCGACGGCAACATCTTCCACGCCCGCGCCACGGTGAAATACCGCATCGCCGACCCGCTGCGCTACACCTTCGGGTTTTCCCGTCCCCGCGCCATCCTGACCAACATCGTCAACGAAGCGCTCTTCTACGCCGCCGCCCGCGTCACGGCGGAGGACGCCCTCTACAAGGACAAGACCGCCTACCGGGACCTGGTCATGGCGCGGGTGCAGCAGCAGGTGGACGAACTCAACCTCGGCATCACCCTCGAACCCGGCGACGTCGAGACCAAGCCGCCCGTGGACGTGAAACAGGCCTTCGAGGACGTGATTTCCGCCGAGCAGGAACGCAGCCAGTTGATCAGCAGCGCGCGCGGCTATTACGACGAAATCACCCGGCGCGCCCAGGGCGAGGCCCGGGCGGTCATCAACGACGGCATGGCCCAGAGCAACCGCTTCGTGCAAACGGTCGGCTCCCTGGCCAAGTCCTTCAACGAAATGCTGCCCGAGTACGAAAAGAATCCCTGGCTCTTCCGCAACCGGCTGTTGACCGCGCGCCTCGAACGCGTGATGACCAACGCCCAGGAAAAGATGTTCCTGCCGGAGCTGCCCCCGGGCACTTCGCGGGAAATCCGGTTGTTGTTGAGCCGCGAACCCCAGGTGCGGAAGGCGCCCGCGCGGCCCTGACCTCCTTGAATCGCAACCCCTTTCTTTAAGCCATGCAGGTCCGAACTTCCCTCATAGATCAGCCGGAGCCCACGGGGCCGGCCTGTTGCTCGGTCGGCGATCATCACCACCACGACGCCTCCTGTCCCAGTTGCGGGCATGATCACGAGCACACCCAGATCCGTCTCTCGCAGACGTTGATCGGGCTTCTCCTGGTCCTCAATTCCTACCTCGTCAACGCCCTGTTTCCGGGCTACGACGCCATTGCCAGCGCCAGCGCCATGATCGGCGCCCTGGTGTTGATGGTGCCGATCATGATGACCTCGGTCCGCGACCTCCAACGCGGCATCCTCAGCATCAACGAGCTGGTCACCGTCGCCGTGCTCGCCGCCTTCGGCAGCGGCAATTACCAGACCGCCGGCGTGGTCGCCTTCTTCATGCTGATGGGCGAGCTCATCGAAACCCGCACCGCCGCCGGCGCCCGGGCCTCGATCGAGGAATTGATCACCCTCACCCCCACCCGCGCCCGCCGGTTGCGCGCGGACAAGACCGAGGAGGAAGTCCCCGCCAGTGAACTGCGCGTGGGCGACATCATCCGCATCCGCCCCGGCGACAACATCCCGGCGGACGGCGAGATCGTCTCCGGCGAGGGCTCGGTGAACCAGGCCACCATCACCGGCGAATCCCTCCCCGCCGACAAGGGGCCGGGCGACCAGGTCTTCGCCGGCACCCAGAACCTCACCGGCGTGCTCGAAGTCAAGGTCACCCGCGCGGGCGAGGAAACCACCCTCGGACGGGTGCGCGAACTCATCCTCGCCGCCGAAAAGACCAAGCTCCCCTTCATGCGGATCGTGGACCAGTACATGGTCTATTACACCCCGGTGGTGCTGCTCATCGGCGCGCTGGTCTGGGCCTTCACCAAGAGCCTCGACCGCACCATCGCCGTGCTGGTGGTCTCCTGCCCCTGCGCCTTCATCCTGGCCTCGCCCACCGCCATGGTGGCGGCCCTGAGCGCGGCGGCGCGCCTGGGCATCCTGATCAAAAACGTGGCCGACCTCGAGCTGGCCGCCCGCATCAGCGCCTTCGTCTTCGACAAAACCGGCACCCTCACCACCGGCGAGCTGGCCGTCAGCCGGCTGGCCCCCGTGGGGAAGGTGAAGCCCGCCGAGCTGCTCCGGCTGGCCGCCTCCGCCGAGCGCTACAGCAACCACCCCACCGCCAAGGCCCTCGCCGCCCTGGCCGAAGAGGCCAAGGTCCCGCTGGCCGAGCCGGAGAATTTCGCCGAGACCGCCGGTCACGGCATCAAGGCCACCGTGGACGGCGCCCGGGTGGTCGTGGGCCGCGCCTCCTGGCTCAAGGCCAGCGGCGTGAAGGGCGACCTCGAACAATCGGTGGACCTCCAGGAAACCGAGGGCATCAGCCTGATCTTCGTGGCGCGCAACGGCGAATACCTCGGCTGGATCGGCCTGCGCGACCAGACCCGTCCCGAGGCCCGCGAATCCCTCGCCGCCCTCCGCGAAGCCGGCGTGCGGCGCTTGGCGATGGTCTCCGGCGACCGCCAGTCGGTGGCCACCCGCGTGGCCAAGGAAGTCGGCTGCGAGGAAGTCCTCGCCGAGTGCCTGCCGCAGGACAAGGTGGAATTCGTCCGCAAGACCAAGGCGCGCGGCTACCGCGTGGCGGTGGTGGGCGACGGCGTCAACGACGCCCCCGCCCTGGCCGCCGGCGACATGGGCATCGCGATGGGCGCGGCGGGCAGCGAGGTGGCCATCCACAGCGCCACCATCGCCCTGATGAACAACGACCTGCGCCGGCTGCCCTTCCTCGTGCGGCTCTCGCGCAGCACCCGGAGCGTGATCAACCAGAACTTCCTCTTCGGCGTGCTGTTCATCATCAGCGGCCTCACGCTGGCCTCCTTCGGCTACATCAACCCCATTTTGGCCGCCATCCTGCACAACACCGGCTCGCTGGTGGTGGTCTTCAACAGCGCCCGCCTCGTGCGGCAGGGCGAGGAACTCGAGCCCTTCATCGCCCCCGCGGCCACGGGCGGCGGGAGCGGCGACGCCCCCGCCACCCCGCCGCCGGCGACCCAACCGGCGGCCCAGACGGCGTGAAGCGCGACGGAAAAAATCAACCAATCGTCCAATGGACGGTTGACACGGCCGCCGGATGATGATTTGGTTGGCGGCTCTTTTGAGGTAAGTGGCTATGTACGCAGTGGTTCAAACAGGCGGCAAGCAGTATCGCGTGACCGCCGGAGATACTCTGGAAATCGAACGTGTGAGCGCCGAGGTCGGCCAGTCCGTGGTGCTGGACGACGTACGCCTGCTCAACCGGGACGGCGAGGTCATCGCCGGCCGGCCGCGGGTGGAAGGCGCCTCGGTCGTGGCCGACGTGGTCGAGCACAAGCGCGGCCCCAAGGTGGTCATCTACAAGCTGAAGCGCCGCCAGGGCTACCGCCGCAAGGCCGGCCACCGGCAGGAGCTCAGCGTCATCCGGATCAAGGAAATCAAGGCTTAAGAGGACTCGAAGCTATGGCACACAAGAAAGGCGGCGGCAGTTCCCGCAACGGACGTGACAGCAACAGCCAGCGGCTGGGCGTGAAGGAGTTCGGCGGCCAGCGCGTGACCGCGGGCAGCATCATCGTGCGCCAGCGCGGCTCGAAATTCGTGGCCGGCAAAAACGTCGGCACCGGACGCGACTGGACCCTCTTCGCCCTCATTGACGGCAAGGTGCACTTCGACAAACAGGGACGCCGGGTCAACGTGCTTCCCCTCGAAGCGCCCGCCGAAGCGGCGTCCAACTGACGCGACGCGCGAAACGGTTTTCCGGCGAGGCGTCGCGCCTCGCCTTTTTTCTTCATCCCCCCTCCGGGCCGCCCATGTTCGTTGACGAAGTCAGAATCCACGCCCGCGCCGGTCATGGCGGCCGCGGTTGCGTGGCCTTTCTGCGCGAGGCCTTCCGGCCCAAGGGCGGCCCCATCGGCGGCGACGGCGGCCGGGGCGGCAGCGTCATCCTGCGCGCGGACCACGACCTCGGCGACCTCGTCAACCAGTACTACTCCCCCCACATCCGGGCCGAAAACGGCGCGCACGGCCTGGGCAAGGGCATGAACGGCAAGGCCGGCCGCGACCAGCTCATCAAGGTGCCCTGCGGCACCCTCGTCTGGCGGCTGCACCGGCACGTCCCCGAATCCCCCGTCCCGGAGGAACCGCCGCCGGAACCCCCGCCCGCCGCGGCCGCGACCGAACCGGACGCCGATCCCGAATCCGCCGCCGCCCCGCCCGCGCCGGCGGACGTCCCCGGCGCCCAATGGCGCACGCGCGGCAGCGCCCGGGGCGTGGAAGTGGACCTCGCCGACCTGGCCGGCGAACCGAAACGGGGCGTCCAATGGCGACGCGGCGAACTGGTGGCCGACCTCACCGAGCACGGCCAGGAAATCGTCCTCTGCCGCGGCGGTCGCGGTGGCCTGGGCAACCGCCACTTCGCCACCGCCCGCCGGCAGGCCCCCCGCTTCGCCCAACCCGGCGAGCCCGGCGAGGAGGGGGATTTCCTCCTCGAACTGCGCCTCATCGCCGACGTCGGCCTCGTGGGCTACCCGAACGCCGGCAAATCCACCCTTCTGGCCGCCATCTCCCGCGCCCGGCCCAAGGTGGCCGCCTACCCCTTCACCACCCTGCACCCGCAGGTGGGCGTGGTGGAGTACGACGACTGGCAGCGGCTCACCGTCTGCGACGTGCCGGGCCTGATCGAAGGCGCCCACCGCGACGTGGGCCTCGGCCACGCCTTCCTCCGCCACATTCGCCGTTGCCAGGCGCTGGCCTTCGTCCTGGACATCGCCGGCAGCGACGGGCGCAAGCCGTGGGACGACTACGAACAGTTGCTCAAGGAGCTCGAACTCTACGACGCCGAACTGCTCGAACGCCCCCGCCTGCTGGTGGCCAACAAGATGGACGAACCCGACGCCGGGGAAAACCTGCGCCTCTTCCGCCGGCGCTTCCCCGACACCCCCATCCTCCCCCTCGCCGCCGCCTTCGACGAAGGCATCGAAGCCTTCCGCGACGCCCTCCGCCAACTGGCCGCCCCGCACACCCCCTGAATTCCCCCGCCGCTCGCGCGCCCCATTCCTTCCGGCCCGATCCCCCGGTGGGGGAAATCCGAGGGAGCGAAGGACCGAAGGCCGAAGGAAACCCGAATCCCGAAATCGGGAAAAATCTCACGGAGACATGGAGGCACGGTGTTTTTCTTTTCTCCGTGTCTTGGTGTCTCCGTGAGGAAAAGAAATCAGGGTGTCGCGGAGCTTTGCCTTCCGGGAAGATACTTGTCCGCTTTCCCAATTGGCCGCCGGGTCCGGCTTGACAGGGCGGTGGGGCACGGCTCAGGGTGTGCGCTTGCCTTGAAATGACGGGGCGACGACTAGAAGCACCATGAGCGAAACGAATCCGTTTAGCACGTTGCGCACTTTCGACCTGGGCGGGGGTCGGGAGGGGCGCTTCCACTCCCTGCCCGCCCTCGAGGAGGCCGGTCTCGGCCGGATCTCCCGGCTGCCGGTTTCCCTCCGCATCGTCCTGGAGTCGGTGCTGCGCAATTGCGACGGCAGGCGCATCACGGAGGAAAACGTCCGCGCGCTGGCGGCGTGGCAGCCGAACGCCGAACGCACGGCGGAAATCCCCTTCGTGGTGGCGCGCATCCTGTTGCAGGATTTCACCGGCGTGCCGCTGCTGGTGGACCTGGCGGCCATGCGCTCGGCGGTGGCCCGGTTGCAGCGCGAGCCCAAGCTGGTCGAGCCGCTGGTGCCGGTGGATCTGGTGATTGACCACTCGGTACAGGTGGATTTCGCCGGCACGCCGGACGCCTTCCGCAACAACCTGGAGATGGAGTTCATGCGGAACCGGGAGCGGTACGAGTTCCTCAAGTGGGGCAAGCAGGCGTTCGAGACCCTCAAGGTCATCCCGCCCGCCACCGGCATCATTCACCAGGTCAATCTGGAGTACCTGGCGCGGGGCGTGGTGGAGCGCGACGGCATGTATTTCCCGGACACGCTGGTGGGAACCGATTCCCACACGACGATGATCAACGGGCTGGGGATCGTGGCCTGGGGCGTGGGGGGCATCGAGGCCGAGGCCGGCATGCTGGGGCAGCCGGTGTATTTCCTCACGCCGGACGTGGTGGGCGTGCATGTGACCGGTCAGTTGAGCGAGGGCGTGACCGCGACCGACGCCGCCCTGACGGTGACCGAGATGCTGCGGCGCGAGAAGGTGGTGGGCAAATTCGTGGAGTACTTCGGTCCCGGCGCGGCGGCGTTGCCGGTGGTGGACCGGGCCACGATCGCCAACATGGGGCCGGAATACGGCGCCACGCTGGGCTTCTTCCCGATTGACGAGGAGTGCGTGAAGTTCCTGCGGGCGACCGGGCGGCCGGAGGAGTTGTGCCAGGCCTACGAAAATTACTACCGGGCGCAGGGAATGTTCGGCATGCCGCAAAAGGGCGATGTGGACTACACCCGCGTGCTGGAGCTGGACCTTTCGACCGTGCGGCCGAGCCTGGCGGGGCCCAAGCGCCCGCAGGACCGCATCGAGCTGCCGGCCATCAAGGGGACGTTCGAGGAGCTGCTGACCAAGCCGGTGGCCGACGGGGGCTATGGGTTGTCGCCGGCGGAGCTGGACAAGGAGGTCGAGGTGAAGGGCACGCCGCAGACCGAGTTCCGCTCGAAATGGTCGGCGGGCATGAACAAGGCCGCCGTCTCGCCCAGCGAGAGCGAGATGCGGGACCAGCACCCCGCGCCGGACAACATCACCGTCCACCGCGAGGCGCTGAACAGCCGGCTGGGGCACGGCGCGGTGCTCATCGCCGCCATCACAAGCTGCACCAACACCTCGAATCCCAGCCTGATGCTGGCCGCGGGGTTGGTGGCCAAGAAGGCCCGCGAGCGCGGTCTGCGCGTGAACCCGATCGTCAAGACTTCGCTGGCCCCGGGGTCGCGGGTGGTGACTGATTACCTCGAGAAGACCGGGCTCCAGCCCTACTTGGACGAGCTGGGCTTCCATCTGGTGGGCTACGGCTGCACCACCTGCATCGGCAATTCCGGCCCCATCGAGGCGCACGTCGAGGAGGCGGTGGTGCAAAACGGCCTGGTGGCCGCCTCGGTGCTCTCGGGGAACCGCAACTTCGAGGCCCGGGTGCACCAGAGCATCAAGGCCAACTTCCTCATGTCGCCGCCGCTGGTGGTGGCCTTCGCCCTGGCGGGGCGGATTGACATTGATCTGAGCCGCGAACCGCTGGGCGTGGACGACCAGGGCCGCCCCGTGATGCTCAAGGACATCTGGCCCACGAGCGCGGAGATTCAGGAACTGCTGGCCAAAACCGTTTCGCCGGAAAGTTATCGCCAGCTCTATCGCGACGTGGGCGATCAAAACGAGAAGTGGAACGAGATCCAGGCCCCCGAAGGCGCGGTGTATCAGTGGGATCCCCACAGCACCTACATCCAGGAACCGCCCTTCTTCGAGGACTTCGGTCCCGAGCCGGGCTCCATCCAGGAGATCAACGACGCCCGGATTCTGGGCATCTTCGGCGACAGCGTCACCACCGACCACATCAGTCCCGCCGGCGCCATCAAGCCGGATTCGCCGGCCGGCCGTTATCTCCAGGAGCACGGCGTGCTGCCGGAGAACTTCAACAGCTACGGCTCCCGCCGGGGCAACGACCGGGTGATGACCCGCGGCACCTTCGCCAACGTGCGGATCAAGAACCTCATGCTCGGCGGCGAGGAGGGCGGCGAAACCCTCTTCCAGCCCGACGGCATCCGGATGAGCATCTTCGACGCGGCCCGGAAATACGCCGCGCAGGGCACGCCGCTGATCGTGATCGCCGGGCAGGAGTACGGCACCGGCAGCTCGCGTGACTGGGCGGCCAAGGGCACCCTGCTGCTGGGAGTCAAGGCGGTGATCGCCCGGAGCTTCGAGCGCATCCATCGCTCGAACCTGGTGGGTATGGGCGTGCTGCCGTTGCAGTTCCCCGAGGGCGTCAGCGCGCAAAGCCTGCGGTTGGACGGCACGGAGCTGTGCTCCATCCTCGGCCTCGGCCCGAACCTGCAGCCGCGCCAGGAACTCACCCTCTGGGTCCGGCGCGCCAACGGCTCCGCCGAGCACGTGCCGTTGCAGTGCCGCATTGATACGCCGATCGAAATCGAATACTACCGCCACGGCGGCATCATGCCGTTCGTGCTGCGGCAACTGCTCAAAAACGGCTGAACCGCCCGACGCAACCACCGGCCCGGCGCGGTGTTTTAACCGCCGGGCGCCCGCCCCGTTCCCCGGGAACGGGGCGGGGCGTTGACACGACGCCCCGGGGCGCCTAAAGAAAACGAAACCAGAGGGAGGCGCGCGCGCGACCCGCCGGAAACCGGCCCGTCGTGTGTCGCGTGGCCCGCGAATCGAACAGTGTGCACATGAGAATCAGAAACGTCCGCACCCTCCGCCGTCGCGGCGGCTTCACCTTGGTGGAAATCATGATCGTCGTGGCGATCATCGGCATGCTGGCGGCCATCGCCATCCCGAACCTTTCCCGCATGCGCCGCACCGCCCAGCGCCAGGCCTGCATCATGAACCTCAAGGCCATTGACGGCGCCAAGGAGATGTGGGCCACCGAAAACCGCAAGGGCGACGGCGACCCCGTGGACGAGGACGCCGTCAACGAGTACCTCAAGGACAAGAAACGGCCCCAATGCCCCGGCGGCGGCACTTATTCCTACAACCCCGTCGGCGAACCGCCCACGTGCAGCCTGGGCCCCACCCTGGGACACACCCTGGCCACCGACGAGGGCCAGTAAGTCCTCCTCCGTTTCCGCTCCGCGGCGCGGCCGCCCCTTCCCGTTCCCGGGGAAGCGGCGGCGCGGCCGGCGGGCGGCCCGCTTCCGCGCTTCGCGATGTACATCGGCGGCAAAAAAATCCGGCTGGACTTCTGTGATTTCCATCCGGGCTTTCGGAAGACGGACAACTTTTTCTACCACCTGCTGAAGGACCACTTCCCGATCGAGCTGACCGACCAGCCCGACTTCCTCATCTACGGCCCTTCCGGCCATCAGCACCGGCTGCACACCGGGGTGCGCATTCATTTCTCGCAGGAACCCCGCTTTCCGAATTACCGGGACTGCGACTACTCCTTCACCTGCCATTACCTTGACGATCCGCGTCACTGCCGGCTGCCGCTCTACGTCACCTACGGCACGGCGGAGGAAATCATGCGCGCGCCGGAGGAGGCGGAAGCCATTCTGGCCGGCAAGAGCAAGTTTTGCGCCTTCGTGGTGGGCAATTACAAGCGGCGTAAAAACCACAACCGGGTCGAGTGCTTCCTGAAGCTTTCGCGCTACAAGCGGGTGGATTCCGGCGGCCGGGTGATGAACAACATCGGCGGCCCCATTCCCGGCTGGTCCCGGGGCAAGGTCGAGTTTCTGCGGGCCTACAAATTCAACATCGCCTTTGAAAACCGCTCCCTGCCCGGCTACACCTCCGAGAAGCTCTACGAGGCCATGCAGGCCCGCTGCCTGCCCATCTATTGGGGCAACCCCCGCGTGGCGGAGGACTTCAACCCGCGCAGCTTCCTGAACGCGGCGGACTTTCCCACCTTGGACGCCCTCGTGGAGCGGGTCATCGAGCTGGACCAGGACGACGAGCAGTATCTCGCCATGATGCGGGAGCCCTGCCTGCCGGACAACCGGCCCACCCGCTGGTTCGATCTGGACCGGCTGCGGGCACAGTTCGAACGCATCTTCACCACCCCCATCCGGCCGGTGGGTCATCGGCGGCGTTGGTGGCACCTGGGCCGGTGGAAACTGGCCAAACGCAACCAGCGGCTCGTGGGCCCGGGCCGGGCGGAGGAATAGGCCCGGAGAAGGCGATGGCCTGGCGCGACTGGCTCTGGCGGCCCCGCGGCCTGCGTCCCTTGAACGGGGTCGAGGTCCTGCCGGGCGGCAAGGTGATCGGCGACGCCCGCCTGGCGGCCACGGCGGACGACGTCGTGCTGGCGGACGTCCAGTTTCTGCACGGCGAGGCCGCGCCCGAATCCCACTGGGTGATGCGCCGGCGTCGCTTCCGCCGCCCCTGCCGGCTCTCCGGCACGGCGCTCCTGCTGGCGGTGGCCTCCGGGCACAACTTTTATCACTGGCTGATCGAGAGCCTCCCCCGGCTGCGGCTGGCCGCGGAAGCCGGCTGGCCGGTGGAACGATTCGACCACGTGTTGGTCAACGAACTGCTCGAACCGTTCCACCACGAGACCCTCGCGCAACTGGGCGTCCGCCCGGAACAAATCCGGCGCTGCCGCAAAAACCGGGTCTGCCGGATGGAACGGCTCGTCGTGCCGCCGGTGCCCGGTCCGCCGGGCGCGCCCGAGCCGTGGGTGGTGGAATTCCTGCGCGCCCGCCTGCGCCCCGCCGGGGCGCCTCCCGCCCCCCGCCGCCTGTTCCTCTCCCGCGCGGGCATCAACCGGCGCCATCTGGTCAACGAACCGGAGCTGCTCGCCGCCCTGGCGGCGAGGGGGTTCGAGGTGTTCCGCCCGGAGGAGCGCGCCTTCGCCGGGCAGGCCGCCGCCTTTGCCGCCGCCGAATGCGTCGTGGGCGTCCACGGCGCGGCCTTTTCCCACCTCGTGTTCGCCCCGCCCGGCGCCACGGTGGTGGAACTCATGCCGCCCGGCTACGAGACCCCCTGCTTCGTCAATCTCGCCCGGCTGGCCGGCGTGAACTTCCATCGCGTGACCGGCGAGCCGGCCGGGCCATCCTCCGCTTCGCCCGAATGGCGCGACCTTCGCGTGGACCCCGCCGCCGTGCTGGCCTGTCTCCCGCCGGCGTCCGCCCCTGCTCCGGAGCAAGGCGGACAGGCGGCCTCCGCGGGATGACTGATTCCGCGAAATTCCGGCCCGGTCCCCGCGGGGCGGGAGGCGGAAATCCGCCCCGGCGGCGCGCGGACCGTTCGCATGGCGGCCGCCGTCCCCGCGGTGGAAAAACCGCGCCGAATCCGGAAAACCGGGGTTTTTCTCCGCGCGGACTTGACAGTCCCGGCGGGATGCGGCAACGTCACGCCGATTTGACCGCCCCCCTGCTGGCTCCAGCAGGTCTGGCAATCCCAGAGTTTCTCCCTCGAGTCTTGGTAGAGGTGATGCCATGAACCCAAGTGCGGGAGGAATACGACCGGCGGCGACCGCGGCACGGGTGAAACCGGGATGCCTCCATCGGGATTTCGTTCGTGAGCCCTGAAGGTTTCCTTCCCCCCTGCCGCCACCCAGCAAACAACGCAAAAACATGGCCAAAGCAAAGAAGCCAAAGACCACGCGCAAACGCGCCAGCACCCGCAAGACGGCGGCGCCGGCGGTCTCCCCCGCCGGCGGCGAAACGGGAGAAGCCCCGGATTCCCCGGAAACCCCTCCGGAAACAGAACCGTCGGAACCGCCCGCGGAGGAAGAAGAATCGCCGGAGACGTCCGCCTCCGCCGGGGAAACGAAGACCGACACCCCCCGGCCCCCGGGGCGCACCCTCAACATCGCCGACTTGCAGGCCAAGAGCATGCGCGAGCTGGCCGAGGTGGCCAAGGAGTTCAACGTCGAGAACGTCGGCTCGATGAAGAAGCACGAGGTCATCTTCGAGATCCTCAAGGTCAACGCCGAGCGCAACGGCGTGCTGTTCGGCGAGGGCGTCCTCGAAGTGCTGCCGGAAGGCTTCGGCTTCCTGCGGTCCCAGGCCTTCAACTACCTGCCCTGTCCCGAGGACGTGTACGTCTCGCCCTCGCAAATCCGGCGGTTCGACCTTCAGACCGGCGACCTCATCGCCGGCCAGATTCGTCCGCCCAAGGAGAAGGAAAAATTCTTCGCCCTGCTGAAAATCGAGGCGGTGGACAAGGCCGACCCCGAAAAGGCCAAGGAAAAGACCCATTTCGACAACCTCACCCCGCTGTTTCCCGAGGAACGCCTCGTGCTGGAAACCGATCCGGAGGAGCTGTCCACCCGGGTGCTGGATTTGGTGTGCCCCATCGGCCGCGGCACCCGCGGGCTCATCGTCGCGCCCCCGCGCACCGGCAAGACGGTGCTGATGCAGAAGCTGGCCAACGCCATCCTGCACAATTACCCGGAAGTTTACCTGTTCATCCTCCTGATTGACGAACGCCCCGAGGAGGTCACCGACGTGGAACGCCACTGCATCGGGGCCGAGGTCATCAGCTCGACCTTCGACGAACCGCCCGAGCGCCACGTGCAGGTCGCGGAGATGGTCATCGAAAAGGCCAAGCGCATGGTCGAGCACAAGCGCGACGTGGTCATCCTGCTCGACTCCATCACCCGGCTGGCGCGCGCCTACAACACCGTGCAGCCGCACTCCGGCAAGATCCTTTCCGGCGGCGTGGACGCCAACGCCCTCCACAAACCCAAGCGCTTTTTCGGCGCCGCCCGCAACATCGAGGAGGGCGGCTCGCTCACCATCCTGGCCACCGCGCTCGTGGACACCGGCAGCCGCATGGACGAGGTGATCTTCGAGGAGTTCAAGGGCACCGGCAACATGGAGGTGCACCTGGATCGCTCCCTGGTGGACCGCCGCATCTTCCCCTCGATCAACATCGAGAAATCCGGCACCCGCAAGGAGGAACTCCTCTACCACCCCGACGAATATCCGCGCATCACCATGCTGCGGCGCGCCCTCACCGGCGTGCCGCCCGTCGAGGCGATGGAACTGCTCCTGGGCAAGCTGCGGAAGACCAAGAGCAACATCGAATTCCTCCTCACCGTCGGCGCCAGTTGAACCGCGCCGGCGGAACCCCACGCCCCCTCTTCCCACGCTCGCGCGCGGGGAACGGCGGGGCGTGTCCTCACGCCGGTTCGAGCTTCATTCGCTTTTTCCCCCGGAGCCGGGGGGGAAGGCGGCCGTCTCCGGTAAATCGGCCCGGGCGTCCCGTCCGGCTTTTCGGCGCGCGCGAAACAGTTGCAACCGCCGCGGTTGCCGGACACGCGGCGGGAGCACGCCGCGCGAACCCAGCGGGAAAACGGGAAGCAACCCCGGACGCCGGAAGTTCCGCCATTGCGGTTCCGCCGCGGACGGGAAGGGCGCCGCGGGAGAACGCCCGCCCTACTCGCCGGAAGCGGTTTTCTTCCGGGCGCGACGCCGCTTCTTCGACGGCTCCGGTTCCTCCTCCGGAGCCAGCAGCAGGTAACGGGAGCAGTTTTCACACATGGCCACGTCCGTGTCGCGCAACAACGTGACAAAGGGGCCCGAGGGAAGACGCATCCGGCACCCGGTGCACAAACCGCCGCCCGGCACGCGGCGCACCAGGGCCACCCCCTTTTTGCCCCGTTTCATGAGCCGGTCATAATGGCCGAGGAGCGGGGCGGGGATGTCCTCGCGCAGGGCTTTGATGCGCGCCTTTTGATCGGCCGTTTTACGGGCCAGCAGTTCGAGATCTTGCAGTTCCTTCAGCAGCTCAATTTCTTTCATCGTCGGGGGGCGGGCACGGAAAAGCCCATCTCAAGCCACTCTGAAGATTTTCACCGCCGATGACCATAAAAAAGTGGAGTGAACGGCGGCGCGAACCGCCTCACGAACTGCTTCATAAAAAAGACACGGCGGAGGCGGGGCAATTCAAATGTCCGATCCAGTCCCGTGGCGAGGTCCAGCACCAGTTCAACCGGCGTGTCGTGCCAAAGCGCCGCGGAACATTCACCCCGGCATCCCCCGCCCCGCGCGTCCTGGCTGTACCCTCCGATACCCACCGGCGCCCGGATTCGGGCGTCGAACACCCGCAAACCGAGCAGGGCGCAATCTTTGATCCCGGTGAAGCGCAGTTCTCCCACCCGCACGGGCGTCCCCTCGCGAAACGAAAGGTTCCGGTCCTGTTTCGCCAGCTTGAGCCGCCGGCTCGAACGGAGTCAAATCCGGGTGGAAAAACCGGCCCGGCACGCGAAACGATTTTCCTGCCCGCCGCTTCCCGCCGGACGGTCCAGGGGGTCAATCCCCTTCCAGAACGGCCACGGCCACGGCGTGTCCCTGGGTGTGGCTGAGGCTGAGGTGGAGGCGGCGCGCGCCGCGTTTCGCCAGCAGGGCCCGGCCGCGTTCGTGGAGGATCACGTACGGCTGCCCGGACGGCTGGTGGGCCACCTCGATGTCCCGCCAGCCCAGCTCGCCGGTGATGCCGGTCCCAAATGCCTTCGAGACCGCCTCCTTGGCGGCGAAGCGGGCGGCGATGTGCGGCCCGGGCATTCGGAAACCCCGGCAGTATTCGATTTCCGCCGGGCAAAGGACGCGCCGGAGGAAGCGGTCGCCGTGTCGCTCGCACACCGCCTGGATGCGTTCGACTTCGATCAAGTCCACGCCGACACCGAGAATCATGGCAGGGGGGCGGATCAGGCGGAGTAGTCGGCCATCAACGTGAGCATTTCGCGCACGGCGGTTTCGAGGCCGACGGTCACGGCGCGGCTGATGATGGTGTGGCCGATGTTGAGTTCCACGAGGTGCGGCACTTTCGTGAGCAGCGCCGGCAGGTTGTGGTAGTTCAGGCCGTGACCGGCGTTGACCGAGAGCCCCAGCCCGTGCGCCTGCCGGGCGGCGGCCACCAGCCGGGTCAGCTCGTCCGTCCGCCGCTCCGCCGCTCCGAAATGCTCGGCGTAAGCGCCGGTGTGCAGTTCGATGAAGTCCGCCCCGGTGCGCGCGGCGGCGGCCACCTGGTCGGCGTCCGGCGCGACGAAGAGGCTGACCTCGATGCCGGCGTCCCGAAAGCGGGCGCAGGTTTCCTTCAGCGCGGCCTCGGCGGCCGCCACGTCCAATCCGCCTTCGGTGGTCACTTCTTCGCGTCGTTCGGGCACGATGCAGACGATGTCCGGCTTCAGCCGCAGGGCGATGTCCACGATCTCGGGCGTGTTGGCCATCTCGAGGTTGAGCCGGGTTTGCACCTCCTCGCGCAACCGCCACACGTCGCGGTCCTGGATGTGCCGGCGGTCCTCGCGCAAATGGGCGGTGATGCCGTGCGCGCCGGCCCGTTCGCACTGGAGGGCGGCGGCGATGGGGTCCGGCTCGCCGGAATCCCGTCCGCGATAACGCGCCTCGCGCAGGGTGGCCACGTGGTCAATGTTGACGCCGAGTTTGAGCATGGGAGGGAGCGGGTTCAGCGATGCGCGGCGGGGCGGTGGACCGGGGAGGGTTTCGCCGCCGGCCGGGGCGGGGAATGTTTTCCGGAGGCGGGGGCCGGATGTTTCCGGGCGCCGGGTTGCGCGGATTTGAGGCGCTCCCGGAGTTGTTCGCGCGCCGTCAGCGGCGGGGTGGGGAGGGGGAAGTTTCTTCCGTCCAGCCACCGGGTCAGCCGGATCAGCTCGTAAGCGGTGAGGCCGACGGCTCCGGAACGCACCACCCGGATTTCGGTGGGCGATTCGAGGGTGGCCTGGGTGACGGTGTTGCCCAGACAGGAGGCCACGCCTTTGTCCCGCAACCAGCCGGCGAACGCCCCGCCCGCCGGCGCGGGCACGTACGTGTGCACGATGCCCCAGTAATTGGCCACGTGCCACAGCATCTCCACCCGGGGCTGGGTCAATTCCCAGTGGTAGTAGAGCAGGCGGGGCGCGGCGGTCACCTGCTGGAACAACGCCGCCGGCGCGGGTTTGCCCCGCAGATACAGGGGCAGGGAAAATCCGCCCACCAGGAAGCCGGGCGCCTGCTCCGGCACGGCCATCAAAAAGGTGGCCGCCATGACGAGATTCGTCACCGAAATGCGGTTGACCTCCGGCAGATAAACCAGTTGCGCGGGCTTCAGAAACGGAAAGCGCCGCTCGAACTCCGTTTTCAGGGCCGGGTAGATCTTCCGCAGCGCGCCCGCCGGATCGGGATGGGGAAAGGCCAGGTAACTCTGGGAGGGATGGATGCCCAGGCTCCAGGTGAACAGCTGGTTGGGCAGCGGGGTCAATCCCAACCGCCGGATCCACGGAATCTTCGCCAGCAGCGGCGCCACGCCGCGCGCGGCGGTGAAACTGATGAGCGGCTCGCGCACGAGCCGGGTGGGAATCCGCCACGTCTCCAGCGAGACCGGCAGGGGGCGGGCAAATTTCAGGGTCGCCACCGCCCGAACCCGTTTCTTGTAGCCGGCCACCGACATCCGCACCCGCGGCAGCTCCGGGCGGCCCAGCACGGCGGCCGGATCGGAGCGCAGTTCCAGCCACGCGCCGGGAGGCAGCGGCTCCTTGCGGGCGGCCACCCGGGCCAGCAGCGCCACCGGATCCCGGCCCACGGCCACGCCCACGCCGCCCGGCACCCGCCCGCAGGCCGAGGCCAGTCCGCTTCGCGCCCAGCGGGCCACCCGCCAGCCGGCGGCTCCCTTTGGCGCGGCCACCGGGGGCTCCGCGCCAAACGCCCGCGTCAAGGCGCTCCACGCCCGCGCCCAGCGTTTCACGGTGGCCTCGTCCGCCCGCAGCGCCACCGCGCATTCGCCCCAGTCATTCGTGCCCGCGCCGCGCCATTCCCCCCGCGACGGCCGGGTGGCCAGATCCACCACCATGCCGCGCACCCACGGCGCCACCGTCACCGGGCGCTCCCCGAGACAGCGGCCGGCCAGCCGTTCCGGCGCGGTGGCCAGCCGGTCCGCCACGCGTTCGAGCAGCTTTTTCGTGGCGGGCCGGGCCAGCGCCTGGCGCAGCAAATCGGCATTCGTGCTCTGCTCCAGGCATGCCGCGCCGGCGTAGTTCCACGCCAGCCGCAACGGGGGCGCCTCCGCCGCGGCGGCCCGCGGGATCATCATGCCGCCGGCAACCAGCAGCAACGCGGCCAGCCCCGACCCCAAAAAATGCTTTTTCATAAACAACCCTCTCTAACTGCCAAACTCCCCGCCGGGAAGCAAACCGTAAAGCCCCCCGGGCCGCCGCCCCGGGGCGTTTTGCGTTCTTCGCGGGGCCCGCACGCGGCGGGATGTTCCCCTTTTCCGGCCGCTTCTCAAGCGCCCAGGTGCAGCAGCTCCTCGAACCGGTCCCGGGCCTCGTCCCACGGCGCGGCGGCCCGGGGCTCGATGGTTTCCAGCGGGAAGGAATCCCGCACCACCTGACGGAGCTCGGCCAGCGAGGAGAGGTGGCCGAGGGCCAGGGCCTGCACGAGAATGTTGCCGGTGGCGGTGGCCTCGACCGGCCCGGCCACCACGGGGATCTGGAGCGCGCTGGCGGTGAACTGGTTCAGCAGGTGATTCCGCGAACCGCCCCCCACGATGTGCAGCTTCGCGGGCCGGCGGCCGGTCAATTGGGTGATCTGGTCCAGCGTTTCCCGATACAGCAGGGCGAGGCTCTCCAACACGCAGCGAACCACCGCCCCCGGGGTTTCCGGGACCGGCTGGCCGCTTTCGCGACAGGCGGCGGCCACCTTCTCCGGCATGCGGCCGGGGCTGAGGAAGCGCTCGTCCGACGGGTTGATGAGCGAGACGAACGGCTCGGCCTCCGCCGCCAGCCGCGTCAGTTCGGCGTAGTCATACCCCCGGCCCGCCTCCGCCCATTCGCGCCGGCATTCCTGGATGATCCACAGCCCGATGATGTTTTTCAGCAGCCGCACCGAATGGCCGTAGCCGAGTTCGTTGGTGAAGTTCAGCTCGCGGCAGTCCTCCGTGATGATCGGATCGCGCCGTTCGACCCCCATGAGCGACCACGTGCCGGAGCTGAGATAGGCCCAGTCCTCGCCGGTGGCGGGCACGGCGGCCACGGCGGCGCCGGTGTCGTGCGAGCAGGCCGCCACCACGGCCACGTCCCGCAAGCCGGCGGCCTCGGCCAGCTCCGCGCGCAACGTCCCCAGCCGGGTGCCCGACGGGACCACCTCGGGAAACAGCGCGGCGGGAAAATCGAGCGCGGCGATGAGCTTGGCCGACCACTTCCGGCTGCGCGGTTCGTAAAGCTGGGTGGTGCTGGCCAGTGATTCCTCCCAGCGCGCCACCCCGCTGAGGTGGTAATTGAACCCGTCGCCGATGCCCAACAGCCGCCGGGCCTTCCGCAGCCGCTCCGGCGGTTCGGCGGCCAGTTGGTAAAGCGTGTTGAGCGGCATGAATTGCAGGCCGGTCTCGGCGAAGACCTCCTCCCGGGACAACCGCTCATAGACCCGCTCCACCCCCTTCTGGCAGCGGGGATCCCGGTAGTGATACACCGGCTTCATGATCCGTCCCTCCGCGTCATAGAGCAGGTAGTCCACCCCCCAGGAATCAGTGCTGATGCTGGCGATGGGCACCCCCAGCGCGCCGGCCTTTTGCAGCCCGGTCCGCAGCTCGCCCAGCAGCCGGTCAATGTCCCAGTGCAGCGATTCCCCCACCTTCGTGGCCCCGGTGGCGAAGCGGTGCAGCTCGCGCAGTTCGAGGCGGCGGTCCTTCAACGTTCCCAACATCAACCGGCCGCTTTCCGCGCCCAGATCACAAGCAAGATAACGGGTCTCCATGGTCACAAATCGCGCTCGTCGCTTGGCAAAACAGATTCCCCTTGAAGCCCTTCCCCGACAAGCCCGAATCCCGGAAAAATCCGTTCTCCGCCGCGTTCGGGAAGCGGTTTCCCGTTCGGAAAACCGTCCCTCCCGCGTCGCGCGCCGCCCCGGCGGAGGACCATTTGAACATTGACGAGCGAAACGCGGGGCGGGTTAGGCTGCCCCCCGCGACGAAGACCATGAACACAATGCAAATCCGGGACACCCCCGCGGGGCGGTCGGAGCGCCGAACCCCGGCGGACGGAACGACCGCGGGAGCGGCGCGGACCGCGCGGCGCCGCTGGCGGAGCCTTCTGGCCGGCGCGCTGGCGGCCGGCGCGCTGGCGGCGGGACACGCCGGCGACTCCTCCCTTCCGCGCCAGGCGCGCCCCTTCACCCTCGTGGTCCTGCCCGACACGCAAAATTACACCGACTCCAGCTTCGGCGCCTCCCCCACCTATTTCTACGACCAGACCCGTTGGATTCGGGAAAACAAGGAAACGCTGAACATCGTCATGGTCGCCCACGAAGGGGACATCGTGCAGCATGCCCCGGTCGTCGCGGAATGGCGGATCGCCAGCGACGCGTTCACCCTGCTGGACGACGCCGTGCCCTACATCCTGTGTCTGGGCAATCACGACCTTGCCAACGACCAGAGCCCGGCGCCCGACGCGCGCCGGACCCTGCTCAATGATTATTTCCCCCCGGCGCGCTTCGCCCGCAATCCGACGACGGAGGCACACTCCCCCGCCCGGGGCGAACTGGGCTTCCTGGACGCCGGCCGCTCCGACAATTTCTATCGCACCTTCAAGGGCGGCGGCATGGACTTTCTCATCATCGCGCTGGAGTTCAAACCGCGCGACCGCGTGCTGGCCTGGGCCAACCGGGTGGTGGCCGAACACCCCCGGCATCATTGCATCGTGCTGACCCACGGCTATCTGGACGCCGACGGCAGCCGGAACCTGGGCCGGTATCAAATCACCGGCAACGATTCCGGGGAGATTTGGAATAAGTTCGTCAAACGGCACGCGAACATCTTCTTGTTGTTGTGCGGCCACCGGCTGGGCGAGGCGGTGTTGACCAGCGTCGGCGAGGCCGGAAACCCGGTGCACCAGATTTTGCTGGATTATCAAAACAACTACCTTGGCAAGGGCGGCGCGGGTTATTTGCGGATCATGATTTTTCACCCGGATGAAGGGACGATCCAAAACCTGACCTACTCCCCCAGCATGCGCACCTACCTGCGACGTCCCCGAAGCCAGTTCACCCTGAAATGGGCCCCCGTCCCGAAATAAACCAGCATCCGGGACCGGACAAAAAAGACGCGGACACGGATTCGCCCGCCCTTTTTCCGGCAACGCCATTTCGAGTTTGATTTGCCCTTCTCCTCTGAAGGAAGAGTCTTCCTTGAGTGGGATCGGGGCAAGGTGACGGTTCGTGTTTCTGCGGCCGTGCCTTGAATCCACACTTCCTTCACCGCCCCGGTCGCCCTCGGCGGCTGGTGCTTCGCCATGGTTCTTGGTCACTCTTTCCAAACCACCCCTTTCAGTTGTTTGGTTGCCGCCCATGCCGGGCGGACCGCCCCGCTTTTCGGGACGCGAAACAGTTGCGCCGGCCGCGATCAGGGACCGGAGGAGAACGGCTTCGGCGGGACCCCCCCCGCGAAACGCGGATGCCTCCTCCAAGCAAACGAGTCCACCTTCAAGCGCCAGTGAATCTTTGCTTAACATTAAAAGTAGTAGTGTTAAATTATTTGAAAATCAGATTTTCTGTTGACAAGTTGAATTAAACAATTCAACACTCCTTGAAATGTTAAACGAAATAGGGCAAAAAATTCAGCGTGAATTTCAGGCCAACAACGCGCCCTGCCAGCGGGTGATCGGCCTGATTCAGTTGATCTCCAACAAGGCCCGCTTTCGCATCATCTGCGTGTTGAGTCACGGCGAGTTCTGCGTGAAGGAAATCGCGGAAATCCTGGGCGAGGGGAAAATGTCCAACATCTCCCAGCAG
>CAZRPT010000072.1:0-6857 GCA_964601985.1 uncultured Verrucomicrobiota bacterium
GTGCCCCTTGTAGGCCGGGTCGCCCGACCCGGCGTTTTCCGACCGGCCCTGAAGAGGCGGAATCGGCGCGGCCGCGAAAATCGGTCGCGGGAGGACCGAGGGGCGGGGGCGCCCCTCGGCGCACGCGAGGCGCGTGCGCTCCTCTCCGTAGCGCAGGCTTCCAGCCTGCTGTAGCGCAGATTTCCAATCTGCCGGGCTTTCTCCATCTGCCGGGCTTTCCCCGTTACGCGGCGGCCGCTCTTCCTCGCCCGCTTGGCCGGCTGGAAGCCGGCGCAACAGCAGACTGGAAGTCTGCGCTACCGAAATGCGCGCGCGTGCTTCTCTTTCGGATTTCGGGATTCGGATTTCCTTCGGCCTTCGGCTTCCCCGGGCCCTCGGATTTCCCCGCCCTGAAGGGGCGGGGCCGGGGCGGTCTTCATCTCATCCGGCCGCAATCCGCCGGGCATGGATTTTCCCACGGGGCGGTTTGTTCAATGGTTCTCCTCCGCCTGGCGGAAAACGACCACTTCGCCGGGGCGGGTGGTGAAGGTTTGGGACGCGCCGCCGTATTTCACGATGAGCCGGCCGCCTTTTTCCGCGAGGATTTCGGCGCGCACGAGTTTGCCGTTTCGCCACTTCAATTCGCGGAGAACGAAGCCGCCCCGGGCGCGCAGGCCGGAGGCGGAGCCGGCGCGCCACAGCGACGGCAGGGCGGGCAGGAGCAGAATCTCGCCGCCGTCGGGACGGTAGCGGCTCTGGACGAGCATCTCGGCCATGCCGGCGCAGCCGCCGAAGTTGCCGTCAATCTGGAACGGCGGATGCACGTCGAAAAGGTTCGGGTTGGTGCCGCGGGAGAGCAGGTTGCGGATGAGGAGGTGGGCGTGGTCGCCGTCGAACATGCGCGCCCAGAAGTTGATCTTCCATCCCATGGACCAGCCGGTGGCGCCGTCGCCGCGCTGGGTGAGGGTGACGCGGGCGGCCCGGGCGAGTTTCGGCGTGAGGTCCGGCGCGATCTGATGGCCCGGGTGCAGGCCGAAGAGGTGGTTGAGGTGCCGGTGTTTGTCCTTCGGATTGTCAATGTCCTCATACCACTCCTGCAACTGGCCGTATTGACCGACTTTATACGGGACGAGCCCCTTCAGGGAGGAACGCCATTGTTCGATGCGGGGGCCGGTTTCGCCGAGCGCCGCGGCGGCGGCGAGGGCGTCCGTGAGCGCCTCGCGGGCCATGGCGATTTCGGTGGTGGCGCCGAGCGAAATGGGGCCGTGCTCCGGCGACCAGCCGGGCGTCATCGAGAGCGTGCCGTCCGGCAGCTCGAACAGGGCGTCCACGATGAAATCGGCGGTCCCGGACAGGATGGGCCAGGCCGTGTTCCGCAAGAACTGTTCGTCCCGCCCGAACGCGTACTGCTCCCACGCGTGGGTGCTCAGCCACGCGCCGCCCAGCGGAAACCACGCCCAGTAACGGGGCCGGTTTTTCCCGAAATTCGGCGCGGTGAAGCCCCACAGGTTGCTGACGAGATGGGCGTTCCAGCCGTCGGCGTTGAAGTAGGTCTTCGCCGTGAGCGCGCCCGGTTCGCGCAGCGAATCGGTGAAGGCGATGAGCGGTTCCTGGCATTCGAGCAGGTTGCCGGGGCCGCTCGGCCAGTAGTTCATTTCGAGGTTGATGTTCAGGTGGTAATCGCTGCGCCACGGCGGATTGAGCTGGTCGCACCAGAGGCCCTGCAAGTTGGCGGGCAGGCTGCCGGGACGCGAGGAGGCGATGAGCAGGTAGCGACCGAACTGGAAGTAAAGCTCCTCGAGATCGAGGTCCGGGGTCTTTTTGTTGCGTTCGAGCCGGACGTCGGTCGGCAGGGCGCGAATCGCCTCCGGCGTGCTTCCCCAGTCCACCGACACCCGCCCGTGCAGCGCGTGATGATCGGCCACGTGGCGTTCCTTCAGCCGGGCGAAGCCGAGTCGCAGGGCGGCGGCCAGACGCTCCCGGTTTTTCGCCGCCGGATCGGCGCCGCGGAAGGTCGGCCACTTTTGCGCGTAATCGGTGCCGCCCACCAGGACGAAGGTCACGGCGTCGGCGTGTTCGACCCGGATGCCGTCGTCGTTCACCGTGACCGTGCCGCCTTCCGCGAGCGCGCCGACGCGCACGTCGAGTTTCAGGCCGTTGTCCCGCACCGTGCCGCGCACCACGAACACCCCGTCCTCCGCCCGGCCCCGCACGGCGTGGGGGCTGGTCAGGCGCAGGGAAAGATTCTGCCGGCCCGGCTGGTCGGCCGCGAAGCGCACCACCAGGCAGCGATCCGGGTAGGAGCAAAAGGCGGTCCGCGTGAACCGCGCGCCGCCGCTCCGATACCGCACCGTGTGCAGGGCGGTGGACAGATCGAGCGCCCGCCGGTACTCCGTCACCGGCGCCGCCGTGCCGGTCGCGATGAACAGGTCGCCGAAAGTCTGGTAGGCGCCGAACAGCTTGTTGAGTTCCGCGCGATCCCCCGGGCCGTCGCCGCGCAGCCATTCGGTGCTCAACGCCTGCGCCTTTTTCCGATCGCCGGCCAGCAGGGTTTGGCGGATTTCCGGCAGATGCGCGGCGGCGCCCTCGAGGTTCGGCGCCGGTTTCCAGCCCGGCACCCCCGGACCGCCGCTCCAGAGGCTGTGCAGATTGAGCTGCAAATGCTCCTCCGCCGGCCCGCCGAACAGCATCGCCCCGAGGAAACCGTTGCCCAGCGGCAGGGCATGCCGTTCCCACGCCTTTCGCGGCTTTCGGGCGTCCGGGTAGCCGTCCGCCGGCCGGTCGTACCAGAGGGTCAGGGAATCGGCGGCGGCGGCCGCCGGCAAGAGACAACCCACGCACCACAGCAACCCCAGCCCGCCCCCAATGAGAGCGGTTTTCCACCGGTTCCGAAAAACACCCTGAATCTTCATGGCAAAACAAACGCGGTTCGCCCTCCTACGAATCACACCGCCCGCCGGCTGGCAACAAATTCCCGGAACTTCGGCCATCGGGCATTGCCGCCCGCCTCGTTTGCCGTTTCCGGAAGGGACGGTTTGCCCCCGGCTCGAACGGGCGGAGGGGAAGCCCGCGCGGGCCGGGAAGTCGCGGGAAAAACCTCGCCAATCCTCGGGAAAACGAGGCACATTGACCGCCCATGTTTGCGCTGTATGCCCGCTTGAAACCGTATCTGGCCCCCTATCGGGGCCGGATGATGCTGGGCATCGGCATGGGCATCTTGAGCGGGATCGCGGAGCCGCTGTTGATGGTGGCGGTGAAGCTGGTGTTCGACTTCCTCTTCCCCGGCGAAGGCGCGACGCCGCTGGCGGAGCAGCTCCGGATGGCGCCGGCGTTCATCCGGGACTGGGTGGCGCAAACCCAGCTCCAGGTGGTCGGCGGCGAACGCAGTCTGGCGCTCACGGTGGCGGTGGTGTCGCTCATCCCGGCGGTGATGATCCTGCGCGGGGTGGTGGGTTACCTGAACATCTACCTGCTGCAATGGGTGTCGGTCCACACCATCGCGGATCTGCGGGCGGGCCTGTTCCGGCACCTGATCGAGCGGCCCATCGCCTTTCTGGCCCGGCACAACACCGGCGAGTTGATCTCCCGCACCACCAACGACACCAACACCGTCCAGGAGGCGATCACCAGCGTGATGGCCACCATCGTGCGGGACCCGGTGAAGCTGCTCAGTCTGCTGGGGTTCCTGATCTACACCCAGCCCAAGCTGAGCGCGGTGACGCTGCTGGTGTTTCCCACCTGCATCATCCCGGTCACGATTTACAGCCGGAAGGTGCGCCGGGCCGCGTCGGTCATCATGGACGAGCTGGCGCGGCTCAGCAAGGCGGTGCATGAGACCTTCGGCGGCATCCGCATCGTGCGGGCCTACAACCTCGAACCGACCATCCGCCGCCAGTTCGATCAGGCCAACCGCAAATACCTCAGCCACTACATGCGCATCGTGCGCAGCATGGCCATCCCGGGACCGTTGATCGAGACCATCGGCTCGATCGGCATCGGGCTGCTGTTTCTCTACATCGCCCTCAAACCCGGCACGCCGATGAGCCCCGGCGATTTCCTCCAATTCGTGGGCAGCGTGTTTCTGATGTATCAGCCGGTGAAGTCGCTGACCCGGCTGCACCAGGTACTCGTGCGGGCCCGGGCCGCCAGCGCGCGGGTGTTCGAGTTGCTCGAGGAAAAAGAGGCATTGCCGGAACCGGAGCATCCCAAGCCGCTGCGCGCCGCGGGCCAGCCGTTGCGCTTCTGCGACGTGAGCTTCCGTTACGGCGAGAAACCGGTCCTGCGACACATCACCTTCACCCTGCCGCCCGGCCGGATGCTGGCCCTGGTGGGGCCCAGCGGCTCCGGCAAGACCACCATCACCAACCTGATCCTCCGCTTCTACGACCCCGACGAAGGCGCGATCAAGATCGGCGGGCTGGACCTGCGCGAAGTCGCCGCCAGGGACCTGCGCAGCCAGATTGCCGTGGTGACCCAGGAACCGTTTTTGTTCGACGAAACCATCCGGCAAAACATCGCCATGGGCCGGCCCGACGCGACCGAGGCGGAGATCATCGCCGCCGCGAAACACGCCCACGCCCACGAGTTCATCCTCGAAAAACCGCGCGGCTACGACACCCGGATCGGCGAGCGCGGCGTCCAGCTTTCCGGCGGACAGAAACAGCGCATCGCCATCGCCCGCGCCATCCTCAAGGACGCCCCCCTGCTGCTGCTCGACGAAGCCACCAGCGCGCTCGACACCGAATCCGAGCGGGCGGTGCAGGCGGCGCTCGAGGAGTTGATGAAGGGCCGCACCACCCTCTGCATCGCCCACCGGCTCTCCACCATCCAGCAGGCCGACACCATCCTCGTGCTGAACGAAGGCCGGATCGTCGAATCCGGCCGGCACGAGGAGCTGATGGCACGCGACGGCTTCTACCGCAAACTGCACGACTTGCAGTTTTCCTCCTGAAAGCCGGGCGGAAAACGCCGGGGCGGGAACTTTCCCTTCCGGGCCGTCCCCCCTTCAGGCCCGGCCGTCCGGAAAGAAGCGGGGCTTCGCCGGACGCAAAGGGACGCCCGGGGCGCGAAAACGGCGCGGAAAATGTGGCCAGTCGCCTCGTTCGATGCTTTCCTGCCCACGCCATGAACCGGACCCATCGCGCCATTCTGGTGATGAACGCGGGCAGTTCGTCGCTGAAGCTGGCCCTGATCGAGCCGCGCACCGAGCAATCGTTGTGCAATGTGCTGCTCGAACAGCTCAACACGCCCCGCGGGGCCTGCACCCTCACGCTCGCCGACGGCGCGAAAATCCGGCGCGCGCTCCCGGACCTCACCCACCGCACCGGGTTCGATGCCGCGCTGGCGCTGGTCCACGAACAACTGCCCGGGCGGCCGGAGATCGTGGCGGTCGGGCATCGGGTGGTGCACGGCGGGCCGTACTTCTCGGCGTCCCGCCTCGTGACCGACGAAGTGATCGCCCGGATCGAGGAATGTTGCGCGCTGGCCCCCTTGCACAACCCGTGGGCGCTGGAAGGCATCCGCATGGTGCGCGAGCGTTTCCCCGAGCTGCCGCAGGTGGCGGTGTTCGACACCGCGTTTCATCAAACCATGCCGCCCGCCGCCCATCTCTACGCCATTCCGTGGGAATTGTATGAAAAACACAAAATCCGCCGCTACGGCTTCCACGGCGCCAGCTTTCACTACCTCACCGAACAGACGGCGCGTTTGCTCGGCAAACCGCGCGCCGGGTTGAACCTGCTGTGCGCCCACCTCGGCAACGGGTGCAGCGCGGTGGCCGTCCGCGACGGGCGCGCCGTGGACACGACCATGGGCATCACCCCGCTGGAAGGACTCGTCATGGGCACCCGCAGCGGCGACGTGGACCCCGGCCTGTTTCTCCTCCTCGAACGGCTCGAAGGCTTCGGCGTCGCGGAAAGCACCACCCTGCTGAACCAGCGCAGCGGCCTGCTCGGCCTCTCCGGCCGGTCCAACGACATGCGCGAAATCATCGCCGGACGGGAGGCGGGTGACGCGCGGTGCCGCGTTGCGTTTGACGTGTTTTGCCACCGGCTCAGCCGCGCCCTGCTGGGCCTGGCCGCCAGCCTCGACCGGCTGGACGCGTTGGTCTTCGCCGGCGGCATCGGCGAAAAGGCGGTGGACGTGCGGGCGCGGGTGATCGAACGGCTGGGCCTGCTCGGTTTCCGGCTCGATCCCGCGCGCAACGCCGTTCACGGCAAACCCGCCGCCGGCCGCGTCACCCGCGACGACTCCGCCGTCCCGGCCTACGTCATCCCCACCAACGAAGAACTCATGATCGCCCGCGACACCGCGGCGGTGATCGAAAAACGACCGCGCGGCTCCTGACGCGGGCTTCCCGCCTGCTTTCCCCGAAGACCCGGAGGAATTTCCAAAACTTTTCGTTGAAGGTTGGGCGGACGCTTTCTTTCATCAACGCCGCGCCGAAGTTCCTTCCCTTTTGAGACAACAACCGGCAATGCGCGGTCTGCGCGCCAGGTCCCCGCGCTTCATTCAACCGTGACGGTTTCGTGAATTGCGTCCCCAGGCAGCCCTCGAAACCGGTCTTGTTTCCGATCTTCCAAGATCAACCGGATGGCCCGGCGCAAGCTTTGCTTGGCTTCTTCGGGGGTTCGCCCTGCCCGTTCGCGCCCGAAATTTCCGGACAAACGGCCCAATATCCTCCTTCCGGCGCCGGTTTCTCCTGTCGGAAAAGCGGAACGTCCCGCCGCCCTGGGACACGCCCCCCCCGCGCCAGCCGGGACTGGTCATGCGTTCCGTCGCGTGGCAGCATTCCGGCCCCATGAGTCGCGTGTTGATCATTGGCGCGGGGGGTGTCGGGCGGGTGGTGACCCACAAATGCGCCCAGGTCCCCGAGGTGT
>CAZRPT010000073.1:0-73583 GCA_964601985.1 uncultured Verrucomicrobiota bacterium
CGGGGGAAAAGGTTTCTTTGGTCCGGTCGTGCGTCCTTCGTGGCCCCGGGCGTTCCCACGCGCGTGACGTTGCTGAAGCAGCCGCGAACGCGGGACGCGGGGGAGGCTTCGGCGGGACGCCGAAGCCGACCCGCCGGAGGCGGATGCCCCCCCGGTGGGGGAAATCCGAGGGCCGAGGGACCGAGGGCCGAAGGAAATCCGAAATCCGAAACCCGAAAGAGAAGCGCGCGTTCGGCAGCGCGGACTTCCAGTCTGCTGTGTCGCCGGCTTCCAGCCGGCCCGGCGTTTTCCGCCAGGTTCCTATGGCACGAGCACCGCCCGGTAGAAGCGGAAGGGGGTGGTCGAACTGCCGGGATCGGTGAGCAGGAGCGGGTTGGCGGTCAGTTTTCGCGTCTCCAAGGGAACCCACGTTTGCAGGTCCGCGGAGGCTTCCAAGGTGTAGGTGGCTTGCACCTCGCCGTAGAGTTCGAGCTGAAATTGCCCCAGCCCGTTGAATCCCACCGGCGACAAGGTCAGCGGCGCGGAGACGCGGGTGAGGTAGGCGTTGACGTTGTCCAACCCCCACTCGGCGGGCACGGTGACGCCCCGCGGGAGGGCGTCGGCCAGCCGCACGTTCACCGCGCCCGGGGCGGGCGTGAAGAGGCCCTCGCCGCTGAAGTTCACCACCAGGGAATCCGCCGTGTGGGAGAACACGAACAACAGGTGGTAGATCGCGTCGCCGCCGGGAAAGCCGAGGGTGTCGTTGGCCGCGGCGTCGGCACGCGGCGGGTGGTGTCCTCCGGGATAGCCGCCCGGATAGGCCTGGCCGGGCCCGGGATCATCCGGCGAGCCGTTGTGAAAGGTGGTCCGCAGCAGCGTCAATCCGCCGGCCAGGTCCATTTGAAAAAGGCTGGGCGCGTCGGGATCGTTGCCCACCCAGGGACCGGCCACGACGAGGTCGCATTCGATCGCCGCCAGTGTGTGCGGCGGAAGGTCGTCCAGCCGGAACGTGACCTGCTGATTGCCGAACGTGCCCAGGAGGGGATCGTTGCCCGCGGGGGTGCGGGTGATTTGGTCCGCCGACCACGCGGAGCCCGCGCCGTCGCTGAAGTCGTTCTGGTAGATGCGGTCGCCCAGGTTGACGTCGCTGCCCGGAATCACGGTCAAGTCCTCCAGCACCGGCGTGATGCCGGGCTGGAAGCTTTGCAACTGGACCTCGATTTCGAGGTAGCGGCCGGGGGGCGTGGAACGCAGCGGCAGGTCGTTGAAGGCCACCTCCCAAGCGGACCAGCTCTCCTGGTCGTTCGAGCTGCGCACGCGGACCTTGAGGGCCGTGTCCTCGGGTTCCCGTCCGGTCCAGCGGATCCGTTCCCACGGCACGTTCCGGAAGCCGGAGTCGTGGCGCATCGTCCAGATGCCCAGGCGGGTGGTGGCATTGCGGACAATTCGTCCGGTCATGTCGCTGTAACCGTAATGGGTGGTACCTGTCAGTCGCTTGCTGAGGTCAATCGTGTCGGTCAGGGGATTGATGCGGTGGATGTATTCGTCACCATTATTGACCACCCACACCTTGCCGGCCTGGTCCACCGCCACGCCGGTGGGCACTTTGCCCACCGCGATGGTGTCCTTGACGGTTCCGTCCGGCGCGAAGCGGGTCACCGTGCCGGGGCCGGAATCCGCCGTCCAGATGTCGCCGTCATCGGTGACGGCCACGCCCCGGGACTGATATTTGCCCGGGACGGTCCACTCGACGGTTTCCGTGGCGAGATCCAGCCGGCTGAGCTTGCTGTCCTGCCAGCCCGAGACGTAAAGCTTGCCGCGATCGCTGAGGTCCAGCCCCAGGCCGTAAACGAAATGAGGAAACCCAACGACCCGGAAGGAATCGTCCGCCGGGTCCAGCCGCAGCACGTGCCGCTTGTTCTGTCCGGAGGACCACACGATGCCGGAGCGGTCAATGACCGCCCCGTAGGAGGTGTGGTTGACGGAGGAAACGTCAATCACCTTCATGATCTGGCCGGAGCCGCCGTCAATGTAATAGAAGGTCTTGGTGCCGTAGGTGCCCAGCCAGAGGTTGTTGAGCACGTCCACCGCCAATCCCCGCGGGCCGGGGCTCCAGTAGTCGTTGGCGTAGGGGGTGTTGGGATCGCCGGGGATGTGGGTGCCGGCCATCAGGCCCCGCCGGACGGGATCCTGAAGGTTGACCTTGTAGGTGACATCGCCACCGTAGGGGGTGTGGGGATCGCCCGGCGTGTGCAACCCCTCGTGTCCCGGCAGCACCGAGATTTCGTACAAGACGCATTCGTCCTCGCCCCAGGGAAGCAATTCCGTGCCGGTGATGTCGCCGTCGCCGTTGAGGTCCATCGAGGTTTCAATGATGCCGTTGCCGTTGCGGTCAATGAACTGGCCGTTGAAGCGCAGGCCGATCTTGATCACCGTGGCGGTGACGCGGTTGGCCACCCAGCAGTTGCCCAGCAGGTCCACGGTGGTGCGGGAGGGATTGCCCTTCCCCTGGGGGCCGGTGCGGTAGCGGCCCAGCTCGCGCCCGGTGCGGGTGTCCACGAGGGAGACGGTGCCCTCGTTCGAGTTGGGGACCCAGAGGAACGGGAGGGCATTGGGCTGGGGCTCGAGTTGCAGTTGATCCAGCGCGCTCCGCGCCTCGACCCCCACCATGCGGCCCAGCTCGAAATCGCCGGTGGTGGTGAAGGTGCGCGCCGCGGGCGCCGCGGGCGGAAGGTTCGCGGTCAAGACGGCCTTGACGGCGTCCGCTTCCCGGGTGTCGGCGCTCCGGGCGGTCAGCAACGCCTCCACCCGCGCTCCCGGGCCGATGCCGGGATCCAACGTCACCTCAATGCGCAGGGGAAACAAACCGCCCGGCGCGAGAAACGGCGAAACCCAGCCGTCCTGCGTGGCGGCGTCGGTGATGTCGAGGCTTTCCGCCGCGTCCAACCGATACCGCCAAGTCACGCCGCCTTGCAGGCTGCCGTCGCGACCGTTGCCGCTCCGGTCCTCCACGAGCGAGCCGCTGCCCTCGTTCAACGGCCAGTAGCCGAGCAGTCCCTCCGCGTCTCCGGGCGGCGGCGCGTGCATCAAATCCCGCACTTCCACCGCGCTCAACGGGCGGTTCCAGACGCGGACCTCGCGGATCAGGCCGGGGAAATTGTTGCCGTTGCAGCAGGCCTCGCCGCCGATGCGCACCTGCTCATAGCCCACGTAGTCCGTCTGCACCGGCGCGCTCAACACCGCCTCGCCGTCCACGTACAGCGTGGCGGTTTCGCCGTCGCAGGCGACCGCCAGGTGGTACCACCGCCCGATCTCGGCGGACGCCTCGACCCTGGGGCTGCGCGCACACCCGCCGGGCGGCTTCAAATTGATGCCCCACCTGCCGTCGTGGAGCACCACCCCCCAGTCCCGGCAATCGCCCATGCCGCCGATCACGGTGTGCCGTCCTCCCGGCAACGCCGAGGGATTCGCCCACGCCTCGACCGTCCACCGGCTGCCCGGCGGGCATTCCCCCACGTTGACCATCCCGCTGACACCGTCGAACCGCAACTGCCCCACGGGCGCCAGATAACGAACCGCGGCATTCGGCGGCGCGGGCGTTCCCGTGAGGACAAACTTGCCGGCGGCGTTGCCGACATTTTCCAAAAACACCTCATACACCGCCACGCCCCCCGGCGGCAGCGACTGGAAACGGGTCTGCGCCACGGCGTCCAGATTGAAGACGCGTTCGCCGGCATAGTTCCAATCGCCCTCGTTGGCGATCATCAGATCGGAACGCATCTTCAACGCCACATGCGTCACGGCCCGCACCACATCCTCGGTGGCAAGAAGCCCCCCTGAGGTGACCCGCACCTCGGTGGAAACGGAGGAGCCCCCGGGCGCGGAAGGCAGCGCCGTGACAAACACGGTGATGATTTCGCCCTCACCGGCCGGCAGCACTCCGGTCCGGTAACCCTCCACGCCGCGCACGGCCTCGGTGATGTCCGTGGCCGCTTCACCGGCCCCGACTTGATAACGGATGCGCCAGCCGCTTTCCCCGCTCTCGGCGGCCCGCACCGTCAACGACTGGGAAGACTCGGACGCGTCATTCTCCACCTTGACCTGAAAGACGGCGGTTTCCGTGTTGGCCACCGTCTGCTCGACCACCTGATTCCCCTCCGGCGTGTCCTGATACTCGTTGTCCCCCTGGAAGGGACGAACCTCCTCCGTGCCCGCCCGGATCAAGGCATCCGCGGGCAGGGACTTCACCTCGCTCATCGGCACCAACGTAAACCAGTCGAAATCGCCGTTGAACTTGGTGAACCGCAGCGTCACCGGGCCGCCGGGCAGCTCGAACACCTGCAAACTGCCGTCCGCGTTGCGCGCCGGTTGCAGCCCGTTGTTGCCCCAGCCGCCCGGCGCCGGCCCGCGCGCGCTGGCCAGGGGCACGACCGTCTGCTCCTCGCTGCCCGCGCCTTCGGTGACCCGGGCCAGATCACCGCCCACGACGGCCCCTTTGCTCCCGTGGGAACAAGCCGACACCAGGGTGTATTCACCCGCCGGGATTTCACGGGTGTAATTGTACCACTCCCCTCCGCCGGTCCAGCCGACCTTGTAATTCACCGTCACCACGAAACCGGGCCGCTCCTTCCCCAGCGCGCCATTGAGGTTGTCGTTCATCGGCACGTTCGGCTCCTCCCCTTCCCGGTAGAGATCCGATGCGCTGTCTCCGTCGTGATAATCCACCTCGGCCACCGCGCCCAATCCCTGATACTCGTCGCCGGTATAGGGCATGGTGTTGACCTCGGACACCGATTTGCCCCCGTCATAGTCGAAGTGTTCCGCTTCAATGGTGAAACTGGTCGCCGGCAGATCACCCAGCTCCACGGCCGAAAGCGGCGAGGCAAACCACCCCAGCGCCATCCCCGCGATCAGAACCGAAAAACCCACCGGGATTCCCTGCTGTTGTTTGGATGTTTTCATGACACAAACTTTCTCGTCTCCGGCGACTCCCCTTTCCCTCCGCGCGCCAACCGCCCTCCGCGCCGCGTTTCCTTCATCACCGCCGCCGCCGGCGCTTCAGGGGGAAAAGATGGACTTGCTATGACCGGCACCAGACAGCACCCCACCCTCCCCGTCAAGAAGAAAGCGCCCCGACGCCGCGCTCCACACCGCGAAAAAACGAATCCCGAATTCCGAAAAAATCGCGCTCCCTCCCGGAGCCACCGGGATGACAAGGCAGAGTCCCCTCCCCTCGCGACGCGGGCTGGCAGCGTGACGTTTCGCGGCGTGGCACATCGCGAAACAACCCATTCTCCCCGCAACCGCCGAGGTCCGGAGGCGGCGGACCTCGCCGGCCGGGGGCGGCCGGCTCGCCGGCGAAAACGGCCGGCGGCAACCGCCGCGACCGTCGGTCATGGGGTTCCGTCCCCCGTTTCCTGGCGGTAGGCCTCGGCGAGGAGGGTCATGGGGTGGACCACCCGCACGGAGCTGCCGACGGCCTTCAGGCCGTTGACCAGTTGCAACTGACAGCCGGTGTTGCCGGTGGCCACGATGGGGGCGCCGGTTTTCTGGATGTTTTCGATTTTGCGGTCCAGGAGCCGGTTGGCCATCTCGGGCTGGATGAGGTTGTAAATGCCCGCGCTGCCGCAGCACCAGTTGCTCTCGGGCAGCTCGACGAGGCGCAGGTGGGGGATGGCCCGCAACAGCTCGCGCGGCTCGTTCACGATGCCCTGGCCGTGACTGAGGTGGCAGGATTCGTGATAGGTCACCACCAGTTCCGGCGCGCCGTTGGTCCTCGGGGGACGCAGGCCGATCTCCGCCAGCCACTCGTGCACGTCCTTCACCTTGCGATCCCACAACTCCGCCCGCTCCCGCCATTCCGGGTCGTCCTCCAGCAGCCGCCCGTAATGCTTGAGATGCGAGCCGCAACCGCCGGCGTTGGTGATGATGGCGTCGAACTGGTCGGGCGGAAATTGGGCGAGATTCTTCCGGGCCAGATCGCGGGCCAGCTCCAGCTCGCCGTTGTGGGCGTGCAGCGAGCCGCAACATTGCTGCTGGGCGGGGGTGAACACCTCGCAGCCGTTGGCCGCCAGCACCTCGACGGTGTCGCGGTTGACTTCGCTGAAGATGAGGTCCTGCGCGCAACCGGTGAGCATGGCCACCCGGAACCGCCGCCCGCCCTTGGCGGGGGTGACTTCCGGGATGAGCTGGGCGGAGAATTTTTTGGGGATGTCGGGCGTGAGCGATTCGAGCTCGCCGAGCCGTTTGGGAAACAGCTTCAAAATCCTGCTGGCCCGCAGCAGCCGTTGCAACCCGAGAGCCTGATACCAGCGCATCAAGCGCCCCAGGAACAGCAGTCGGCGCAAATCCATGAAGAGCCACTTCACGGTGAACCAGCGGATGAGACGCCGCTTGGGGGTGTTCAGCACCCCCGTCCGCTCCACCTCCGCCCGGGCGCGCTCGAACAGCTCGGCGTAATTCACCCCCGCCGGACAGGCGCTGGTGCAGGCCAGACAGCCCAGGCAGAAATACATCTCCTCGGCGAACACGCGGGTCGGTTCCAACCGTTGATCGGCGATGGCCCGCATGAGCGAGATGCGTCCCCGGGGGCTGTGACGCTCCAGTTTGGTGAAGTCGTAGGTCGGGCAGGTCGGCAGACACAGACCGCAGTGCATGCACTGCTGGACCACCGAATAATCAAGGTTGGCGAGATAGCTGGCGTTCATGGACCCCAAAACCGTCCGGGCGCGGCAACAACCGCCCTTCGTCGCGTCCGGTCAGTCTCCAGTTGGCCCCAAACCGGGGCCGTCTGTCAACCGCGCGCCCCGGCGGCTTCCGCTTCTCCGGTCCGCCCGCGGACGCGGATGGGGGAGACGCTGCTCTGCTTCCGGCCTGGACCCGGAAGAAGACGCCGGGAGGCGCCAGATCAAGTCGCCCACGGTGTCCGGTTGCCGGGCCTGGCGCGGCGTGCCGTCGTCGTCCCGCAAATTGGAGCCGACCGAGTAAAGGAGACAGGCATCGGGGGCGGAGCGACGATAGCGCAGGGGGTGGTCGTCGAAGGGATCATGCATCCAGCGGGGCAGGTCGCCGGAGGTCAGCGCCTCGAGGCTTTCCGGATAAGCGCCGGTTTTCTGGAAGCGCTGTTCGAGGGCGCGGGCGGTGAGCGCCAGATGCGATCCCGCCTGGGTGGCAACGGCTCGTCGGAATACGGTTTTCAAGGCGGGCGCCATCAGTTTGGCGAAAAAATTGTACGGCGTGATTCGCCCTTCCCGGGCGTGTTGGTTGATGGCTTCCAGGGCCGCCCAATCCACCTGAAACCGGTTGGTATCTCCCACCTCGCCCAACTCGCGGTAAAACCGGCTGAGCCGGACCATGTTTTGCCGAATCCAGCCATCCGGTATGAAACCGTAAAGGCTCTCAGGAGTCGTTGCCGTGAGGGAAAAGAATGCCGCCACGGAAAGACGGCCCTCGCACATTTGTTCCAGCGTGTTGACCGCGCCGATCCGTTCGCCCCGGATGCCCCAGACGAAATCGCTCAGGAAATTGTCGGACGCCAGCGCGGCGCGAATTCGCTCCAAATCCCGCGGGGACCAGCGATGCTCCGTCATGCCTTCCCAGACCAGTTGCAGCAGTCCCTGATGCAGGGCAGCCCGCACCAACTGGCTGATCAGCAACGGCTCGTCGTGGAGGGCGGTCCGCAGTTTGAAGAGCACCTCCAGATCGGCCAGCGCGGCGGCGGTGTTGCCCCGGCGCAATTCCGCCACGCCGTGGAGCGTGAACAACCGACCGTAATCGTGCAACACCTCCAAGTGCGGCAACAGCGCGGTAAAGTTTTCCTCGTAATGCACGGGAAACCGGGCGCAGGGGCGCCGGCAGGCCCGGCGGATGGCCGCCATCCGGGGCGCGTAAAGTTGCAGCGCGGCCAGCACCTGTTCCGCCGGCGCGGCGCCCTTCGGAGCGGCGGGGAACCGCACCTTGACCTGCTTGGGCAGCTTGGGCTGATGAAAATGCCGGGCCCAGGCCGACAGGTCCACCCGCTGTCCCCGAAACCAGACCACCAGCTCCGGGAGTTTTCCGTATCCCGGCGGCGCCAGCTCGACTTTCGCTTTCTTCAATGCCTCTTCCCATGAACCTTCGGCATGGGCGGGGGGGGCAAACCTGGAAGGCAAAGGAGGCAACCGGTAATCCAGCAACCCTTTGAACGGTGGGGCGAAGGCCAGGTTTTCCGCTTCGGGCGGCATCGGCGGCACGATTTCCGCCCACGTCAGGGGTTCGCCGTTTTGTTTGAGCCGGGCCACTTCCTGCCGCCAGGCGCGCCAGCCCCGAAAATCCTCGATCGCGTAAAACAGCGCGGTGGCGGTGACCAGAAAGGCCAGGGTCCACAAGAAGTGACGCAGCCAGCGCCGACGGCGCGAAGAAGCGCCTGCGGGAGACGGAGAAGCGGGTGTTTCAGGAACGGAGTTCATGGCATTCAGGGAGTTGAGTTCAGGCCAAAAAGGCGCGGGGAGTCACTCGAAGTTCGGAACGATCCCGCGGTCGGTCGGCTTCGGAAGCGGGCCGGTCGGACGGAGCGGACGCCGCCGGGCGCAGGCCCAGCAAATCCGCGCGCAGCCGTTGCCGGGCGGCCAGCTCCGCGCGCCAGACGGGCGACAGGGCCCGGACCGGCGGCGCAACCGTCGGCGTCGCAAACACGGGCGCGGGCGCCAGATAGAGCGGCAGGCGCAACGCCAAAACAAGCAGCCAGGCCACCCCCAGCCCGACCCACGCCGGGCGGACGGGGCTCATTCGCTCGCGGAGCGCCGTGCGCCACCGCGCGAGCCCGGAGGCGGCCTTCGTCCGCCGGGACGCCGCGTCACGCCGCAACGCGGCCACCTGCCGGTGGCGGATCGCGTCCAACCGGGGCAGCGCCGCGCGATGCCGCGCCAAAATCAATTCACGGGGCGTTTTCATGACAGGGAGCTTGCAGCAATGTCTTCAATGCCTTGCGCGCGTAATGCAACCGGCTCTTGACCGTGCCCACCGGCGCGCCGGTGACGCGGCCGATTTCCTCCAGCGAAAACCCTTCGAGAAAATGCAGCAGCACCACGGCGCGATGCTCCGGCGTCAGCTCCGCGAGGGCGCGGTAAAACTGCTCCCGCGCCTCCTTGCGGATCAGCCATTCGTCCGGGGCGGGATCGGTTTCGTCCGCGCACGACGCTTCGCGGTCCTCCGCGTCGAGCGATTCCCACGCCCTCGCGGGACGCTGTTTGCGCCAGTGCTGACGGCACTTTTGGTGGGCAATGCCAAAGAGCCACGCGCCGAACCGTTCCGGGTCCCGCAACGAGCCGATGTGCCGCGTCGCCTGGGCGAAGGTCTCCTGCACGAGGTCCAGGCTGGTCTGTTCGTCGTGCAACAGCTCTTGCAGCCAGGCGAACAGCGGAAGCTGGTACCGCCGGAAAAGCGCGTCCCACGCTTCGGGATCACCCGCCCGGGCTCGCTCCACGGGCAGCAGTTCATGGCCGGTCGCTTCGCGCATCGTCACCCAGAGGAATGCACGAGCCGGCGAAAGGTTCAATGCCGCCGGCAAAAAACGCTCCCCCCCGCCCGATGACTTCACCCGGAAAACGCGGGAAGCGCGCACCCGGATGCGCCTCCCAAGCCACGGGGTTGTTCCGGCGGACGAAAAACCGGGAAAAGCGGTTGACAGGCGGAGCGGAACGGGACAGCTTGTTCAAACGTTCGTTTGAAACAAACGTCCGACTGACGCGCTCGTCCGTGACCGCCACGCCGAAAGACACGAAGGAAGCCCTGCTCGACGCCGCCGAGACGGTGTTCGCCGAGGCGGGCTTTCAGCGGGCCTCGATCCGGCAGATCGTGGCCCGGGCGGGAGTGAACCTGGCGGCGGTGCATTATCACTTCGGCTCGAAGGAGGCCCTCCTGGAAGCGGTGTTCGAGCGGGGGCTGGGGCCGGTGAACCAGGAGCGGCTGGCCCGCCTGACCGCCGTGGAAACGGCGGCGGGGGACGGGCCGCCGGCGCTGGAGGCGGTGCTGGAGGCGTTTCTGGCGCCGATGCTGCGGCCGGACATGGGCCATGCGCGGCGAAGCGCCCGGTTGCGGCAGCTTTACGGCCGCCTGATGGCGGAATCCGGCGACAAGCTCCGGCAGGTGATGCACCGCCAGTTCGCCGTCATCCTGCGGCGCTTCGGCGCGGCGTTTCAGCGGGCCAACCCGCATTTGTCCGAGACGGATTGCGCCTGGCGGATGTTTTTCACCATCGGCGCCGCCGTGCACACCATCATGGATCCCCCCGGACTGCGGCAGTTGACCCGCGGCTTGTGCGATCCCACCGACACGAACGCCACGCTGGAGCAACTGGTGCAGTTCGTCGCCGCCGGATTCCGCTCCCCCGGGGTGACCAAAGGAGGTGAGGCATGAAGCGCTTCCGTTCCGGGCTGCCATTGGCACTGCTGCTGCTGCTGCTGACCTCCTGCGCCACCGCGCCGGAGAAGACGAAGGTGGCGAACCTGCCCACGCCCGCGGCGTGGACGGCGGCGACGAACCAGGTCGCCGGCGGGCTGGATCATTGGTGGACGACCTTCGGCAGCACGAATTTGAACGCGGTGGTCGCGGAGGCCCTGGCCCGGAATCACGATCTGAAACAGGCCCTGGCCCGGGTGGACGCGGCGCTGGCGCAGGCGCGAATCGCGGGCGCGGAGGGGTTGCCGGAAGTGGCCCTCAGCGCGGATGCCAGCAAGCGGCAGCAGGTGTTCGTGGGACTGCCCATCCCCGGCAGGAGCGGTCCGTTGAAGTCGAAATCCACCGCCTACACCGCCCTGCTCAATGTCAGTTGGGAACTGGACGTGTGGGGACGCATCCGGGCCGGCCAGAGCGCCGCGATGGCGGACGTGCAGGCCTCGGAGGAGGATTACCGGGGCGCGATGCAGTCCCTGGCCGCGCAAACCGTGCAGGCGTGGCTGGCGGTGGTGGCGGCGCAACGCCAGTTGCAACTGGCCGAGGCCACCGTCGCGAGCTTCACCCTCACCGCCGACCAGGTGGGCGAACGGTATCGGCGGGGCCTGCGCACGGCCCTGGATTACCGGCTGGCCCTGAACAGCGCGGCTTCGGCGCGGGCGCTGCGGGCCCAGCGCCAACGCGAGCTGCAGACCGCCCGGCGGCAGTTGGAAACCCTGTTGGGCCGTTACCCGGCCAACGCGTTGAAGGTGGCGGACGCGCTGCCGGAGCTGAGCGCCCCCGTCCCCGCCGGCCTGCCCAGCGAGCTGCTCGAACGCCGGCCCGACCTGGCGGCCGGAGAGCGCCGGCTGGCCGCGACGCTGGCCCGGGTGAAGGAGGCGAAGCGGGCGCTGCTGCCGCGCATCAGCCTGACCGCCAGCGGCGGGCGCTCCAGCTCCGAACTGTCCGACCTGCTCGACAGCGATTTCAACATGTGGACCCTGGGCGCGAACCTGCTCCAGCCGCTCTTCCAGGGAGGCCGGTTGCGGGCCAACATCAAGCTCACCGAAGCCCGGGCGCGCCAGGCGCTCGAGGCCTATCACGGCCTCGTGCTGCGGGCGTTTCGCGAGGTGGAGACCGCGCTGGCCTCGGAAGCCCACCTGGCGGCCCGCGAAGCCGCCGTGACCGAGGCGGTCCACCAGTCCCGGGAAGCCCTCCGGCTGGCGCGGGAGCGCTATTTCGCCGGGTTGATTGATTTCGTGACGGTGACCGAATCACAGCGCAACGCCTACAACGCCGAGACGGAGCTCATCCTCGTGCGCCAGCAACGGCTGGCCAACCGGGTGGATCTCTACCTGGCGCTGGGCGGCGGATTCAGTCCCCCGCAAGCGACGGAGGTCGCGGCGGCCGGCAAGCCGGAGCCGCTTCCCCAGCAATGAGATGAACCGTTTCCTGAAAATCCTTCCGCCGGTCGGGGTGCTGCTGCTGGGCGGCCTCGTCCTGGCGCTGATGCTGCACCACCGCCGGCAGGCCGTGCCCACGCCCCCCGTCCCGCAACGCCCGCTGGTGCGGGTGAGCGGGTTGAGCCCCACGAACCACCAGTTCCACGTGCGCACCCAGGGGATTGTGTCCCCGCGCACCGAGATCGAGCTGGTGGCCGAGGTCGCCGGGCGGATCATCAAGATCGCGCCCACGTTCAACCCCGGCGGCTTCTTCGCCGAGGGCGACGAGCTGGTGCTGATTGATCCCCGCGACTACGAGCTGGCGGTGACCCAGGCCGAGGCCACCCTCGCCCAGGCCCAAACCGCCCTGGATCGCGAGGAGGCCGAGGCCGCCGTGGCCCGGGCCGAGTGGAAACGGCTGGGCACGGGCGAGCCGAGTCCGCTGCTGCTGCGCAAGCCGCAACTGGCCCAGGCCCGGGCGGCGGTGGCCTCCGCGCGGGCCCGGCTGCAAATCGCCAAACGGGATCTGGAACGCTGCCGGGTGAAGGCCCCCTTCGCCGGACGCGTGCGCACCAAGCAGGCGGATGTCGGCCAGTTCGTGAACCGCGGGAGCCGGCTGGCCCGGATTTACGCCGTGGACTACGTCGAAATCCGGCTGCCGCTGCCGCTGGACGACCTGGCCTACGTGGATTTGCCGGTGGACTACCGGGGCGAAACCGCCGCCCACCCGGGCCCGAAAGCGCGCCTCTCCGCCCGCATCGGCGGCCGGCTGTTCACCTGGGAGGGACGGATCGTGCGCACCGAGGGCGAGGTGGATCCCCGCACCCGCATGGTCACGGCGGTGGCCCGGGTGGACGATCCCTACGCCCGCAGCGCCGAATGGGACAAGCCGCCGCTGGCGGTGGGACTGTTCGTCGAGGCGGACATCCTCGGCAAGACCGTCACGGATGTGTACCGGGCGCCGCGCGCCGCGTTTCACAATGACCGCACGCTGCGGGTGGTGGACCGCGACGACCGGCTGCGGTTCCGGGCGGTGAAGATTCTGCGGCGCGAGGCGGACGAGGTGGTCTTTCGCGACGGCGTGCAACCGGGCGACCGGATTTGCGTCTCGCCGCTCGAAGTGGCGACCGACGGAATGCACGTGCGGGTGCTGAACGAGACGCCCCGCCCGCCGGCGCCGGCCGCGAAGGCCGCGCCCAAGGAGGACGCATGAAAGGCGGCCTGATTGCCTGGTTCACCCGCAACGGGGTGGCGGCCAACCTGCTGTTGATCGTCATCGCCGCGGGAGGCCTGCTGGCCCTCCCCCACATCCGGAAGGAGATCTTCCCCGAGTTCTCCTCCGACATGATCTCCGTCACCATGCGCTACCGGGGCGCCTCGCCGGAGGAGGTGGAGGAGGCGGTGTGCGTGCGCATCGAGGAGGCCATTCAGGGCATCGAGGGCATCAAGCGCATCCGCTCGACCGCCAATGAGGGCAACGCCGTCGTCACCGCCGAACTGTTTCCCAACGCCGACAACCGCCGGGTGCTCGACGACATCAAGGCCCGCGTGGACGCCATTGACACCTTTCCCGAGGAAACCGACAAGCCCATCATCCAGGAGGTCATCATGCGCACCCAGGTCATCAACGTGGCCGTGGCGGGCAACGCGGATGAACTCACCCTCAAGCGGCTCGGCGAACGGGTGCGGGACGACCTCGCCAGCGAGCCGGGCATCTCGCAGGTGGACCTCGTGGTGGCCCGCCCCTACGAAATCTCGATCGAGGTCTCCGAGGAGGCGCTGCGCCGGTACGGGCTCACCTTCGACGAAGTGACCCGGGCGGTGCGCCGCTCCTCGCTGGACCTGCCGGGCGGCTCGATCAAGACCGCGGGCGGGGAGTTCCTGCTGCGGGTCAAGGGCCAGGCCTACCGGGCGCCGGATTTCGAAAAGCTCCCCCTGCGCACCCTGCCGGACGGCGCGCGCCTGCTGCTGGGCGACGTGGCCCACGTGGTGGACGGCTTCGAGGAGGACGTGCGCCGGGCGTGGTTCAACGGCAAGCCCGGCGTGGTGGTGATGGTGTTTCGCGTCGGCGACGAAAGCGCGTTGCAAATCAGCAAGATCGTCCATCGCTACGTGGAACAGGCCCAGGCGCGCATGCCCGAGGGCGTCACGCTGACCACCTACGCCGACTACGCCCAGTACCTGCGCAGCCGCATCAACCTCCTCCTGCGCAACGCCCGCATGGGATTCGTGCTGGTCTTCTTCATCCTGGCCCTCTTCCTCCGCCTCCGGCTGGCCATCTGGGTGAGCCTCGGCATTCCGGTCTCCTTCCTGGGCACCCTCTGGCTGATGCCCTCGTTGGATGTCTCGATCAACATGATCTCGCTCTTCGCCTTCCTGCTGGTGCTGGGCATCGTGGTGGACGACGCGATCGTGGTGGGGGAAAACGTGTACACCCACTATCAGCGGGGCAAGAGCGCCCGGCAGGCGGCCATTGACGGCGCCCGGCAGATGGCGGTGCCGGTGGTTTTCGCGGTGCTCACCACCGTGGCGGCCTTTCTCCCCCTGCTCGCCGTCGAGGGCAACACCGGCAAGATCATGCGGGCCATCCCGTTGATCGTGATTCCCACGCTGCTGTTTTCGCTCACTGAATCCATGCTCTGCGTGCCCAATCACCTGAGCCACTTCAAACCCAAACCCGACCACGACGACGGCCGGTGGCGCCCGTTTCACTGGCTGCAGGAACATTTCGCCCGGAAACTGGCCTGGTTCATTGACCGGGTGTACCGCCCCTTCCTGGACCTCTGCCTGCGCCACCGCTACCTGACCTTGTCGGCGGCCTGCGCCAGCCTGCTGGTCGGCGTCGGCCTGTTCGCGGGCGGATTCGTGAAGTTTCAGTTCTTCCCGCCGGTGGAGGGGGACGACATCGGCGCCTTCGTGACCATGCCCGAAGGCTGCGCGCCCGAAGTGATCCGGGACGCCGTCTTTCAGATTCAGGCGGCCACCGAGCAGCTCCAGAAGGAATACGCCGACCAGAAGACCCTCACCGGCCGCGGCATCTTTTACAACATCCTCACCTCGGTGGGGGACCAGCCCTACCGGGCCGCCCTCACCCGGCACGCCGGCGGCGCGGGCGACTCCTACGCCAAACCGAACGTGGGCGAGGTGCACATCCAGCTTGCCCCCTCCGAGGAGCGAACCGTCTCCGCGAACGACATCGTCAACCGCTGGCGGGAGCTGACCGGCGAAATCCCCGGCGCCGTCGAGCTGGTGTTCACCTCCTCCCTCTTCAGCACCGGCGACGCCATCAACATCCAGCTCACCGGCCCCGACGTGGCCCAGCTCCGCATGGCCGCCAACGAACTCAAGACCGCCCTCGCGGGCTACCGGGGCGTGATTGACATCGCGGACTCCTACCGCTCCGGCAAACAGGAAATCAAACTCGCCATCAAGCCCTCCGCCGAGGCCACCGGCCTCACCCTCCAGGACCTCGCCCGCCAGGTGCGCCAGGCCTTTTACGGCGAGGAAGCCCAGCGCATCCAGCGCGGGCGGGACGACGTCCGCGTGATGGTGCGATACCCCAAGGACGAACGACGCTCGCTCAGCAACCTCGAACAAATGCGCATCCGCCTGCCCGACGGCATCGAGGTGCCCTTCTCCGCCGTGGCCGTGGCGCGGATCGGCCAGGGCTACGCCTCGATCGAGCGGGTGGACCGCCGCCGCGCCCTCAACGTCACCGCCGACGTGGACCTCACCAAGACCACCAGCAAGGAAGTGCTGGACGCGCTGAAAAAGAAGGAGCTGCCCGCCCTCGTCGCCAAGTATCCCGGCCTGCGCTACAGCTTCGAAGGCGAGCAACGCGAACAACGCGACACCATGAAGAGCCTCCAGCGCGGATTCATCATGGCCCTGTTCCTCATCTTCGCCCTCATCGCGATACCGCTCAAATCCTACATCCACCCGCTGGTGGTCATGTCCGCCATCCCCTTCGGCTTCTTCGGCGCGATCGTCGGACACCTTGTCATGGGCATGAACCTGACCGTCCTTTCCATGTTCGGCTTCGTGGCGCTGGCGGGAGTGGCGGTGAACGACACCCTCGTGCTGGTGGACGCCATCAACGCCGCCCGCCGGGCCGGCACGCCGCTGCTCACCGCCGTGCGCAACGCCGGCCGCAGCCGCTTCCGCCCCATCCTGCTCACCTCCCTCACCACCTTCGCCGGCCTGAGCCCGTTGATCCTCGAAAAAAGCGTGCAGGCCCAGTTCCTCATCCCGATGGCCATCTCCCTCGGCTTCGGCGTGCTCTACTGCACCTTCACCACCCTGCTGCTGGTGCCCTCGCTCTACCTCATCATCGAGGACCTCAACCGGCTGGTGAAACGCTTCTTCGGCGTGGAAATCCCCCTCGAAGCCGAGGAACTCGAACCATCCGCCCTCGAATAACCTCCACTTCGGGGAAAGACGGCCGGGGGCGGAAAACGCCCCCCTCCCGCGGGCCCGTCGTTTCCCCGGCGGGTCGCGCCGGGCGCCCCGTCCGGCTTTCGGGCGCGCGGGGATCCGTTGAAGCGGCCGCGAGCAGGGACGGGGGAAGGCTTCGGCGGGACGTCGAATCAACCCGCGGGAACCCCTCTGAAAACGCCGGGTGGGAACATCCGGCCCACCGCCAAGGGGCGTTTGCGCCATCGCCGCGGGTCACGCCCCCCCCACGCGGCGGGATGCCCCATCAGACAGGCTCCGAGAGGCGGGCGCCCCCCAACAAGCAAACTCCCCTTCAGACAGAAAACGCAAAAACAACCGTAACGGGCATGAGCAGAGCGGACGTCCGCGCCGCTCGGAGGACCGCCGGATGAATTCCGGATGACGCCATTTCGGAAAGATGGATCCCCGCGCCAAAACCTCCCGGGCGGAAGCGGGATTTTCGTGCGTTCCGGGGGGGGATAAGAACGAAGCAGCCCCCGGAGGGGGGCTGCCTGGGTCGAAAGGAGGAGAAAACAAGGACGCGGTCAGGCGTCCTTCTTTTCGTCGTCCTTCTTTTCCGCGGTCGCCGGTTCTTCGTCCGCCTTTTCGGCCTTCGCGGCTTCTTCGGCGGCGGCTTTGGCGGCGGTCTCGGAGGGGTCCTCCGCCTTTTCGGCCGCTTCCGCCGGGGCTTCTTCCTTCGCTTCGGCGGCGGCTTCCGCTTCGCCGGGCGCGGGGGCGGGGGCGGTTTCCTCCGCCTCCGTCTTCGCCGGGGCCGCCGGGATCACGGCCTCCTCGACCCATTCGAGGATGGCCATGGGCGCGGCGTCGCCGACGCGCTGGTGCAGCCGGACAATGCGGGTGTAGCCGCCGTTGCGGTTTTCGAACAGGGGGGCGATTTCATGGAAGAGCACGCGGGCGGCATCCTCCTGGCGGAGCCGCGAGGCGGCCAGGCGGCGGTGGTGCAGGGTGCCCTTCTTGGCCAGGGTCACCATCTTCTCCGCCACGGGGCGCGCGGCCTTGGCTTTCGCCAGGGTCGTGGTGATCCGCCGGTGGAGGATGAGGCTGCAGACCAAATTCGCCAGCATGGCGTTCCGATGTTCGCCCTTGCGGCCCAGTTTCGCGTTGCGTTTGCGATGGCGCATAGTGTCAAATGGTTTTCTTGGCCGATCCCTTGGCCGCTTCGAGCAGGCTGGGATCCAGGTTCATCCCCAGCGTGAGGCCGAGGGACTGGAGTTTTTCCTTGATCTCGTTCAGCGATTTCTTGCCGAAGTTCCGGTATTTGAGCATCTCCTGCTCGGTCTTGGTGGCCAGCTCGCCCACGGTGGTGATGTTGGCGTTGTTGAGGCAGTTGGCGGCGCGAACGCTCAGCTCGATCTCGTTCACGCTCATGGCCAGCAGTTTGCGCATGCGGTTGCGCTCCTCGTCCTGGGCGCTGGCGTCTTCCTCGAATTCGATGGCGTTCTTGTCGTAGCCGACGAAGACGTCCAAGTGCTTCTGCAAAATGGCCGACGCCTGCGTGAGGGCGTCCTCGGGACTGATGCGGCCGTCGGTCCAGATTTCGAGGATCAGGCGGTCGTAGTCGGTCTTCTGGCCCACGCGGGCGTCCTCGACCGTGTAGCGGACGCGCACCACCGGCGAGAAGAGGGAGTCAATGGCGATGACGCCGATGGGCTGGTCGGGTTTTTTGTTTTCGTCGCCCGGGCAGAAGCCGCGTCCCACGCGGACCTCGAATTCCATCTCGAGCTTGCGCTTCTTGCTCAGGGTGCAGATGAGCTGATCCGGGTTCGCCAGTTCGAGCCCCTGACAGAGCTCGATGTCCTTGGCCAGCACGGGGCCTTCCTTGTTCACCGAGAGCATCAGCCGGGGAAACTCCCGGGCGTCGGAGGTGGCCTTGAATTTCACCTGCTTGAGGTTGAGGACGATTTCGGTCACGTCCTCGACCACGTCCGGCACGGTGGTGAACTCGTGCATGGCGCCCTCGATCTTCACCGAGGTGATGGCGGCCCCCTCCAAGGAGGAGAGCAGCACGCGCCGGAGCGAGTTGCCGATGGTGTACCCGTAGCCGGTTTCAAACGGCTCGGCGGTGAACTTCGCGTAGGTGGGGGTGCTGGTTTCCTCGTCCCGCTTGAGGTGACGAGGCATTTCGAATTTTCCTAAACGGACTGGCATCTTTCTTTCGGGTTCGACAATTGCAACCTGATCCCCGGGCGATTCCCGCGCGCCCGGAGACCCATATAATTGTCGCCTCCGCGACCGGCGGAGGAGGGTTGTCTAGCGGGAATAAAATTCAACGACGGCCTGCTCGTTGCCGATCGGCTGGATTTCGTCGCGGGTCGGCACGCGCATCACCACGCCCTTGAACATCTCCTTGTCCAGGGACAGCCACTCCGGCACCACCCGGCTGGTGGAGACTTCGAGGCTGCGGGTGGCCATCTGCCGGGACACGCTCGCGTTGCGCACTTCCACCACGTCGTTCACGCGCAGGGTGTAGGAGGGGATGGTGACCCGGCGGCCGTTCACGTGGATGTGGCCGTGCACCACCATCTGCCGCGCGGCGGCCCGGCTCGGCGCGAAGCCCAGGTGATAGACCACGTTGTCCAGCCGGCTTTCCAAGGCCTGGAGCATCAGCTCGCCGGTCACGCCGCGCTTGCGGCTGGCCTGCTCATAGATCCGGCGGAACTGTTTCTCCTGAAGCCCGTAGTAGTAACGGATCTTCTGCTTCTCCATCAGCCCCAGGGCGTACTCGCTGATCTTGCGCCGCCGCCGCGGGCCATGCACGCCGGGGGGGTAATTGCGCCGCTCCAAGTACTTGGAACTGCCAAACACGGGCACACCAAACCGACGGCTGATGCGCACTTTGGGACCTGTATAACGCGCCATGTTCTACGAAAAATTGTTCGTGGTGAAAAAAACTCCCTTACACCCGGCGCTTCTTGCGCGGGCGACAACCGTTGTGCGGCACCGGGGTCACATCCTTGATCACGGTGATGGTCAGACCGATGGCCTGCAGGGCGCGGATGGCGGATTCGCGGCCGGATCCCGGCCCCTTGACCCGCACCTCGACCTCGCGCATGCCGTGGGACATCGCCTCGCGGGCGGCCTCCTGGGCCACCTGCTGCGCGGCGAAGGCGGTGCTCTTGCGCGAGCCGCGGAAGCCGCGCTTGCCGCCGGTGGACCACGCGATCACGTTGCCCTGCATGTCCGTGATGCTGACGATGGTGTTGTTGAAGGTGGCGGCGATGTGCGCCACGCCGACGGTGACGTTCTTGGACCGCTTGGCCTTGATGATCTTTTTGCCCTGCAGATCATCCGCCATCAGCTCGGCCGCGGTGGGGGCGGAGGCCGCTTCCGGCGCGGCCGCTCCCTCGGCCTTGTCCTTCCCCGCCTTGGCGCCACCCTTGGCGGTCTTGGCCTTTTTGGCCTTCGCGGGCTCGGCCTTGGCCTTGGGCCCGCCTTTGGGCTTCTCGTCGGCCCCGGCCTTCTCCGGTTTGGCCTCCGGGGCCTTGGCCGCCGCCTTGGCCTTGGCCGCCGGCTTCTTCTCCGCCGGAGCCTTGGTTTCGGCCGCCTGAGGCGCGGTCTCCGGGGCCGCCGGGGTTTCCGGCGCGGATTGCGGGTTTGCTTCCGGCGTCACTTCAGGGGTGGCCGGTTGGGGATCTTTGTTTGCTGCTTCAGCCATGGTCGGAAAATTCTAGTGGATACCGGACTTGGCGTTGGGATTGCGCACCACGCCCACCGTCTTGCGGGGCCCCTTGCGGGTGCGGGCGTTGGTCTGCGTCCGCTGGCCGCGCACCGGCAGGCCGCGGGAATGGCGGATGCCCCGGTAACAGCGGATGCTCTGCAGCCGCTTCAGGTTCATGCCGATCTCGCGCCGCAGGTCGCCCTCGACCAGGTAATCGTCCTCCTGGAGGATGTGAACGATCTTCGAGAGTTCCTCCTCGCTCAGATTCTTCGTGCGCGTGGACGGATCAATGCCCGCCTTCTCCACGATCCGGTTCGCGGAGGCGGGGCCGATGCCGTAAATGTAGCGCAGCGAAATATCAATCCGCTTGTTGCTCGGAATATCTACACCCAGAATGCGTGCCATAGCTGTACGTGTGGTCTAGCCCTGCCGTTGTTTGTGCCGGGGGTTGGTGCAGATCACGCGGACCACACCCTTCCGCCGAATAATGCGGCAGTGCTCACAAAGTCGTTTGACTGACGTTTTAACTTTCATTTTTTCCGACTGGTTCCCGCAGCCACCCGTGCGAGGGGTCCGCCACGGGCACTTCCACCCGCACCCGGTCGCCCTCGGCCCAGGTCGCCGCCACTGTTTTCCCACGCGCCGTGACGCGCGCGTACAATTGATGTCCGTTGTCCAGCTCGACCAACAGCGTCCGTCCGCTCCGTCGCTTGACGGTCGCCCCGGTCACGATGCGGCCGGCGGCAGGCACGTTAGTATCTCCGGCTCGTCCTCGGTAATCAATACCGAGTGTTCAAAATGTGCCGAGGGTTCGCCGTCCCGGCTCACCACCGTCCATCCATCGGGCAGTATCCGGATCGCTCCGGTGCCGGCGTTGACCATCGGCTCGATGGCGATCGCCATGCCCACCCGCAACTTGGGCGACGTCTTGCCGTCCACGTAGTTCGGCACCTGCGGTTCCTCGTGCATGGTGTGGCCCACGCCGTGGCCCACGAACTCCCGCACGACCTGGTAGCCGGCGGCTTCCACGTGCCGCTGCACGGCCCGCGAGATGTCGGCCACCCGGTTGCCCGCCCGCGCCGCCGCGATGCCCCGGTAAAGGGCCTGCTCGGTCACGTCCATCAGGCGCTGCTTGTCCGGGCTGCACCCGCCCACGCTCACCGTGCGGGCGTTGTCGCCGATGTAGCCCTCGAAGAGGACGCCGACATCAATGCTCACGATGTCGCCGAACTCGACCCGCCGCTCCTCGGAGCCCATCCCGTGCACCACTTCCTCGTTCACCGAGAGGCACAGGTGGCACGGAAACTTCCGGTATCCGAGGAAGGCGCTCCGCCCGCCGTAATGGGCGATGCGCTCCGCCCCGAACCGGTCAATCTCCGCCGTGGTCAGCCCCGGCCGGACAAACGCGGCCACGTCGTCCAGCACTTGGGCCGCCACCCGCCCGGCCCGGCGCATGCCTTCGACATCTTTCGGGTTCCGGGCAATCATGGGGCCGTCGCTTCGGACCGCATCGTTCGCGCGCTGGAAAAGATCAACATGGAGGCCCCGAACGCATTCGGACGCCGCCCCGGTCCGTTCAGAAACGTCCCCGGACCCGCCCCTTCTTCAGGAAGCCGTCGTAATGCCGCATCATCAAGTGCGACTCCATCTGCCGCGTGGTGTCCAGCAGGACGCCCACGGTGATCAACATGCTGGTGCCGCCAAAAAACTGGCCCACTTGGAAGTTGATGTCCGCGACGTGGTACATCAGCCCCGGAATGATCGCAATAATCACCAGGAAGATGCCGCCCGCCAGGGTGATCCGGCTCATGGCCCGGTGCAGGAAATCGCAGGTGGCCTGCCCCGGTCGCACCCCGGGGATGTAACCGCCGTATTTCTTCAGGTCGTCGGCGATCTGGACCTCATTGAACTGCGTGGCCACCCAGAAGTAGGTGAAGAACAGGATCATCACCCCTTCGACGGTCAGATAGGTGAAACTGCCGTATTGCAGCGCCGCGGTCATGCTGTCCAGCAAACCGGAAAACCCGGGCATGCTGTCGCGCGTGGCGGCCGCCAGCATCTGGAAAATCTTGCCGGGAAACATCAGAATGGCCTGGGCGAAGATGATCGGCATGACGCCGGCGTAGTTGACCCGCAGCGGCATGAAGGAGGTGCCGCCGGTCATGAGCTTCCGCCCCACGGCCCGTTGGGCGTACTGGACGGGAATCTTCCGCTGCGCCTGGGTCACCGCGATGATCGCGGCCACCACCGCCAGCAGCAGCAACACCATGGCGATGAAATGGAAGAGGTTGTACTTGGACTCCATCCCCTTGCCGGGGAAGAACATCAACCACGCCGCCATCAGGCTTTGGGGCATGCGGGAAATGATGCCGATGGTGATCACCAGCGAAACGCCGTTGCCGATGCCCCGGTCGGTGATCTGCTCGCCCAGCCACATCAGGAGCATGGTGCCGGTGGTCAGCAGGAGCACGGTCTGGATGCGGTACCACCAGACGTTTTGGATCAACACCAGGCTGCCTTCGAAATTGCTGCCAAAGACCTTCTGGGGATTCTCCCAGCCCAGCGCCATCGCGGCCCCCTGCCCCAGGCAGAGCAGCACCGTGAGGTAGCGGCCGTACTGGATGATCTTCACCCGGCCGCCTTCCTCGCGCATGAGCTTGCTGAGCTGCGGCACCACCGCGCCCAGCAGCTGGAGGATGATGGTGGCGCTGATGTAGGGCATGATGCCCAGCGAACCGATGCCGCAGCGCTGAAGCGACCCCCCGGTGAACATGCTGTACATGCCCAGCAGCCCGCCGGAACGATTGGCATTCTGGGCGAAGAACTCCGCCAGCTTGGCGCCGTCCAGTCCGGGCGTGGGGATCAGGGCCACCACGCGGCAGACCGCCAGCAGGCCGACGGTAAAGAGGATCCTCGACCGGAGCTCCGGGATCTTGAAGCAGTTGGCGAACGTGTTGAGGATCGATTTCAGCATATAGGGGCCCTTTTCGGCGCTACTTGGCCTTCCCGCGCGTCACCACTTCGCACACGCCGCCAGCCTGCTCGATCTTTTCGCGCGCCGAGGCGCTGAAGGCGTGCACTTTGACGGTCAATTTACGGTCCAAATCGCCCCTGCCCAACAGCTTCACGCCGTCGGCGCGGCCGTTGGCCAGGCCTTTCTGGCGGAGGAGTTCCTCCGTCACCTCGGTGCCTTCCGCGAACTGCTGGAGCGCGCCCACGTTCACCGGAATGTACACCGTGGCGTGGCGGGCGTTGTTGAAGCCGCGCTTGGGCAGGCGCCGGATGAGCGGCATCTGGCCGCCCTCGAAGCCGGGCCGCAACGAGCCGCCGGAGCGGGAGCGCTGACCGTTCTGGCCGCGGGTGGCGGTCTTGCCCCGACCGCTGCCGGGGCCCTGTCCCACGCGCTTGCGCCGATGTTTCGCCCCGGGACGGGGTTTCAGAGTGTGGAGTCGCATAAGCTCGATTAGGTCGTGGTCGGAGCCGGGGTTTCGCTCTCGTTCTTCGAACGGTCCAGCGGCAACCCGCGCAGTTGGTAAATCTCATCCCGCAGCCGGAGCTGCCGCAGGGCGCACATGGTGGCCTTGGCCACGTTGGCCGCGTTGTTGGAGCCCAGCGACTTGCTCAGCACGTCGCGCAAACCGGCCAGTTCGAGCACCGCCCGGACGGTCTTGCCGGCGATGACGCCGGTGCCGGGCGAGGCCGGGCGGAGGAGCACTTTCGCGCCATCGTAATCCACCAGCACTTCGTGGGGGATGGTGTTGTCGAGGAGGGCCACTTTTTCGAGGTTGGCGCGGGCGTTTTCGTTGCCCTTGCGGATGGCTTCCACCACCTCGCGGGCCTTGCCCATGCCCAGGCCCACCTTGCCCTTGCGGTCGCCCACGGCCACCAGCGCGCTGAAGTTGAAGCGCCGACCGCCCTTGACCACCTTGGACGAACGGTTGATGAAGATCACCCGCTCCTCCATGTCGTCCTGGGGGCCGTCGTCGGGCCGCCGCCGATCCCGGCCGCCGCGCCCGCCGCGCCCGCCGAAGCCGCCGCCGCGGCCGCCCCGGCCGCCGCCGAAGCCGCGCTGGCCGCCCCGGGGGGCGGAGGCGGGCTGGGATTCCGCCGGCGGACCGGCCGGTTTCGCGGCGGACGGCGCCGCGGGCGTCCCGCTTGCGGCGCCGCCGGACCCGGCCGGGGCCGCCGGAGCGGGCGCGTTGCTTTCCGGTTTGCTTTCCACGCTGGGTTTTTGATCTTGCTCAGCCACTTTGAAACTCCTGGAATCCGCTAAAATTTCAGTCCCGCCTCGCGGGCCGCCTCGGCCAGCGCCGCCACCTTGCCGTGATACCGCGCGCCGCTGCGGTCGAACACCACGGCGGTGATGCCCTGATTCTTCGCGGCCTCGGCGGCCGCCTTGCCGACCACCTGGGCGCTCTCGACGTTGGCCGCCAGCTTTTTGCCTTCGGCGGCGAGCTGCTTCGAGCGGGTCGAGGCCTGGGCGAGGGTCCGCCCCAGATCGTCGTCAATAAACTGCACGTAGATGTGCTGGCCGGTGAAGCGAACGCTCATGCGCGGGCGTTCCGCCGTGCCGCGCACCTTTTTGCGGATGCCGCGCCGCCGCCGTTGCAACAGTTTGCGTTTCTTGTCAGTTCTCATGGTTCCTTGCCCCGCGGTCGTTACTGGACCTTCTTGCCCTCCTTGCGCACCACGCGCTCGTCGGCGTAGCGGACGCCCTTGCCCTTGTAGGGCTCCGGCGGGTAGTAGCTGCGGAGTTCGGCCGCCACCTGCCCCACCGCCTGTTTGTCCGCGCCTTCCACGATGATTTTGGTGTTGTCCTCGACCTTCACCGAGACGCCGGCGGGAATGGAGTATTCGATGGGATGGGCATAGCCCAGATGCATCGTCACCTTGCCCCCGCTCACGGCGGCCTTGAAGCCGACGCCGTGGATTTCGAGCCGTTTCACGTAGCCGTCCGAGACGCCCTTGACCATGTTGTTGATCAGGGCGCGGCTCAGGCCGTGGAGGGCCCGGGTCTGGGGCTGGTCGTCCGCGCGGGTCACCAGCACCCGGCCGTCGTCAATGCGCACCTCGATGCGCCCGGGCACTTCGAAATCCAGTTTGCCCTTGGGGCCTTCGACGTGGATCGTCCGGCCCTTGAGCGCGGCCTTGACCTTGTCGGGGATGGGGACGGGAAGTTTGCCGATTCGTGACATAGCTCGATTAACCCTTCTACCAGACGTAGCACACGACTTCGCCGCCGACGTGGGCCCGGCGGGCTTCGCGTCCGCTCATGACGCCCTGGGAGGTGGAGAGGATGGGCACGCCCAAGCCGCCCAGCACCCGGGGCACTTCGTCCGCGCCCACGTAGTGGCGCAGGCCCGGTTTGCTGACGCGGCGCAGGCCGGTGACCGCCGGCTTGCGGCCCGCGTAGCGCAGGGTGAGGCGCAGCACTTTTTTCTTGTCTCCGCTCACCGCGCAGTCGGCCAGGTAGCCCTCCTTGACCAGCACGCGGGCGATGCTCTCCTTCACCTTCGAGTGCGGGAGGTCCACGGTTTGGTGCCGGGCGCGGTAGGCGTTGCGGATGCGCGTCAGCAAATCGGCGATGGGATCGGTTAACATGGGCGGATTACCAACTGGCTTTCGTGACGCCGGGGATCATGCCCGCCAGGGCCATCTCGCGGAAGGTGAGGCGGGACATCTGGAATTTGCGGATATAAGCGCGCTTGCGCCCGGTGACCTGGCAGCGGTTCACCAGCCGGACGGGGCTGGCGTCGCGGGGCAGTTTGGCCAGCCCCGCGTAGTCGCGGTTCGCTTTCAGTTCCGCGCGGCGGGCGGCGTATTTCTCCACCGTCCGGCGCCGGCGCCGGTCTCGTTGAATCCAAGCCTTCTTCGACATAGCTTACTTTTTCTCGGCAAAGGGCATGCCCATGAGTTTCAACAAATCGTACGCCTCCTCGTTGGTGCGGGCGGTGGTGACGATGGTCACGTCCATGCCCTGGTGGCGCTTGATCTTGTCCAGGTCAATCTCGGGAAAGATGCTCTGATCCTCCAGCCCCAGGGAGTAGTTGCCGCGGCCGTCGAAGGCGCGGCTGCTGAGGCCGCGGAAGTCGCGGATGCGCGGCAGGGTGGCCGAGATCAGGCGATCCATAAATTCATACATCATCGCGCGGCGCAGCGTGACGTGACAGCCGATGGACTGGCCGGCGCGAATCTTGAAGTTCGACACACTTTTGCGGGCCTTGTCAATCACGGGGCGCTGGCCGGTGATGGTGGCCAGGTCGCGCATGGCCTCTTCGAGGGCCGATTTTTCCTGGCTCGAGGGCACGCCCATGTGAATCACGATCTTCTCCAGGGCGGGAATCTCGTGGATGTTCCGGTAGCCCCGTTTTTTCTGCAGCGCGGGGCGAATCTCTTCGGCGTACTTCTGTTGCAACCTCGGTTTCATGATCGGTCTCAGGCGGTCTCGGCCGACGGGGCGGAACGGCGGGCGGCGCGGGCGTCGTAGCGATCGGCGCGCATCACGTTGGAGACGTGGATGCTGCCTTCGATGTCAATGATGGCGCCCTCGGGGTGTTCCTGGCTTTTGCGGACGTGCTTCTTCATCATCTTGACCCCTTCAATGACCACCCGGTCCTTCTTGGTCAGGACGCGGATGATCCGGCCGCGCTTGCCTTTTTCGGTGCCGGTCAGCACCACCACTTCGTCGCCGCGTTTTACGTGAAAGCGTTTCATGGCATCAGATGACTTCCGGAGCCAGGGAAATGATCTTCATGAATTTTTTCTCCCGCAGTTCGCGCGCCACGGGGCCGAAGATGCGGGTGCCCTTGGGGTTGCCGTCCTTGTCCACGATCACCACCGCGTTGCTGTCGAAACGCAGCGAGGAGCCGTCCGAACGGAAGATCGGCTGGCGGGTGCGGACCACCACGGCGTCCACCACGTCGCCCTTTTTGACGGCGCCGTCGGGGGCGGCTTCCTTGATGTGGGCCTTGATGATGTCGCCCACCCGGGCGTAGCGCTGGTTGGGGCCGAGCACCCGGATGGCGGCGGCGCGTTTGGCGCCGGAATTGTCCGCCACGGTCAGAATGGATCGCAGTTGCAGCATGGTTATTCCTTCCCTTCGGGGGTCTTCGTCGCGCCGCGTTTGGGGCCGAGCACCTCGACCAGCCGCCAGCACTTGTGGCGGGAGAGGGGGCGGCACTCGCGGATGCGCACCCAGTCGCCCAACCGGGCCTGTTCCTGCTCGTCGTGGGCGTGCAGTTTGTTGAAGCGCCGGACGATCTTGTGGTAGCGCGGGTGCCGGATGCGCCGTTCCACGCGCACCACGATGGTCTTGGCCATCTTGTCGGACACCACCTGGCCGGTGCGCTCCTTGCGGCGTGAGGTTTTTGCCTGTGTTTCAGCCATGACTCAAAAAAAATCCCTAGGCGTTGGTTTCCTGCCGGATCGCCTTGGCGCGCCGGAGTTCGGTCAACCGGGTCTCCACCCGGGCAATGTCGTGACGCAGGTTGCGCAGCCGGGAGGTCTTTTCCAGCTGGCTGCTGGCCTTCTGCAACCGGAGCATGAAGAGTTCCTGGCGCAGGTCGCGGCTCAGCGCCGCCAGCTCCACCGCCGTTTTTTCCTTGATTTCCGCGTACTTCATTAGCCTGCTTCCGTGTTCGCTCAGCCGTGCCGGTGCCGGGCCACAAACTGGGTCCGGATGGGCAGCTTGTGCGCCGCCAGGCGCAACGACTGCCGGGCCACTTCCTCCGAGACCCCGTCCACTTCAAACAGCATCGTGGCCGGGCGCACGACGGCCACCCAGCAGTCCACCGCGCCCTTGCCGCTGCCCATGCGCACTTCGAGGGGCTTCTTGGTGATGGGCTTGTCCGGGAAGACCCGGATCCACAGCTTGCCCCGGCGTTTCATCTGGCGGGTGATGGCCACGCGGGCGGCTTCGATCTGCTTGCTCTCCAGCCAGCAGCGTTCGAGGGCCTGCAACCCGTATTCGCCGAAGGCGACGGTGTTGCCCTTCTGCGCCATGCCGGCGCGGTTGCCGCGCTGTTGTTTGCGATATTTGACCCGGGAGGGAATTAATGGCATCGGACGGTCTCCTTAGATCGTGGGCGTGGGCGCGGCCGGGGTTTGGATCACCGGCCGCTGTTTCTCGACCTGGGTCTCGCCGGTGCAAATCCAGCACTTGACGCCCAGGACTCCGTAAAGCGTTCGGGCTTCCGCGAAGCCGTAGTCAATGTTGGCCCGCAGGGTGTGCAGCGGCACCCGGCCCATGTGGTAATTCTCCGTGCGGGCCAGCTCGGCGCCGCCGAGGCGGCCGGAGCAGCGGATGCGGACGCCCTCGGCGCCGGCGTCCATGGTCAACTGGACGGCGCGCTTCATGGCGCGGCGGAAGGCGATGCGGCGCTCCAGCTGCAGGGCCACGTTCTCGGCCACGAGGTAGGCGTCCAGCTCGGGACGCTTGATCTCGATGATGTCCACGTAAACGTCCTTGCCCGTGAGCCTGCCGAGGTCTTCCTTGAGCTTGTCAATCTCCGCGCCCTTGCGCCCGATCACCACGCCCGGCCGGGCGGTGTGAATGGTGATGCGGCAGCGGTTGGCCGCCCGCTCGATCTGAACCCGCGGCACGGCGGCCCCCTCCAGGCGCTGGCGCAGGAAGGACCGGATCCGGTGATCCTCGATCAGCAACGGACCAAACTCTTTCTTGGGGGCGTACCAGCGGGAACGCCAGTCCCGATTGACGGCAAGCCGGAGCCCGATTGGATGTGTCTTTTGACCCATAGGGAGATTACTGGTCGGACAGGACGATTCGAATGTGACAACTGCGTTTGCGGATGGGCCCGGCGGAACCGCGGGCCTTGGGCACGAAGCGTTTGAGCGTCTGGCCGGGGCCCACGGTGGCCTCCTTGACGCGGAGGGTTTCGGTGGGCAGATGCAGGTTGTGATCGGCGTTGGCCAGGGCCGACCGGAGCGTCTTGGCAACCAGGCGGGCCGACTTGCGCGGCACGTACGCGAGGGTGGCCAGCGCTTCCTCCGCCTTCAACCCCTGAATCTGGCGGGTGATCTCCCGCACTTTCTGCGGGGACATCCGGGCGTTGCGAGTGATGGCTTTGACTTCCATGCGGTCTTACTTCCTTTCGGCCTTGGCGGTGTGGGAGCCGTGCTGGCGGAAGGTGCGGGTGAGGGAGAACTCGCCCAGCCGGTGGCCCACCATGTTTTCCGTGATGAACACCGAGTTGAAAACCTTCCCGTTGTGCACGTTGATGGTCAGGCCGACAAAGTCCGGCGTGATCGTCGAGCGCCGCGACCAGGTCTTGATGGGCACCTTGGAGTTGGTCTCCTTGGCCTTCAACACCTTGTCCAGCAAATGCTGGTCCACGAACGGGCCTTTTTTGATCGAGCGTCCCATAAGCCAAATTATTTCTGTTTCATCGGGCGACCGTCCCGGCGGACCACGATGAAGCGGTTCGAGGCCTTGCGCCGGGGGCGGGTGCGATAGCCCTTGGCCAGCAGCCCCCACGGGGAGGTCAATTGCTGCCAGCCGCCGCCGCCCTTCGACTTGCCCTGACCGCCGCCGTTGGGATGGTCCACGGGGTTCTGGGCCACGCCGCGGGTGATCGGCCGCCGGCCCAGGTGCCGCCGCCGTCCCGCCTTGCCCAGGGAAATGTTTTCGTGATCCAGGTTGCCCACCTGGCCGATGGTGGCGTAGCAGCTTTCGTGCACCCGCCGAATCTCGCCCGAGGGCAGTTTCACCAGCGCGTAACCGCCGTCCCGCGACATCAGGGTGGCGGAGCTGCCGGCGGCGCGCACCATCTGGGCCCCCTTGCCGGGGAACATCTCGACGTTGTGGATCTCCATGCCGGCGGGGATGGCCTTCAGGGGGAGGCAGTTGCCCACGTTGGGCGGGGCCTTCGGCCCGCTCATCACCTCGGCGCCCACTTCGAGGCCCTTGGGGGCCACGATGTAGCGCTTCACGCCGTCCTGGTACTCGAGCAGGGCGAGCCGGGCGCTGCGGATGGGATCGTATTCGATCGCCGTCACCTTCGCCGGCACGCCGTGCTTCTTGCGCTTGAAGTCCACGTTGCGGATGCGCTGCTTGTGCCCGCCGCCGATGCCCCGGGCGGTGATGCGGCCATAGCAGTTGCGCCCGCCGCGCTTCTTGCGGGTGGTGAGCAGGCGCTTCTCGGGCTTGCGCTTGGTGATCTCCTCGAAGCTCGAGACGGTCTTGTACCGGTTCGAGGGGGTGGTGGGTCGGAAAGTCTTGACGGCCATGGTGCTGGATTCGCTCAGGTCAACACGATCGCGTCGCCTTCCTTGAGGGTGACGATCGCTTTTTTCCAATCAGGAGATTTGCCCGCTTGATGGGTGCGCTGGCGGCGTTTCTTGCCCCGCACGTTCATGGTGCGGACCTCGGTCACGGTGACCTTGAACAGCTCCTCCACCGCCTGGCGGATCTGAATCTTGTTGGCCCGGCGGTCCGCCACCACGATGTAGCGGTTGAACTGCTCGGCCTGGATGCTGCCCTTCTCGGTCAGGCGGGCGGTTTTGATGATGTCAAACGGGCTCATCTTACTTCAAGCGTTGTTCGATCTGCTCCCAGGCGGACCGCGTCACGACCAGTTTGTCGTAGCGCAGGACGTCGTAGGTGTTCACGGCGTCGCCGGTGGTCACGTCCACGCCGGGCACGTTCCGGGCGGAAAGCAGCAGGGGCTCGTTGTCCCCGGCGTGCACCACCAGGATCACGCCCTCCACCTCCAGCGCATCCAGCACGGCAAGGAAGCTCCTGGTCTTGGGGGCTTCGAATTTCAGGTCGTCCACCAGCACCACGTCGCCGTTTTGCAACCGCTCGGTGAGCGCCTTGCGGAGGGCGAGCTTGCGGGTGGCCTTGTTGACCTTCTTCGAGAAATCGCGGGGTTTGGGGCCGAACACCACGCCGCCGCCCACCCAGATGGGGGACTTGCGGGTGCCGTGGCGCGCGCGCCCGGTGCCCTTCTGCCGCCAGGGTTTCTTGTTGACGCCCGCCACCTCGGAGCGCGTCTTGGTGCAGGCGGTCCCCATGCGCTGGGCGGCCTGGTAGGCCACCACCACGTCATGCACCGCCTGGTCGCCCTTGCCGGCCTCCACCAGCGGGAAACCCACTTCCAGTTCGCCCGCCGGGCCGCCTTTCTGGTCTCGAATCGAAAGCTTCATGCTTGGCATTCTCCCGGTTTACCGACGTCCGCGTCCCTTGGCCTTCGCCTTGGCCCGGGCCTCCTCGGCCGCCTTCTTGGCCGCGGCAATGGCCTGCCGCCGGGCTTCGGCCTTGGCCTTGTCCCTCTTCTTGGCCTCCCGGATGATCAGGTAATCTCCGTTGGCCCCCGGCACCGCTCCCTTGATCAGGAGCAGGCCCTCCTCCGCGTCCACGCGGATGACTTCCAAATTCTGCACCGTGCGCCGGCGCTGGCCCATGTGCCCGGGCATCTGGGTGCCCTTGCGCACGTGGCCCGGCCAGGTGCCCTGCGCGATGGCGCCGGGCCGCCGGTGCCAGCCCGCCGCGCCGTGCGAGGCGCCGCCGCCGCCGAAGTTGTAGCGCTTCACCACGCCCTGGAAGCCGCGGCCCTTGGTCAGGCCGATGGCGTCCACGAAGTCGCCCGGCACGAACAAGTCCGGCCCCAGCTCCTGGCCCGGCTGGACTTCCTCGGAGAAGTTCCGGAACTCGCGAATCTGCCGCACGAAGTGGCCGCCGTGCTTTTCGAGGTGGCCGCGCAACGGTTTGGTGAGCCGCTGGGGCTTCTGGGCGTCGAACCCGAGCTGCACGGCGGAATAGCCGTCCTTCTCGGGGGTCTTGCATTGCAGGACGTAGTTGGGGCCGGCCTGCACCACGGTCACGCAGACGAGATTGCCCTCCTCGTCGAAGACGCGGGTCTGTCCCAGTTTTTTTCCGATCAAACCAACCATGGTGCTTGTGCTAGATCTTGATGGTGATGTCCACGCCCGCCGGCAGGTTCAGCTTTTTGAGTTCGTCCACCGTCTTGGCGGTCGGCTCGAGGATGTCGAGCAGGCGCTTGTGGGTGCGCATCTCGAAGGATTCCATGGACTTCTTGTCGGCGTGGGGCGAACGGTTCACGGTGAACCGCTCGATCCGGGTCGGCAGCGGCACCGGGCCGGCCACCCGCGCGCCACTCCGCTTCACGGTGTCCACGATCTCACGCACCGATTGGTCAATGACCCGGTGATCGTAAGCTTTCAGTCGAATGCGTATCTTCTGTGCTGCCATACCCAGCTTGTAAAAAGTTTCAGCTTCGCGCCGCGACCGGTTTCGCGGTGTCCAAAATACTGGCCATGATGCCCGCGGGCACCGGCTCGAACGAATACGGTTCCATCGAGTAGGCCGCGCGCCCCCGCGAGAGGGAGCGAATGGCCGTGGCGTAGCCGAACATCTCCGCCAACGGCACGTGGGCGTGGATGCTGGTCGCCGTGTTCTTGGCCTCGATGCTGACGATCTTGCCGCGCCGGCGGTTCAGGTCGCCCAAGATGTCCCCCTGGTATTCCTCGGGGGTCGTGCACTCGACCTTCATCACCGGCTCCAAAAGGATCGGGTTCGCCTTCCGGACCGCCTCTTTCAGGGCGAAAATGCCCGCCATCTTGAAGGCCAGCTCGCTGGAGTCCACCTCGTGGTAGGTGCCGTCCACGATGGCGATCTTCAGATCCACGAGGGGATAGCCCGCCAGCACGCCGCCGGAGATGGTCTCGTTGAGGCCCGCGATGACCGCCGGGATATATTCCTTCGGAATGACGCCGCCGACAATCTTGTTTTCGATCTCGATGCCCTTGCCGCGCTCGTTCGGCTCCAAGGTGATGACGGCGTGACCGTACTGGCCGCGACCGCCGCTCTGCCGGACGAACTTGCCGACGCCCTCGGCGGCCGTGGTGACCGTCTCGCGGTAGGCGATCTGCGGCGCGCCGGCGCTGGCCTCGACCTTGAACTCGCGGACCAGGCGGTCGCGGATGATTTCAAGGTGCAGCTCGCCCATGCCGGCGATGATCAACTGGCCGGTTTCCTCGTCGGTGAAGCAACGGAAGGTGGGATCCTCCTCCGCCAGCCGCTGCAAGCCTTCGGTCAGCCGGTCGCGGTCCGCCTTGGTCTTCGGCTCGATGGCCATCGAGATGACCGGTTCGGGGAAGGTGGGCGGCTCGAGCATCACCTGGTGCTCGCGATGACAGAGGGTGTCGCCGGTGGTGATGTTGCGCACCCCCACCAGGGCGGCGATGTCGCCGGCATAGACGGTGTCCACGTCGGTCCGCTTGTCCGCCTGGATCATCAGCACCCGGCTGACCCGTTCGCGTTTGCCGGTGCGGGTGTTGTAAATCGTGTCGCCCTTCTTGAGCTGGCCGCTGTACACCCGGAAGAAGACCAGCTTGCCCACGAAGGGGTCGGTCCACAGTTTGAAGGCCAGCGAGCAGAACGGGGCGTGGTCGTCGGGGCGGATTTCCACCGTGCGGTCGGGATCCCGGACGTCCTGGGCCTCCGCCGGCTCGATGTCCAGCGGCGAGGGCAGGTAGTCCACCACCGCGTCAATGAGGGGCTGCACGCCGCGGTTTTTGAAGGCGGAGCCGCCCAGCACGGGGACCATTTCGAGGCGGCAGGTCAGGCGCCGGATGGCCCGCTTGAGCGTGGCGCCGTCCACCGGCTTGTCCTCGATGACCAGCTCGGCCACCTCGTCGTCCTTGTTGGAGACCATGTCCACCAGCTCGGCCCGGGCCATCTCGGCCTGCTCGCGGAGTTCCCCGGGCAGGTCCACGATCTCCCAGTCCATGCCGGTTTCATCGCCCCGGGCGTAAAGGATGGCCTTCTGGTTGACGACGTCAATCACGCCCCGGAGGTGGTCCTCCTTGCCGATGGGAATCATCACCGGGCAGGCGTAGGCGCCGAGCTTCTGGCGGAGTTCCTCCACCACGTGCTCGAAGTTCGCCCCCACGCGGTCCATCTTGTTGACGAACGCGATGCGCGGGACGCGGTACTTGGTGGCCTGCCGCCAGACGGTCTCGGACTGGGGCTGCACGCCGGCCACGGCGCAGAAGACGGCGACGGCGCCGTCCAGCACCCGCATGGCGCGCTCGACTTCGGCCGTGAAATCCACGTGCCCCGGGGTGTCAATGATGTTGATCCGGTGGGCGACGCCCTCGTAGAGCTTCTCGAGGCCGTCCACCGCCTGGGTCCAGTAACAGGTGGTGGCCGCCGAGGTGATGGTGATGCCGCGTTCCCGCTCCTGCTCCATCCAGTCGGTCACCGTGTTGCCGTCGTGCACCTCGCCCATCCGATGGATGAGGCCGGTGTAAAACAGCATCCGCTCGGTCACCGTGGTCTTGCCCGCGTCGATATGGGCAGCGATGCCGATGTTGCGGGTATGCTCCATCGGATACTGCCGGTTCGGCGAGTTCGCGGACTTCACTTGATCCATTGCGGACAACATTCTTTTCTCTTTTCTCGCTTGCGCTCGGGGAACAAAAGCGCCCGGGCCCGGGGGGCTCGGGGCGCGCGTTACGGTCATCGTTCTACCAGCGGAAATGGGCAAAAGCCTTGTTGGATTGGGCCATGCGGTGGACTTCGTCCCGGCGGCGGATGGCGCTGCCCTGCCCCTGGTAGGCATCCATGATCTCATGGGCCAGCGCCTTGCGCATGGGCACGCCCTTGCGGCCGTTGGCGAAATTCACCAGCCAGCGCAGCGCCAGGGAGGTCTGCCGTTCCGGGGAGACTTCCAACGGCACCTGATAGGTGGCGCCGCCGACCCGGCGGGGTTTCACCTCCAAACGCGGCTTCGCATTGTCCACCGCCCGTTGGAGAATGTCCAGCGGATTCGCGCCGGGATTTTTCTCCGCCAGCTCGTCCAAGGCGCCGTACACCAGTTTCTGGGCGATGCTCTTCTGGCCCCAGCGCATCAGCATGTTGACCAGCCGGGCCACCATGGGGGAGCCGTATTTCGGGTCCGGGGTCACCGGACGTTTGACTGCTCTGCGACGTCTCGACATACCTGCGACTTACTTGGCGGACTTGCTTTGTTTCGGACGCTTCACGCCATACTTCGAGCGGCTCACCCGCCGTTTTTCCACGCCGGTGGCGTCCAGCGTGCCGCGCACCACGTGGTAGCGCACGCCGGGCAGATCCTTGACGCGCCCGCCCCGAATCAGCACGATGGAGTGTTCCTGCAAGCTGTGGCCTTCATCGGGGATGTAGGCGATCACCTCGAACCCGTTGGTCAACCGCACCTTGGCCACCTTGCGCATGGCGCTGTTGGGTTTCTTCGGGGTCCGGGTCATGACTTGAAGACACACCCCCCGCCGGAACGGCGCGCCCTGCAACGCGGGCGATTTGCTCGTCGTCTTGACTCTGGTCCGTCCTTTACGGACGAGTTGATTAATCGTCGGCATGTGAATCTGCTCGGTGTTTCCCGCTCAGCCCGCCCTCAGGCGAAACGAGACGCGGATCATACGCTTGCTTGAAAGGCAGTGCGAGCGATTTTTTTCACTTTTTTAAGCTTCGGAGGAAACGCCTCCCAGAAGCGCTTCAATTTCAGAGGGTTCCGACTCCGGTTCGGGCACCTCGGGCACTTCCACCAGGGGTTTGACCTCGATCCGGCGGTGCTCCTCGAACCCGGTGCCCGCGGGGATGATGTGGCCCATGATGACGTTCTCCTTGAAGCCGCGCAGCTCGTCGCGCCGCCCCATGGTGGCCGCGTCGGTCAGCACGCGGGTGGTGTCCTGGAACGAGGCCGCGCTCAGGAAGCTCTCGGTCTCGAGCGAGGCCTTGGTGATGCCCAGCAGCACCGGCTGCGCCTCGGCGGGCTTGCCGCCCATGCTCTCGACCCGGAGGTTTTCGTCCTCGAAGGCGATCTTGTCCACCTGCTCGCCCCACAGGAAGTTGGTGTCGCCCGGCTCGGTGATCCGGACTTTGCGGAGCATCTGGCGGATGATGATCTCGATGTGCTTGTCGTTGATGGTCACGCCCTGGAGGCGGTACACTTCCTGAATCTCGTTCACCAGGTGCTCCTGGAGTTCCTGCGGCCCGCAGACGTCCAGGATCTCGTGCGGCACCAGCGGCCCCTCGGTCAACTGCTGCCCCCGTTTCACCACGTCGCCCTTGAACACGATGATGTGCTTGCCGGCCGGGATGAGGTGGTCCTCGGTTTCGCCGGTCTGCTCGTCGCGGATGACGATGCAGCGTTTGCCCCGGACGCTGGGCCCGAAGTCCACCACGCCGTCAATCTTGGCGATCTCCGCCGCGTCCTTGGGGCGGCGGGCCTCGAACAGCTCGGCCACCCGCGGCAGGCCGCCGGTGATGTCCTTGGTCTTGGAGACCTTGCGGGGCGTCTTGGCCAGCAGGCTGCCGGCGCGGATGCGGGCGCCCTCCTGCACCACGATGTGCGCGCCGGAGGGAATGAGGTAGTAGGCCAGCACCTCGCCCTTCGAATCCATCACCATGATCTGCGGGTGCAAATCCTCCTTGTGATCAATCACCACCATGGCCTCCTGGCCGGTGGTCTCGTCCACTTCGTGGCGCATGGTCACGCCGTCAATGATGTCGTGGAAGCGCACGCGGCCCGCCTGCTCGGAGAGGATGGGCACGTTGTAGGGATCCCACTGGACGAAGGTCTGGCCTTTCTTGACCTCGCCGCCGTCCGGCACGGAGATGACCGAGCCGATGACCACGTTGTGGATTTCCAGCTCGCGCCCTTCGGCGTCCTGCACGGAGACGGAGCCGTTTTTGTTGAGCACGATGTTGTTGCCGTCTTCGAGCTGCACGATGCGGAGGTCGTGGTAGCGGACGATGCCGTCGTGCTTGGACTTGATCTGCGGCTGTTTGAACACCTGGGAGGCGGTGCCGCCGATGTGGAAGGTCCGCATGGTCAACTGGGTGCCCGGCTCGCCGATGGACTGGGCGGCGATGATGCCCGCGGCTTCGCCCTTTTGCACCAGCCGGCCGGTGGCCAGGTTGCGCCCGTAGCAATAGACGCAGATGCCGTGACGGCTTTCGCAGGTCAGCGGCGAGCGGATCTTGATCCGATCCAGCCCCGCGTCCTCGATCTCCCCGGCCTTTTCCTCGTTGATGAATTCGTTCGCGTGGACCAGTTTGCGGTGGGGGTCGCGCGGATCCATCACGTCGTCACAGGCAAACCGGCCGATGACGCGGTCGCGCAGTTTCACGGCTTCTTCCTCGCCGTCGTACACCGCGCTCACCCAGATGCCGTTGGTGGTGCCGCAATCCTCCTCCCGGATGATGACGTCCTGGGCCACGTCCACCAGCTTGCGGGTCATGTAGCCGGAGTCGGCGGTCTTGAGCGCCGTGTCCGCGAGGCCCTTGCGGGCGCCGTGGGTGGAGATGAAGTAGTCCAGCACCGCCAGCCCTTCGCGGAAGCTGGCCAGAATGGGCTTCTCGATGATGTCGCCGGAGGGCTTGGCCATGAGGCCGCGCAGGCCGGCCAACTGGCGCACCTGCGCCTTGTTGCCGCGGGAGCCGGAATCCACCATCAGGGCCAGCGGGTTGTATTCCTCCTTGCCCTGGTTCTCGGTGAGGGTGCGGAGCATGACGCCGGCGATCTGGTCCGTGCAGTGGGTCCAGATGTCCACCACCTTGTTGTAGCGCTCGCCGGGGGTGATGATGCCCCGCCGGTACTGCTCCTCGACCTCCTCGACCTGTTTCCGGGCGGCCTTGATCTCTGCCTCCTTCTGGCGGGGGATGATCATGTCGTCAATCCCGATCGAGCAGCCCGAGCGGGTGGCCTCGGCGAAGCCCAGCTCCTTGAGTTTGTCGAGCGCCTCGATGGTCTTGTCGTGGCCGCAGTGCTTGTAGCAGTGCCAGATGAGATCGCCCAGCTGCGGCTTGCCCACGGCCAGGTTCGGAAAGCCCAGTTCCTCGGGCCAGATCTCGCTGAAGATGACCCGGCCCACGGTGGTCTCGATCACCGCGCTCCGGGGGTCGCCGTACACGGTCTCCCGTCCGCGATCGGGGTTGGCCAGGAGCACGCGGTCGTGCGTCTTCAAGCTGCCGTCGCGGTGCGCGAAGATGACCTCGGCCTTCGAGCCGAACAGCCAGGGCCGCCCGCTCTTCTCGCGCGGCTGGCGCGGCTCGGCGGTGAGGTAGTAGCTCCCCAGGGTGATGTCCTGGGTGGGCGTCATGATGGGCCGCCCGCTCGAAGGGCTGAAGATGTTGTAGGGCGCCATCATCAGGAGGCGCGCCTCCATCTGGGCCTCGACCGAGAGGGGCACGTGCACGGCCATCTGGTCGCCGTCGAAGTCGGCGTTGTAGGCGGTGCACACCAGCGGGTGGATGCGGATGGCGTCGCCCTCGATGAGCTTCGGCTCAAAGGCCTGGATGGAGAGGCGGTGCAGCGTGGGCGCGCGGTTGAGCAGCACGGGATGGCCCTTGGTGACTTCTTCGAGGATGTCCCACACCTCCGGCGACTGCCGTTCGATGAGCTTCTTGGCGGAGCGGACGGTGTGGACGTAGCCCAGCTCCTTGAGCCGGCGGATGATGAACGGCTCGAAGAGGACCAGCGCCATCTTCTTGGGCAGGCCGCACTGGTGGAGCTTGAGTTCGGGGCCGACCACGATGACCGACCGGCCGGAGTAGTCCACGCGCTTGCCCAGCAGGTTCTGGCGGAAGCGGCCGCTCTTGCCCTTGAGCATGTCCGAGAGGGACTTGAGGGGGCGGTTGCCGGCGCCGGTCACCGGGCGGCCGTGGCGGCCGTTGTCGAACAGGGCGTCCACCGCCTCCTGCAACATCCGCTTCTCGTTGCGGATGATGACCTCGGGGGTCTTGAGCTGGAGCAGGTTCTTGAGGCGGTTGTTCCGGTTGATGACGCGCCGGTAGAGGTCGTTGAGGTCCGAGGTGGCGAACCGGCCGCCTTCCAGCGGCACGAGCGGCCGCAGGTCGGGGGGAATCACCGGGAGGACCGTGAGGATCATCCACTCGGGCCGGCTTTTGGAAATCTGGAATCCCTGGAAGAGCTTGATCCGCTTGGACAGCTTCTTGCGAATCTGCTTGCTGCGGGTCTCGGTCATCTGGCGTTGCAGCTCCTCGATTCCCTTCTGCAAGTCCACCGCCGCGAGGGCGTCGCGCACCGCTTCCGCGCCCATCTTGGCCACGAAGGCGTCGTGTCCGTAGGTCTCGATGGCCTCGCGGTAATCCTGCTCGCTGAGCAGCTGATGCTTCTGGAGAGGGGTGGAACCCGGGTCAATGACCAGGTAATCCTCGTAGTAGATGACCCGCTCGAGGTTGCGGGCGGTGATGTCCAGCATCAGGCCCAGCCGCGAGGGCATGCACTTGAAGAACCAGATGTGCGAGACGGGCACCGCGAGATCAATGTGCCCCATCCGCTCGCGCCGGACGCGCGACAGGGTCACCTCCACGCCGCAGCGGTCGCACACCACGCCCTTGTGCTTGATGCGCTTGTACTTGCCGCAGGAGCACTCCCAGTCCTTGACCGGCCCGAAGATGCGCTCGCAAAAGAGGCCGCCCTTCTCGGGCTTGAAGGTCCGGTAGTTGATGGTCTCGGGGTTCTTCACCTCCCCTTTGGACCAGGACCGGATCGTGTCGGGCGAGGAGACGCTGATGGAGAGGTACTCCACCTGATTGACTTGGTCCAGGCCCAGCAACTCGCGGGCGGAGTCATTCGAATTCATCATGGTATCGGAAACTTAAAGGGGTTGAGGTCGTTTCGAGTTCCGCGGCCGGCCGCTAGCCCAGCAGGCCCAGCGCGGCGGCCGGCTGTTCCGCCTTCTCCTGGGAGGGGTTGCTGTAGCCGACCGTGACGTCCAGGCACAGGGATTGCATTTCCTTGACCAGCACGTTGAAGGATTCCGGCACCCCGGCTTCGAGGCTGTTGTCGCCCTTGACGATGCTCTCGTAAATCCGGGTCCGGCCCTGCACGTCGTCCGACTTCACCGTCAGCAGCTCCTGGAGCATGTAGGCGGCGCCGTAGGCTTCGAGCGCCCACACCTCCATCTCGCCGAAACGCTGGCCGCCGTACTGCGCCTTGCCGCCCAGCGGCTGCTGGGTGACCAACGAGTACGGCCCCACGGCGCGGGCGTGAATCTTGTCCGCCACCAGGTGGCCGAGCTTCATCATGTAGATGTATCCCACGACGACCTCCTGATCGAAGGGATCGCCGGTGCGTCCGTCGTAGAGGCGGGTCTTGCCGTTCTCGCCCACCAGCGGCGGCTGTCCCTGCTCCCGCAAACGGTCCTGCGCCTGGCGGAGGTACTCGCGGATCTGCTCTTCCTTGATGCCGTCGAAGACCGGGGTGGCGAAGTGCATCCCCAGCATCTTGGCGGCCCAGCCCAGGTGGGTCTCGAGCACCTGCCCCACGTTCATGCGCGAGGGCACGCCCAGCGGATTGAGCACGATGTCCACCGGCGTCCCGTCGGCCAGGAAGGGCATGTCTTCCTCGGGCACGATCTTGGCCACCACGCCCTTGTTGCCGTGCCGGCCGGCCATCTTGTCGCCCACCGAGAGCTTCCGCTTCGAGGCGATGTACACCTTCACCGACTTGATGATGCCGGTGTCAATCTCCTCGCCGGACTCCACCCGGCCGCGTTCCTCGTCGTACTGCGTTTGCAGGTCGTCGAAGCGCTTCTTGTAGCCGCCGATGATCTCGTTGATCTTGTTGCGGATGGGCGAGGGATCAATCTCGATCCGGTCATAGACCTGGGCCAGCTTGCGCAGCAGGGTCTTGGTGATCTTGCGGTTGGCGGGGATGATGATCTCGCCGGTCTCGGAGTTCACCACGTCCAGCGGAATCTTCTCCCCGAGCAGGATGTTGCTGAGGGCCTCGGTCAGTTGGTCGCGCACCTCCTGGACCTTGGCCTTGTAATCGTCCTCGACCTGTTTGACCTGCTTCTTCGCGTCGCGCGCGCCCCGCTCCTTCTCCTTGTCGGTTTCCTTCTTGGCGGAGATCTTCACGTCCATGACGATCCCGTAGGTGCCGGAGGGCACCTTGAGCGAGGTGTCCTTCACGTCGGCGGCCTTTTCGCCGAAGATGGCCCGCAGGAGGCGCTCCTCGGGGGCCAGCTCGGTCTCGCTTTTCGGGGTGATCTTGCCCACCAGGATGTCGCCCGGCTTGATCTCGGCGCCGACGCGGATCACGCCGTCGAGGTTCAGGTTCTTCAGCGCCTCCTCGCCGAGGTTGGGGATGTCCCGGGTGATTTCCTCGGGCCCCAGCTTCGTGTCGCGGGCCACGACTTCGAACTCCTCGATGTGGATGGAGGTGAAGACGTCGTCCTTGACGATGCGCTCGCTGATGAGGATGGCGTCCTCGAAGTTGTAGCCGTTCCACGGCATGAAGGCCACCAGCACGTTGCGCCCCAGCACCAGCTCGCCGTTCTGGGTGCAGGGACCGTCGGCGATCACCTGGCCGCGCTTGACGGAGTCGCCCTTGGAGACCACCGCCTGCTGGTTGATGCAGGTGGCGGCGTTCGAGCGCATGAATTTCCGCAGCCGGTAGATCCAGACGCCCGCCTCGGGGTCGTGCTTGAGCTTCTTGCGGCCCTCGGGAAGGGTGCCGTCCTTGGTGATGACGATCTGGTCGGCCGAAACGGCGGCCACCTTGCCGGCCTCCTCGGCCACCACCACGGAGCGGGAGTCGCGCGCCACGCGGGCCTCGATGCCGGTGGCCACGAACGGGGCCTCCGACTCCAGCAGCGGCACCGCCTGCCGTTGCATGTTCGAGCCCATGAGCGCGCGGTTCGCGTCGTCGTGCTCGAGGAACGGAATCAGCGCCGCCGCCACGGACACGAGCTGTTTCGGGCTCACGTCCATGTAATCCACCCGCTCCGGCTCGACTTCGAGAAATTCGCCCCGGCTGCGGCAGGTCACCCGCTCGGTGAGGAAGTTGCCCTTCTCGTCAATGGCCGCGTTGGCCTGGGCGATGGTGAATTGCTCTTCCCGGTCGGCGGTGAGGTACTCGATCTGGTCGCGCACCCGGCCCTTCTTGACCACCCGGTAGGGGGTCTCGATGAAGCCGAAGTCGTTCACCCGCGCGAAGGTCGCCAGCGAGGCGATCAGGCCGATGTTCGGCCCTTCCGGCGTCTCGATGGGACAGATGCGGCCGTAGTGCGAGGAGTGCACGTCGCGCACCTCGAATCCCGCCCGGTCCCGCGACAACCCGCCCGGCCCGAGGGCGGAGAGGCGGCGCTTGTGGGTCAGCTCCGCCAGCGGGTTGATCTGGTCCATGAACTGCGACAACTGGCTGCGCCCGAAGAAGTCGCGCACCACGGCGGAAAGCGCCTTGGGGTTGATGAGCTTCTGCGGGGTCATGGTGTCGGTGCCCTGATCGAACAGGGTCATCCGCTCCTTCACCAACCGCTCGGTGCGGGCCAGGCCCACGCGGCACTGGTTCGAGAGCAGCTCGCCCACCGTGCGCACGCGCCGGCTGCCCAGGTGGTCAATGTCGTCCACGCTCCCCTCGCCCTGCTTGAGGCGCAGGAGGTATTTGGTGGCCGCCACGAGGTCCTCCTTCTGGAGCACCCGGTGGTCGTTGTCCTCCCGACCGAGCTTCTGGTTGATCTTGTAACGGCCCACCCGGCCCAGGTCGTAGCGTTTCGGGTCGAAGAACAGCCGCTTGATCAGCGCCCGGGCGTTGGCCGAGGTGGGCGGATCGCCGGGACGGAGGCGGCGGTAGATGTCCTTGAGCGCCTCTTCCTCGTTCTTGCTCGGATCCTTCTTGAGGCAGCGGATGATCAGGCCCTCGTCGCGCGAGGTGTCCACCACCCGGATTTTTTTCACCCCCTGTTCGGCGATCTGCCGGATCACGGCGTGGGACAGCGGCTCGAAGGCGCGGGCCACCACCAGCCCTTTTTCGACGTCGGCGATGTCCTCCACCAGCACGAGGTTTTGCACGTCCTCACGCTGCTCGGCCTTTTTGACCGTGACTTCCTCGATGTCGTAGAACAGCCGCAGGATGTCCTCGTCCCGGCCCCGCTGTTTCTCGGCATCCTTGCCCTTGGCCGGGCCGTCGAGGAAGGCCAGCGCGCGGAAGAAGGTGGTGATGAGGAACTTGCGCCGCCGTTTCTTGCGGTCGAGATAGACGTAGAGCAGGTCGCTGGTGTCAAACTGGGCCTCGAACCAGCTTCCGCGGTCCGGGATGATCCGGAAGGAATGCAGCATCTTGCCGTTCGCGTGCTGGGTGGCCTCGAACGCAATGCCCGGCGAACGGTGCAACTGGCTGACGATGACGCGCTCGGCGCCGTTGATGACGAAGGTGCCCTGGGGGGTCATCAGCGGCAGCTCGCCCATGAAGACCTTTTCCTCCTTCGTCCCCGCGTCGTCAATCAACTGGAAGGTGACGTGCAGCGGGGCGCCGTAGGTCAGGCCCTCGCGCAGGCACTCCAGCCAGCTCACCTTCGGCTCGCCGATTTCGTAGTGCTGGTACCGCAGTTCCGTGCGCTCATCGTAGCTCTTGATGGGAAAGACCTCGTTGAACACGGCCTGGAGGCCGCGGTTGGCGCGTTTGTCGGGACTCGCCTCGGCCTGAAGAAACTCCTTGTAGGAATCAACCTGCACCTCGATGAGGTTGGGAGGAGCGAGCACCTCCTTGATGCGGCCAAAGTTCTTGCGTTCGGTTTTGCGGGTTGACATGGTCGGTAAAATCAGGCGGGCCGACGCCCGGTCGGCCGGGTAAAGGGCGAAAGACAAAACCACGCCGGCGCCCCCCTCTCGGGACGGGGTTCCACCGGCTCTCTTGACTGTTGTGCCGTCCCGGCGCGCCGGGCGCCGCGGACGGTGGGGTATTGAATACTCAGCATCGGAAAGGCGGCGGGAACGGAACGACCGATCCCGCCGCTTCCTGACGGAAGTCGATTACTTGAGCTCGACCTTGGCTCCGGCGCCCTCCAGCTTCTTCTTGGCCTCTTCCGCGTCTTCCTTGTTGGCTTCTTCCAAGACGGCCTTGGGAGCGCTCTCCACCAGCTTCTTGGCGTCGGCCAGGCCGAGACCGGGTTTGACCTCGCGGACCGCCTTGATGACGGCGATCTTCTTGTCCGGGGGCACGGAAGTCAGGACGACGTCGAAGGCCGTCTTGGCCTCCTCGGCCGGCGCGCCACCGCCGGCGGGCGCGCCCGCCGCGGCCACCGCCACCGGCGCCGCCGCCGAGACGCCCCAATCTTCTTCCAGTTTCTTCACGAGCTCGGCCATTTCCACCACGGTCAATTTGCCAAGCTGCTCCGCCAATGTATTGATGTCTGCCATTAGTTTTTTGTTCAGTTTCGTCGTCTTCGTGGCCACGAAGGTTTCAGTCCACGGCCCGCGGACCGACGAGTTACTTTCGATGTTTCGGATGCCCGCCGCCGGAAACCGGTCCCGGCGGCGAAAGGGTAAACGGCCTCACGCCGCCTCCGCCTGGTCGGCCTTGGCCTGCAACACCCGCGCCAGCCGCGCGGCCGGCTCGTTGAGCAGACGCGCCAACTGGCTGGCGGGCGCCATCAGGGTGCCCAGCAGCATGCCGCGCAGGGTGTCCATGGGCGGCAGGTCGGCCAGCTGGTTCAGCGTGGCCTCGTCCAGCAAATCCCGGCCCAGACAGCCGAACAGGAACTTCGACTTCTTGGCCTCCTTGCCGAATTCCTTGATGGCCTTGGCGGCGGCGGAGATGTCCTGTTCGCCGGTGGTCACCGCCACCTGGCCGCGCAGGGCGTCGCCGAAGTCCGGCAGGCCCGCCTCCCTGGCGGCCACCCGGAACAGGCTGTTCTTCACCACGTGGACCTCGCCGCCGCTCTCGGCCAGCCGCCGCCGCAGGTCGGTAAATTCCGCGACGCTCAGTCCTTCGTAATTGATGGCGATCAGGAACGGCGAGGCGTTGAGCCGCTCGAAGTATTCCCGGGCCAGTGCTTCTTTTTCAGGGCGCATGTCAGGAAAAGGGGTCAGGCTTTCTGGTATTCGTTCGGATCCAGCCGCACCGAGGGGCTCATGGTGGCGGCCATCACGCAGTTTTTGATGAAGGTGCCCCGCACGCTCTGCGGCCGCGCCTTCACCACGGTGTCAATCACGGCCCGCGCGTTTTCCACCAGGTGCTCCGGGCTGAAGCTCCGCCGCCCCACCGGGACGTGCAGGTTGGCCGTCTTGTCCACCTTGTATTCGACCCGGCCCGCCTTGACTTCCTTCACCGCCTTGGCGGTGTCGTCGGTCACGGTGCCGGTCTTGGGATTGGGCATCAGGCCGCGGGGCCCCAGGATGCGGCCCAGCTTGCGCACCTCGCTCATCGCCTCCGGCGTGGCCACCGCCACGTCGAAATCCGTCCAGCCGCCCTGGACCTTCTGGATCAGCTCCTCGAAGCCGACGTGCTCCGCGCCGGCCTCCTTGGCGGCGTCCGCCGCCGCGCCGGGCTTGGCGAAGACGACCACCTTGACCGCCTTGCCGCTGCCGTGCGGCAGGGCCACGGTGCCGCGGACCATCTGGTCCGACTGCCGGGGATCCACCGCCAGGCGGAAGGAGAGTTCCACTGATTCGTCAAACTGGGTCTTGGGAAACTTGGCGAGCGTCTCCGCGGCTTCCTCGAGGGAATAAGCCCGCTTCGGGTCCACCTGCTCCAAGGCCTTCCGGTATCGTTTGCTGCGTTTTTTTGCCATGTTTCGCTGCGGTGCCGACGGGCGCGCGCCCTCCCGCGTTGAGAAAAATCCTAGCCCACCACCTCGATGCCCATGCTGCGGGCCGTGCCGGCGATCACCCGGATGGCCGCCTCGTCGGTGGTGGCGTTCAAATCCTTCGCCTTGATCTTCGCGATCTCCAGCAACTGCTTGCGCGTCACCTTGCCCACCTTGTCCTTGTTCGGCTCCTTCGAGCCGGAGGCGATGCCGGCGGCCTTCTTCAACAGCACGGCGGCCGGGGGGGACTTGGTGATGAAACTGAACGAGCGGTCCTGATAGACGGTGATGACCACCGGGATGATCATGCCCGCCTGGTCCTTGGTCGCGGCGTTGAACTCCTTGCAGAAGCCCATGATGTTGACGCCGTGCTGACCCAGGGCCGGGCCGACCGGCGGCGCCGGGTTCGCCTGGCCGGCGGGAATCTGCAGTTTGATCTGTCCGGTAACCTTCTTTGCCATACTGTTTTCGTTAAGCTTTCTCCACCTGCCAGTACTCCAGCTCCACCGGAGTGCTGCGGCCAAAAATGTTCACCACCACTTTCAGGCGGCCCCGCTCGGTGTCCACCTCCTCGATCACGCCGTTGTTCCCCATGAACACGCCGTCGTTGATCTTCACGGTCTCGCCCGCCTCGAAATCCACCTTCGGACGCTCCGTCTCCTCCGACTCGCTGATCCGCTCCTTGATCTCGTCAATGTCCGACTGCGGCGTGGGGGTGGGATGGTCGCCCCCCACGAAACCGATCACCCCCTGGGTGTCGCGAATGAAGTACCACGGCCGGTCAATGATGCGGTTGTCGTCGTCCAGCAACCGCATGTTGATGAAGACGTAGCCGGGAAACAGCTTGCGCGTGGTGACGCTCTTCTTGCCGCGCCGCACCTCGGCCACCCGCTCCATGGGCACCAGCACCTCGTGGATGTAGTCCTCGAGTTCCTCGGACTTCATCCGTTTTTCGATGCTTTCCTTCACCTTGAGTTCCTGACCGGACAAGGTGTGAAGGACGAACCACTGAGTCTGCATGTTGCTGGGCATCGGCGTCGCGCGGGGCGCGGGCTTGGACATCGTCAAATGGACTGCAAAATGGCGTCCACCCCCCATTTTACCAGGAGGTCCACCCCGGCGGTGAAGAACCCCAGGAGAAAGATGGTGATCAAGATCACCACCGTGGCTCCCTTGAGCTCCTCCCACGTGGGCCAGTTGCACTTGCGCAGCTCCTCGCGCGTCTCGGCCACGTAACGCGAAATCCGCAAGAGCAGGCCCTTGCGCCACAGGTAGATGAAGGTGCCGCCGATCAGCACCACCCAAATGATCAATGTGCCCAGTCCGTTCATCGCGTTGCGTTGTTTTGCCTGGCGGAGGGGGAGGGATTCGAACCCCCGAGGGCTTGCGCCCTAACGGTTTTCAAGACCGCCGCATTCGACCACTCTGCCACCCCTCCGGCCGGATCGAGTCGCGCGGGGCTTTTGGCAGGGCGGGAGGGACTCGAACCCCCAACCGACGGTTTTGGAGACCGCTACTCTACCAATTGAGCTACCGCCCTGTCCCGCGCGTGCGGTCCTGACCCCGGCCCCGGGGGGCGGCGGTCCTGACCCGTTTCTGCGCCATAAAATTCATCCGGCTTTCCGGGGAGGGCGGCCGCCCGGCCGCCCTCCTTCAGGAAAGTCCGTTCCTTCATCAGTCGTCCAGCACTTCGGTCACCCGACCGGCGCCGATGGTGCGGCCGCCTTCGCGGATGGCGAACCGCTGGCCGCGCTCCATGGCGATGGGGGCGATCACTTTCACCTCCATGGCCACGTTGTCGCCCGGCATCACCATCTCCACCCCCTCGGGGAGCTTGATCGTCCCGGTGACGTCGGTGGTGCGGAAATAGAACTGCGGCCGGTAGTTCGAGAAGAACGGCGTGTGCCGGCCCCCCTCGTCCTTCGACAGGATGTACACCTCCGCGTTGAAGTGGGTGTGGGGGGTGATGCTGCCGGGCTTGGCCAGCACCATGCCGCGCTCCACTTCGTCCTTCTTGATGCCGCGCAGCAGCACGCCGACGTTGTCGCCCGCGCTCGCCTTGTCGAGCAGCTTGCGGAACATCTCGATGTCGGTGGCCACCGTCTTGCGGGTCTCGCCCAGTCCGACGATTTCGACTTCCGACATGCGGTTCAGCTCGCCGCGCTCCACCCGGCCGGTCACCACGGTGCCGCGACCCTCGATGTTGAACACGTCCTCGATGCTCATCAGGAACGGCTTGTCCACCTCGCGGGTGGGCAGCGGGATGAACTCGTCCACCGCCTTGAGCAGCTCGCCGATGGATTCGGCGGCCTTCTCGTCGCCTTCCAGGGCCAGCTTCGCGCTGCCGCGGACGATCGGGGTGTCGTCGCCGGGGAAATCGTACTTGTTCAGCAGGTCGCGCAGCTCCATGTCCACGAGATCCAACAGCTCGGAGTCCTCCACCAGGTCCACCTTGTTCAGGAAGACCACGATGGCCGGCACGCCCACCTGGCGGGCCAGGAGGATGTGCTCGCGCGTCTGCGGCATGGGCCCCTCGGAGGCGTCCACGACGAGGATGGCCCCGTCCATCTGGGCCGCGCCGGTGATCATGTTCTTGATGTAATCGGCGTGCCCGGGGCAGTCCACGTGCGCGTAGTGCCGCTTCTCGCTCTCGTATTCGACGTGCGAAATCGCGATGGTCACGGTCTTGGTTTCATCACGCACCGTGCCGCCCTTGGTGATGTCGGCGTAGGAAATGGGGGTCGCCATTCCCTTTTTCGCCTGGACCTCTACGATCGCCGCCGTGAGCGTCGATTTGCCGTGGTCGATGTGTCCAATGGTACCAATGTTGGCGTGGGGCTTGGTCCGTTGGAATTGCTCTTTTGCCATTGCGCTACCTGATAACTTGTCTGTTGCTTCGTTCTAAGGTTCTGGAGCCCATGACCAGGTTTGAACTGGTGACCTCGTCCTTACCAAGGACGCGCTCTACCGGCTGAGCTACATGGGCACACCCCGTTCGGAGCGGTTTCGCGCCCCGAAGAGTAAAAGAAACCATCGCTCCTCGCCACCGCGAAGACCGACGGTCACTAAAAAGGTCGTCCGTCCAGACCCGGAAGGCGGACACTATGCCAGCGCGCGCTTCCGTGTCAACGGATTTCTTGCAAAAAAAATTGCGTCCGCCCCGCCCCTCCGGGCGGGCCGCTTGCCAGCAATGCCCGGCCACACTAAACTGGTCTCAATGGAATTGCCATCCAACGTGCCGGTGATGGTCCTGCGAAACGCCATTCTGTTCCCGCAGGCGCTGGTGCCCTTGCACATCTTTGAACCGCGCTACCGGCGGATGCTGGCCGACGTGCTCGCCGGCGGACGCATGTTCGCGGTGGCCCGGCGGAAGCCGGGCGCGTCGCAGGAACGCGCGGAAAAGGTGGCCGGCCTCGGTCTGGTGCGGGCCTGCGTCACCCACCCCGATGGCACGTCGCACCTCGTGCTGCAGGGACTCTCCCGGGTGGAGCTGGTGCGCACCGTCCGCTACAAGCCGTACCGCGTCTGCCGCATCCAGCCCTGGCGGCCGGAGACGGAAGAAACCCCCGCCGTGCTGGCGCTGGCCGTGGAGCTGCTGGAAGTGGTCCGGGACCGGTTGAAGGATTTGTCGGACGCCTCCGTGGCGGCGTTGTCGCAGCAGGGGCTGGCGATCTCCCCCGCCAACAGCGAAACGGCGGTCGAGCTGTTCAAAAGCCTGCTGGACCACCTCAACGACCTCAAGGATCCCGAGCAGGTGGTGGACCTGGTCTCGGCGGCCCTGCTGGCGGATCCCGCCCAACGCCAGATCATCCTCCAAACCCGGCCCTTGGAACGGCGCATGCGCTATTTGCTCCGGTTCTTGATCACGCCGGAGGAAATGGACAACCTTGATTGATCACCCGAACCATGAGCGAGCAACCTTCCCCTTCTTCTGATCCCCGGCCGGCAGACCGGCATTCCGCCCTGTTTGCCAGTCTCGTGCTGCAACAGAGCAACATGGCCCTGATGTTTCTGGGCAAAACCCCCAATCCGGAAAGCGGCCGGACCACCCGGGATCTGCCCGCCGCGCGGATGTTCATTGACACGCTCGAAATGCTCGAGGCCCGCACGCGGGGCAATCTCACCAGCGAGGAGGCGCACCTGCTGCAGGAAACCCTCACGAACCTGCGGCTGGCCTTCGTGGAAGCCGCCAACGAACCGGAGGCCCCCGCCCCCGCGGCAACGGGCTCTCCGTCTCCGACGGCGAAGGACAAGAAACCCGCGCCCCCGGACGAAGCCCCCCCGCCCGCGAGCGAGCCCCCGCCCGCGGAGGAAAGCCGGAAGAAGTTCGTGAAGAAGTACTGACCGGCCGCCGGCGGGGCCGCCCCCCGGGGATGCCGGCTTTTTCCCCCGCGAAACGCCGCGTTTCCGGCCGGACGACGCCGGTTTGCCTCCCCTCCTTCCCCATGCCCGCCTCCGCTCCCGCCCCCCCGGACCGGCTCCGCTTCGAGCGCGAGCTGCTGGCGGAGGGGCGCCGGTGGGTGGCCGGAGTGGACGAAGCAGGCCGGGGACCGCTGGCCGGACCGGTGGTGGCGGCGGCGGTGATGCTGCCGGCGGCGATGATTCGCGCGGGCCTGCCGCCGGAACTGGCCGGCTTGAACGACTCGAAACAGCTCACCGCCCGGCAGCGCGACCGGTTGTTCGACGCGCTGCGGAACCGGGCGGACATCCGGCACGGAGTGGCCCGAATCGAGCCCGCCGAGATTGACCGGCTCAACATCCTCCGGGCCACCCACCGCGCGATGGCGGCGGCGCTGGCGGCCCTCCGCCCCCCGCCGGAACACGTGCTGGTGGACGGCCTCCCCGTCCGGTCACTGCCGTTTCCCCAGACGGCGCTGGTCAAGGGCGACGCGCGCAGTTTTTCGATCGCCGCCGCCAGCGTGCTGGCCAAGGTCACCCGGGACCGGCTGATGATCGCCTACGACGCCACCTATCCGGGCTACGGCTTCGCCCGGCACAAGGGGTATCCCACCGCGGCCCATCGGGCCGCGCTCCAGCGGCTGGGCCCCTGCCCCATCCACCGGCGCAGCTTCGCCCCCGTGCGGGCGCGACAACCGGACTTGTTCGACTCCCGCCCGTGAACTGGCTGCGCCAACTGCTGGGACGCCGCCCGGCCGAGGCCGAGCATCTGCGCCGGGGACGACTCGGCGAGCGGGCGGCGGGGCGGCATTTGCGCCGTCTGGGACTCAAGCCGCTCACCCGCAACTTCCGCTCCCCCGCCGGGGAAATTGACCTCATTTGCCGGGACGGTGATTGCCTGGTGTTCGTGGAGGTGAAGACCCGCGCCTCCGGCCAGTGGACCCGCCCCGCCGCCGCCGTCAACGCCCGCAAGCGCCGCCGGCTGACCCGCGCGGCGTTCGATTATCTGGACCGGCTGCGCCGCCCGCCCGTCAAGCTCCGGTTCGACATCGTGGAAGTCCTGCTGGAGGACGGACGCGTCGCCGAGGTGCGCCACCTGCCCAACGCCTTCCCCCTCACGGCCCCGCATCGTTACGGTTGACCGTCCCTTCCCCGCGCCGAACCGCTTTGATTGAGGGGGTTATTTCTTCGCGCGGGCGCTCTTCCTCCCGCGCGGACGGGCCTTCGAAGCCGCCTGCGCGGCGGCGGCCACCTTCAGGCGCAGGGCGTTGAGCCGGATGAAGCCGGTGGCGTCGTCCTGGTTGTAGGCCTGGGTGGGATCGGCCTCCATGGTGGCCAGTTGCGGGCTGTAGAGGCTGACCGGCGACTTGCGGCCCGCCACCATCAGGTTGCCCTTGTAGAGCTTGAGCCGGACCGTGCCGGTGACGTTTCGCTGGCTTTCCTCGACCAGCGCCTGCAGGGCCAGCCGCTCGGGCGCGAACCAGAAGCCGTTGTACACCAGCTCGGAGTAACGCGGGATGAGCGAGTCGCGCAGGTGCATGACCTCGCGGTCCATGGTGAGCGATTCCATCTGCCGGTGGGCGAAGTGCAGGATCGCGCCGCCGGGAGTCTCATACACGCCGCGGCTCTTCATGCCCACGAACCGGTTTTCCACCAGGTCCACCCGCCCGATGCCGTGTTTGCCGCCCAGTTGGTTGAGCTTCTGCATCACCTTCAACGGCGACATCGCCCGCCCGTTCACCGCCACGCAATCGCCCCGCTCGAAATCGAGCGTCACGTACTCGGGCTGGTCCGGAGCGTCCTCGGGCGCGACGGAAAGCTTGAACATGCCCTTGTTCTCCGGCGCGAAGGCGTCCAGCCACGGATCCTCGAGGATGCCGGCCTCGTAGGAGATGTGCAGCAGGTTGCGGTCCATCGAATAGGGCTTCTTGGCGCTGGCCTCCACGTCAATGCCGCGCTCCTCGCAATAGCGGATCATCTCGCGCCGCCCGGGAAACCGCTCGCGGAAGGTCGCGTCCCGCCACGGGGCGATGACCTCCAAATCCGGTTCCAGCGCCGCCGCCGTCAGCTCGAAACGCACCTGGTCGTTGCCCTTGCCGGTGGCCCCGTGCGCGATGGCGTCGGCCTTCTCCTTCCGGGCGATCTCGACCATCACCTTGGCGATGAGCGGCCGGGCGATGCTGGTGCCGAGGAAATACTGTCCCTCATAAACGGCCCCCGCCCGCATCATGGGGAAAATGAAGTCGCGGGCGAATTCCTCGCGCAAATCCTCGACGTACATCTTGCTCGCGCCCGTGCGCCGGGCCTTCCGCCGCAGGCCCTTGAGTTCCTCCTCCTGCCCGATGTCGGCGCAGAAACCGATGATCTCCGCGTCACGGGTTTCCTTGAGCCACGCCAGAATGACCGAGGTGTCGAGTCCGCCGGAATAAGCCAGCACGATTTTCATGACCGGATGATTAAGACCGAAACACCCCGTTCGCCAAGCGCAAAAGCCGTCCGCCAACGCAATCCCGCGGACCCTTTCCCCTGCTTTCCCGGCGGAAACCTCCCCGGTACGGCAGGCTTGAGATAGCCCGAACTGGCCGCTCCAAGCAATTCCCGCGTCTTCGCGGATCCGGTTTCGGCGGCCAGCCGAAACCCAAAGCCACCGGTGGCGGAAGCTCCCCCGAGGAGAAAAAAGCGGCAGGGGACTGCCGCCGTCCAAAACGCTGGCGCGCGGGCGAAAGCTCCTTTTCGGTTTTCGGAACTCGGGATGCCCGCCGCGCGGGCGCCGTCAAAACATCGGCAACGCTTCAAGGGACATTTTGTCACCGACCCCGCCTCTGATTCATCTCGCTTCAAGAGACTAAATGTCACTTTTTAATGTTGAATCCCAACTCAAAAAAATCTCGTAAACCATTGAAAACAAAGGTTTAACAAACAGAAAATCAGCGGAATCCCGAACTGGCATGCGGCCAGCTTTGAAAAATCACGGAACGAAAAAGCAAAAGGAACGAAACGATGAAATTGATGCGTGTGAATCAACCTGATTTTTTGGGGCTGACCTCGTTGGACGCCCTGAACAACCTGCGGCAGGAGGTCAACCGCCTCTTCGAAAGCACTTACGGCGAAAACGTGCCCGGCAGCGATCTGTTTGCCGGGTGGGCGCCGCCGCTCGACTTGAGCGAGGACCAGAACAACCTGATCGTGGAGGTCGAGCTGCCCGGAGTGAAGAAGGACGACTTGGAGGTCTCCGTGCACAACGGCGTGCTGAGCATCTCCGGAGAGCGTCCCGTCGTGGAGAGCGAGCAGAAGGACGCCACCTACTACCGTCAGGAGCGGTTTCACGGGCGGTTCCACCGCTCGATCACCCTGCCCAAACCGGTCGAGCTGGACGCGGTGAAGGCGGATTATCGCAACGGCATTCTCACGGTCACGCTCCCGAAGACCGAGGAAGCGCGGCCGCGGCAGATCGAAGTGAGTCATGACTGAACCGGTGGAAACCCTGCAACGGAAAGGAGTCTTTATGAGTCAAACCCCGCAACAAACCGGACGGAAAAACCCGCGGCAAACGGAAGAACGCTTTGCCATCCCGCCCGTGGACATCCGGGAAGAGGCCGATGAGTTCGTGCTGATCGCCGACATGCCCGGCGTGACCAAGGAAGGGCTTGAGGTGACGTTGGATGCCAACGAGTTGACCCTGGTGGGGCATCGGTCCCCGGCGACGGAAAACCGCGAGTATCTGCATCGCGAATCCCGGCGCCCGTCGTACCGGCGGGTGTTCGAGATCGCGCCGGAAATTGACGCCGGCCGCATCACCGCCCACATCGCCGACGGCGTGCTGACGGTGCGCCTGCCGAAAGCCGAGGCGCTCAAACCGCGGAAGATCGCCATCACGACGGACTGAGCGGAACGGTTTTCCCGGGCGCCCGCGCCCCGCGGGAAAAGAAACTCGTGCGTTCCCCCGCCGAAGCGTTTCGGCGGGGGATTTTTTTCCTCCACGCTCCGTCACCCGACCCGCCGGGGACGGGCGATCGCGGGCGGCAGGGCGGCCAGAAGTTCGCGAACGCCGGCGAGGCGGCCGGGCAGACACAGGCCGGGGGCAATCTCGGCCAGGGGCGCCAGGACGAAGGCGCGTTGGTGGGCGCGCGGATGCGGCAGGGTCAAAAACGGCGTGGCGCGGATTTCCCGCCGAAAGGCGATCAAGTCCAGATCGAGCGGGCGGGGGGCATTGGGGATTGACCGCGGGCGGCGCCCAAAAACCCGCTCGATGGCCCGCAATCCGGCCAGCAGACTCTCCGGCGTGGCGCCCGGTCGGGGTTCAAAGGCCATGACGGCATTGATGAAAGGCGGCGAGCCGGGCGGGCAGTCCACCGGCTCGCTCCGCCACAAGCCGGAGACGACCGGCGGCGTGGCGGCCAGCCCGGCGACCGCCCGGAACGCCGCCCGCACCTGCTCCGCGGGACGCCCCTCGTTCGCCCCCAGCGCCACAATGGCATGGGTGTCGAGTGAAACCGCGGCCGTCGGATTCATGACGCAAAAAACACAAGCCCTCCCGCTTTCAGCCCCCCGGCTCGGGGCCTCCCGCGGGCACGCCGCCGATATGCCGCACCCGGGACGGCCGGGCAAGCAGTTTCCCCAACGCATTGCTTCCCCCCGCCGCCCGTCTTCGCAATCGTCGCGGTGACGAGGCGGAGCCCCGCGCTTCTTCCCGGAGCGCGGGATGGCGGAACCGCCGGGCCGCTTTCGGAGGGCGCCGTTTTCACGAAGATTGGTATTGGCGCACCAATGATCCGTTGGCGGGAGGACGAAACTTCCGCCGCGCGGGAACGCCGGTTTGCTCCCGCCCGCCCGGACCGCGCGAAACGGAGGCGTTCGGGAGCGGACAATCGCATTGCTTCGGGGGGCGGTTTTCGTCATGCTGGGGGTTCCGGTCGGGCGGGGCGGTTTGCCGCCCGGGCGGAGCCGGATTGAGAACGCGCAACGGAAGAACTGACACCATGAATCTCGACACCGTTTATTCGGAACTGACCCATCGCAACGGCGCCAAGCTGGCCCTGCTGGTGCTTGACGGCCTGGGCGACCTCGCCACCGCCGATCAGGGCGGCCAGACGCCGCTCGAAGCCGCCGCCACCCCCAACCTTGACGCTCTCGTGAAGGCGGGTTGCGCCCAGGGACGCATGATCCCCGTGGCCCCCGGCATCACGCCGGGCAGCGGCCCCGGCCACCTCGGCTTGTTCGGCTACGATCCGCTCGAATACCAGGTGGGACGCGGCGTCATCGAGGCGCTGGGCTTGGGCATGACGTTGCAACCCGGCGACGTGTGCGCCCGGGCCAACTTCTGCACCCTCGACGCCGAAGGACGCGTGACCGACCGCCGCGCGGGCCGCATTCCCACCGAGGAATGCGAACGCCTCTGCGCCCTGCTCAAACAGCACGTCCAGAAACTGGGTGACACGGAGGTCATCATCACCCCCGGCAAGGAGCACCGCTTCGTGGTCGTGTTCCGGGGCGCGGGACTGGAGGGGCCCCTGCACGACACCGATCCCGGGCGGGAAGGCGAACCCATCGCCACCGCCCGGCCGACCGATCCGGACAACCCCCGTCAGCAGGCCGTCTCCCGCCTGATCGGCGAGTTTTACCAGGCCGCCCTGCCCCTGCTCAAAGACGAGGCCCGCGCCAACGGCTTCCTCCTGCGCGGCATCGCCCATCAGCCGGACATCCCCCTGTTCGAGCAGCGCTACCAGCTCAAGCCGGCCTGCCTCGCGGTGTATCCGATGTACAAAGGGCTGGCCCAGCTCGTCGGCATGACCAAGGTCGAAGGCCCGCAAACCATCGGCGAGCAATTCGAGCGCTACCTCGAGGAATACGACAACTACGACTACTTCTTCATCCACTTCAAATACACCGACAAGGCGGGCGAGGACGGCAATTTCGAGGCCAAGAAAAAATACATCGAGGAGTTCGACGCCGCGCTGCCCATCCTGCTGCGCAGGAAACCCGACGTGATCGCCATCACCGGCGACCACTCGACCCCCTGCCCCATGAAGGGCCACTCGTGGCACCCGCAGCCGGTCCTGCTGCATTCCGCGTGCAGCGGCGACGACAAGCTGGAGCGCTTCACCGAGACCCTCGCCAACCGCGGCTCGCTCGGCATCTTCGAGGCGAAGCACCTCATCCGCCTGATGCAGGCCAACGCCAAGATGTTCGACAAGTTCGGCGCCTGAGCCGGCGCGCGAGTTCCGAATGTTCCGGGACCGGTCGCCGCCTCCGCCGACCGGTCCCGCCCGCCTCCGCTTCCGCGCCATGAACACCGTCACGAAAGCCGTCATCCTCGCCGCCGGCAAGGGCACCCGGATGGGCGACCTGACCCGCGCCAAGCCCAAGCCGCTGCTGCCCGTCCAAGGCAAACCCATCCTCGAACACATTCTCGAAGGCCTGCGAAGCGTGGGCCTGCGGGAGTTCTTCGTCGTCACCCGCTACTGCGCCGAACAGGTGGAGGCGGCCCTCGGCGACGGTTCCCGTTGGGGCGTCTCGATCCACTACGGCCGCCAGGGCGACCTGCCCGGCACCGGCAAGGCGGTCGAGCCCGCGCGCGAGTTCGTCGGCGACGAGCCCTTCCTGCTCACCTACGGCGACATCCTGGTGAAACCCGAGACCTACCGGCAGGTGCTGGACCGCTTCGCCGGAGGCGACTTCGCCGGCGTGCTGACCGTGACCCGCGGCGAGGACGTGACGAAGGGCGGACTGAACTTTTTCGACGACGACTTCTGCCTCACCCGGCTGGTGGAGAAGCCCACGCCGGAGCAGGTCGAGGAATTGCGCGCCACCGGCTGGCTGAAACCCGGCGCGCCCGCCTGGTACAACGCCGGCGTGTATCTGTTCCGGCCCTCGCTGTTTCCCCACCTCGATCGCCTCCGCCCCTCGCCCCGGGGCGAATACGAACTGACCGACGCCCTCATCGCGCTGGTGGAAGCCGGCGAGCGCCTGGCCGGATTGGAAATCGCCGGCCGCTGGGTGGACGTCCGCGATCCCGAAACCCTCGCCCGCCTCGAAGCCGGCGATCTCTGAGCGCGCGTTTCCCGAGCCGTCGCCCGGGGACCGGCCCCTCACGGAAAGAAATCGCCCCCGGGTGTTCCGGTCCTTCCCCCGCCACACCGGAATTTCCGCCATCCGCGGCCCGGTCCGTTGCGCCCGCCGCCGCGCCGTCCAACTGCGCCAACGCCCCGGCTTGGGCGCGGGCCGGGTTCCCCAATCCGGCGTTCTCCAACAGGCGCTCAGCGGATCTTGGTCCGCGACGTGGCGGAGACGCCGGGGGGGGGAATCCGAATCCCGAAATCCGAGATCCGAAAGCAAAGCGCGCGCGCTTCGGCAGCGCGGACTTTCAGTCTGCTGTTTCGCCGGCTTCCAGCCGGCCCGCGGGCGGGCGCGCGGCGGGAGGTTATCTTTCAGCCAGGGGCTCAGGCGGGAACCGCCCGGGCGGCCAGGCCGGCGAGCAGCTTTTCGTGGATGCCGCCGAAGCCGCCGTTGCTGAAGACGCAGATCACCGCGCCGGGTTGGACCTCCGCCAGGAGGTGCGTCACGATGGCGTCCACGTCGCCCGGTGCCTCCGCCGCCCGCCCGGCCGCCCGCAATGCCGCCACCAGCGCCGCGAGATCGAGCCGCTGGCCGGCGGGGATTTGCCCGGCCCGGGCCACCGGCGCGAGGGCCACGCCGTCCGCCGCCGCCAGCGCGTCGGCCAGCGCGTCCTGAAACACCCGGCGCCGGGTGGTGTTGCTGCGCGGCTCGAACACCGCCCACAGGGTCCGCCCCGGATACCGCAGACGCAGCGCCTCCAGCGTGGCCTTGATGGCGGTGGGATGATGGCCGAAATCGTCAATGACCCGCACCCCGTCGGCTTCCCCGCGCGTTTCCATCCGGCGGCGCACCCCCCGAAAGGTGGCGAACCCGGCCTGGATTTCCGCGTCGCTCAACCCGCAATGCCGCGCGCACGCCGCCACGGCGAGGGCGTTGCGGACGTTGAATTCGCCCACCAGCGGCAGGTGGAACCGGGTTTCCCCCAGGGTGAATTCGCCGCCCTCGCCGCCCAGCGCCACGTCGCGCGCCCGGAGGTCGTTGTCCGGTCCCAGGCCGAACCGCCGGATCGGCGCGAAATCCACCGTGTCCAGCGGGTCGCGCAGGAGTGGATCGTCGCCGTTGGCCAGAATCAGGCCGTCCGGCGGCACGAGCCGGAGGAAGCGGGCAAAAGAGCGCTGGATGTCGGCCCGGCTGTTGAAGATGTCGGCGTGGTCGAATTCGAGGTTGTTCAGGATGGCCACCTCCGGGAGGTAGTGGAGGAACTTGCCGCGTTTGTCGAAGAAGGCCGTGTCGTATTCGTCGCCCTCGATGATGAACCACTCGCCGTCGGTGAAGCGGGCGCCCCGGCCCAGATTCGCGGGCAGCCCGCCGATCAGAAAGCCCGGATTGCGGCCCGCGTGCTCGAACACCCACGCCAGCAGGGCGCTGGTGGTGGTCTTGCCGTGGGTGCCCGCCACCACCAGCGGACGCCGCTCCCGCAGGACGAACTCCTTGAGCAGCTCGGGCAGCGAGCAAAAGCGCAGCCGGCGGCGCAGCAGCTCCTCGACCTCGACGTTGCCCCGCGACAGGGCGTTGCCCACCACCACCAGGTCCGGCGCGGCGGCGAGGTGGGCGGCGGCGTAGGGGGCGCGGATCTCGATTCCGTGCTCGCGCAGGAAGTCCGACATCGGCGGGTAGGCGTCCTGGTCGGAGCCGGTCACGCGGAAACCGCGTTCCTGGAGGGCCACGGCCACCGACGCCATGGCCGTGCCGCAAATGCCGATGAAATGGATCGTTCGAATGTCGCCGCGCATTCCGTCCATGATGCCGGCTCGCCGGAAAGGGAAAAGCCGGAAGTGCGCCGGCAGGAAAACGAACCACGAAGGGAAACGAAGGAGCGGAAAGTCCGAAGCCCCCCCCAACGCCCGCGGCCTCGCGGGATTCGGCCTCACTCGATGACGCCGCACCACTCGATCTCCGCGGCGAAAAAATCCACCGTCCCCAGCCGGAGATGAAGCGGGCGATGCCGGTCCATCGTGAGCGGATGCCGGACCAACTGAAGCCGGCCCTCGAATTCCTCGTCCATGTGCCGCAGGCGAAGCCGCACCCGCCGCCCCACCGGCACGCCCCATTCCCGCCGGACGGCCTCCAAACAGGCTTCCCGCTCCCGCCGCCAGTTTGCCAGGCCGTCGGAGTTTCCGGACTCGAAATCAAACACGCCCTGAATGGGTTCGCCCGTTTCCATGGGAAAACCTTCCCCCCGGGCCGCCCGCTCCGCAAGCCGCGGGATGCCCCCCGGCGGACGGCGCCGCCGCGGGGTGGTGACGAGGCCGCCCGGCGGCGAAACGCGGGTTCCGGCTTGCGCCGGGGAAGCGGGGTTTCTACTTTCGGGGTCATGAAAGCGATGTGGAGCGGATGGCGGTCCGGCGTCAAGGGGTGGTTGATCCTCGGCGGGTGCGCCGCCGTGGTGGCGACCGCGCAGTCGCCGGCGCCCGCCGCCGACCGGTCCCTGACCCGGGCGGAGGCGCAGGCGTTGCAGCAGGAGTTTCAACAACGCTACCAGCGGCTCGAAGGCATGGTGCAGGATTTGGTGGAGGGGCAGGCGGCCTTGAGCCAGCGGCTGGACACACTGGCCGCCTCGCTCGCCGAGCTGGAGCGCCGGGTCGCCGAGCCCGCGCCGGAAGTGGTCACCCAGGAGCAGTTGAAGCAGGCGGTCGAGGCCCTGCGCCGTGCCGTGGAGAAACAGCAGGCGGAGCAGAACGACAAGATCATGGCGGAATTGAAACGCCTGCAGCAGCTGCTCGCGAAGAGCGCCGCCCGGCCTCCCCGCCACGCCACCGGGCCCAGGGTGCCCACGGAGGGGTACGACTACACCATCCAGTCCGGCGACACGCTCAGCGCCATCGTGGACGCCTACCGCAAGGCCGGCGTGAAAGGATTGACGGTGGATCTCGTGCTCCGGGCCAACAAGGGACTCAAGCCGGAGCGCCTGATTCCGGGCCAGAAAATCTTCATCCCCGACCCCGGCAAGTAAGCCGCCGGGCGCGCGCCGTTCCACCGCGATTTCGGATCCGCCTTTTCGCCCGCCGCGCATGGCTTCCGCCGATCCCAGTCTGCTGCTGATCATTCCCGCCTACAACGAGGCCGACCGCATCGGCCCGGTGCTGCGGGATTACGCGGAGGTGTTGCGGGCCCGGTTTCCGGGCCGCTTCCGCATCCTGGTGGTCCTGAACGGCTGCACCGACAACACCCTCGAGGTGGTGCGCGCGGTGGCGGCGGATCATCCCGAGATCACGTGCATTGATTTTCCCGGTCGCATCGGCAAGGGCGGCGCCTTGATCGAAGGGCTCAAGCGCGGGGAGGACATGGAATGGATCGGCTACGTGGACGCCGACGGCGCGACCTCGCCGGAGGCCTTCCTCGAGCTGCTCCGGCATCTCGACGAGGCGGATTGCGTGATCGGCTCGCGCTGGCTGCCCGGGTCGGTGCTGCACGTGCCGCAATCCAGCCGCCGCCGTTTCTTCAGCCGGGCCTTTCACGCGCTGGTCGAACTGCTGTTTCGCATGCACATCAAGGACACCCAGTGCGGGGCCAAGGTGATGCGCCGGAAGGCGGTGGAAAAAATCCATCCGGCGCTGACCATCGCCGACATGGCGTTCGACATCAACCTGCTCTACTCCCTCAAGCGCGCCGGCTATCGCGTGCTCGAAGTGCCCACCGAATGGACCGACAAGCTGGGCTCGAAGGTCAACCTCAGCAAGGCCTCGCTGGCGTGGTTTCTCTCGGTGGTGCGGTTGCGGCTGGTGTACTCCCCCTTCTACCGCTGGCTGGGGCCGCTGCGGCCGCTGGAGGTCTGGCTCTACCGGAAACTGGGCGCGCCGCCGCCGCTCTCCGCCGACCGCTCCCGCCAGGTGTCGGAACCAGGAGCGGAAAAGACGGCGCCGTGACCGCCCCCCTCAGAGCCGCCCGGAAAACGCCGGGTTGGGGAACCCGGCCCGCAATCCGGGGATGTTTTGCGCCTTTTCGGCAGACCGCGCGCGCCCCCGCGGCGGAACGCCCCCCTTTCCCGACCGGCTCTCAGCCGCCCAGGGAGGCGGGGTCGGCGGGATCGCCCTTGTTGAACTCGACGTAGGCCTCGGTGAGGTCGGCGGCATAGACCACCGCCTCGCCCCGCCCGAGGTTCAGATCAATGAGCAGCTCGAACTCGGCCCCCGCCACGGCGGCGCACAAGCGGGCGTAGGAGGTGCGCGTCGGACGTCCGCCTTTCAGTGAGTAAACCGGCCGGGCGCCGGGCCGGGCGCGATAGCCGATGTCCACCTTCTCCTCCACCACGGTGGCGGGGCTGTAACCGAGCGCGTCCACGATCCGGCCCCAGTTGGGGTCGCCGCCGTGCCAACTGGTCTTGACGAGGGCGCTGTTGGCCACCGCGCGCGCGGCGGCGTCCGCCTCGGCGGCGTTGCGGGCGCCGCTCACCCGCACGGTCACCAGCCGGGTCGTGCCCTCGCCGTCCCGCACCATTTGCTTCGCCAGTTCGAGGCAGACGTGATGCAACGCCGCCGCCAGGGTGGCGCGATCGCGCCGTTGGGCGGCCGTCCGGGCGCGCCGGCGCAGGACGGGGTTTTCCGCCAGGCCGTTGGCCAGCAGCAGGACGGTGTCGTTGGTGCTCATGTCGCCGTCCACGGTGATGCGGTTGAAGCTGGCGGCCACGGCGTCGGCGAGAAGGTCCTGGAGCAGCTCCGGCTCAAGGGCGGCGTCGCAGGTGAGAAACGCCAGCATGGTGGCGTGCAGGCCCTCCCGACCGGCGGGCGGGCGGGCGCCGGTGACGCTCATGCCGGGATGAATCATCCCCGCGCCCTTGGCCATGCCGCCCAGGCGGACGGCGCGTCCGCCCAGGGTGAACTCGACCGCGAGCTGTTTCGTGACGGTGTCGGTGGTGAGGATGGCCTCGGCGGCGGCGTTCGCGGCGGCGGGGGTGTTCGCCAGCCCGCGCGCGGCGGCCCGGATGCCCCGGCGCACCCGGGGCATGGGCAGCGGCACGCCGATCCGGCCGGTCGAGGCCACCAGCGTCAGCTCGGGCGACACGCCGCAGGCGCGGGCGGCGGCGAGGGCCATGGCGCGCGTGTCGCGTTCTCCGCGGGGACCGGTGCAGGCGTTGGCGTTGCCGGAATTGATCACCACGGCCTGCGCCCGGCCGGCGCGGACCCGGTCGCGGTCCCATTTCACCGGCGCGGCGCAAATCTGGTTGGTGGTGAACAGGCCGGCCACCGCCGCCGGGATGTCGGAGACCAGCAGGGCGAGGTCGGGCTGGGCGCCCTTGTCGGATCCCTTGCCGGTGCCCAGCCGTTTGATGTCGCAAAAGACGCCGGCGGCCCGGAAGCCCCGCGGGGCCACCACCGCGCCGGAAACGGGTTTCAGTGCGTCGTTCATGGAAGAAAAGAAAGACGTTTCAAATCCGAAATCCGAGACTCGAAATCCGGGGAGGCCCCCCGGCATTCACTCACAGTCCGGGCGCGTAGAGGAAGTAGGCGCGGCCCGGTTCGAGCGGCGGAGCTTGAACGCCGAGGTCCAGGTGGATCTTGGGGGCGCGGGCTTCGCTCAAAAGCGAAAGCAGCCCGCCCCACCGGAACGGCGCCTGGTAGCGCACGAGGTTTGCCTGTCCCACGCCGGCCAGGTCGCGCGCCCGGCTCACGGCGGCCCGGAAGTCGCCCAGCTCGTCCACGAATCCCAGCTCGTAGGCCTCGGTGCCGAGCAGCACCCGTCCGTCGGCGTACTTCTGCCAGTCGCCGGCCAGCGCCCGGCCCCGGCCCTGATTGCGCTTTTGCGCCTTCCGCCGGCCCCGGGCCACCACTTCCTTGAACCGGGCGAAGGTGGTCTGGATCATGTCCTGCACCATCTTCCGCTCCTCGGGCGGAATTTCCGTCTCGGCGCGCTCGCCGCTGAGCATGTCCTTGAAGCGGCCGCTCTTGAACACCATCGGCTTCACGCCCACCTTGTCCATCAGCCCCCGGTAATTGTAGCCGTGCATGATGACGCCGATGGAGCCGGTGATGGTGAGCGGACTGGCCACCAGCCAGCGGCAGGACGCCGCCACGTAATAGCCGCCGCTGGCCGCCACCCCGCCCAGCGAGCCGACCACCGGTTTGCCGGTGCGGGTCTGAAAGTCCTCGATCAACCGGCTGAGATTGTCCGAGGCCAGCACCTCGCCGCCGGGCGAATCAACGCGCAGGACCACCGCCTTGATTTGATCGTCCTTTTCCGCCCGTTCGAGCTGCCAGCGGACGAACTCCACCGGATCGGATTCGCCCCCGCCCACGTAGCCGCCGTAGATGAGGCCGCGGAGATTGATCAGCAGGATTTTCTCGGGCACGCCCTGATCCTCCATCACCACCTCTTCCAACTGATCGGCGGGCGTGCGGGACGCGGCGCTCACCCCCAGGGCGCCGCCCAGGAAGTGCTCGAGACTGCCCAGATTGTTCAACACCAGCAGCACCAGCAGAATCAACGCCAGGTACTTCCAGCCGCGCCCCTTGCGGATGACGGGAGGCGGCGGAGGGGGGTAGAGAACGGGGGGCGGCGGCGGCGAAGGCGGCGCGGCGCCGGGGCTGTTGGCTTCATTCGCACCTGGCGTTTCCATGGGAGCGCAGGCTAGCCTCTCCGCCCGCCCCCGGCAAGCGGCCAGAATCGCGCCGCCCGCCGCGCCGCGTCGTTCGGGGTTCCGCCTTGCGAAAAAACGCGAACGACGATGACGGGGGCCGGCGAAAAAGAAGGCGGAATTTCGCGCCCGGCCGCCATCCCCCCGCCCGGCCGGAAGGAACGCGCGGAACGGCTCCCGCCGCGCCGCGCGCCCCCGCCCGGAGGCGTTTTTTCTCCGCGGAAGAGGCGGGGGAAACTACTTCGCCAGCCGGCGGACGAACTGCTCCATCCGGTCGAGCCCCTTCTCGATGTTGGCCATGCTGGTGGCGTAGCTGAGGCGGATGCCGTAATCGGCGCCGAACGCCACGCCCGGCACGGCGGCCACCTTTTCCTCGTCCAGCAGGCGGGCGCAGAAATCGGTCGAGGAAAGGCCCAGCTTGCTGATGTTTGGGAAGAGGTAGAAGGCGCCTTGCGGCCGGACGCAGGTGATGCCCGGCATGGCGGTCAGCCGTTGCAGGGCGTAGGTGCGGCGCTTGTCAAACTCGACCAGCCACTTGGCGAGGTGATCCTGCGGACCGCGCAACGCCTCCACGCCGCCCTTCTGGGCGAAGGAGGTCGGGTTGCTGGTGCTGTGGCTCTGGATGGCGCCGATGGCCTTGGCGATGGGCTCCGGCGCGGCCAGGAAACCGAGCCGCCAGCCGGTCATCGAGTAGGCCTTGGCCAGGCCGTGCACGATGATGGTGTGCGCCTTGTGCGCCTCCGAGAAGCCGGCCACGCTCACGTGTTGCGCGCCGTCGTACAGGAGCTTCTCGTAGATTTCGTCGCTCATCATCAGGATGCCCCGCTCGACGCAGACGTCCCCGATGGCCCGCAGTTCCTCGGCGTTGTAGAGGGCGCCGGTGGGGTTGCTGGGCGAGTTGAGGATGAGCAGCCGGGTGTTCGGCGTGATGGCGTCCCGGAGCTGGCCGGGCGTGATCTTGAACTCGGTGGCGTCCGTGGTGGGCAGGATCACCGGCCGGGCGCCCGCCAGTTTGACCATCTCCGGGTAACTCACCCAGTAGGGCGCCGGGATCAACACCTCATCACCTTCCTGGCAGGTGGCGAGGATGGTGTTGTAGCAGGAGTGCTTGCCGCCGCAGGAGATGATGATCTGGGTGGGCGAGTACTCCAGCCCGTTGTCCCGGGCGAACTTCTCGGCCACCGCCTCGCGCAGTTCCATCGTGCCGCTGGCGGGGGTGTATTTCGTGAAGCCCTCCGCCAGCGCCCGGACGGCGGCGTCCTTGATGTGTTGCGGCGTGTCGAAATCCGGCTCTCCCGCGCCGAACCCCACCACGTCCTCCCCGTCCGCCCGCATCTGCTTGGCCTTGGCGGAAATGGCCAGGGTGACGGACGGCGAAAGGGCGGCGGCGTTTTTGGATATCCGATAGTTCATACTGAGGGGCAGTGAATACGAAAGCCGCGCGCGCCGCAAGAAAGAAGTTTGCCTGACATTGACCATCCCAAAGCATTAGGCATGCAGGAACCGCGGGACAAATTTGTGTAACCCGCCGCGGGGGAAAGGTGTCTGAGGAAATGTGTTTGTCGTGGCGTTTCGGCGACGGGGCATCCGCCCGCGAAAATCGTCGGAGCGCCGGGGAAAAGGCGCTTTGCTTTGGCAGCCCGTTTGGGGGCTGTTTGGGTGACGACCGGAGGCGGTTTCGTGCTGCCTCCGGTTTTCTTTTAAGCACCTGGATTTTTGTGAGCGGCGGACGTATCGGGCGTTTTCCGGCTGACCCACCGGCGCGGGATGGTATGGTGCCGGCGTGCGGCGGAACCAGACCATCGCTTCCCACGAATCCGCGGCGCCGGGCGACGACGCCGGGCGGCTGCCGCTGTCGGTGGCCATCGTCTCCGGCGCGGAGGCGCATCGCATCGGGCGCACGCTGGAAAGCGTGGCGGGCTGGACGCGCGAACTCGTCGTGGTGCTGGACGACCGCGCCCGCGACGGCACGGCGGCGCTCGTCGAACAGTTCGGCGGGCGGGTCTTTCGCGAGCCGTGGAAAGGGTTCATCGGCCAGAAAAACTCGGTGGCGGAGAAGTGCGGTCAGCCGTGGATTTTGAACCTCGACGCGGACGAGGTGGTGTCGGCGCCGCTGCGGGAGGCGTTGCGGGTGCTCTTCGCGGACGCCGACCGGCTCGCCGCCCGCGCCGCGTATGAATTCCCCCGCTGCACCTTTTATTGCGGTCGCTGGATTCGGCACGGCGACTGGTACCCCGACCGGGTGCGCCGCTTGTGGCGGCGCGGCGCGGCGCGCTGGGTGGGCGAGGAACCCCACGCCCGGCTCGAAGTGACCGGCCGGGTGGGCCGTTTGCGGGCGGACCTGCTCCATTACTCGAACCAGAGCATCGCCGACCAAATCGCCAAGATCGCGCCCTATCACGCCGACTTCGTGGCGAACCGGATTCGGGCGGGCCGGGGCGCGGGCTTTTTCGAGCTGGTGCTGCGGCCGTGGTGGCGGTTTCTCCGCGCCTATGTTTTGCGGGCCGGCTTTCTGGACGGCTGGCCGGGATACTACATCGCGCGCCTCAGCGCCTTCTCAACCCTCACCCGCTACGCGATGGTGAAGGAGGCCGCCCTGCCGCCGGAACAAAAGGAGCCATGAGGGAGAAAAACCGAAAGCCGGGGGCCGAAGACCCGAAAAGGAGGTTTCGGGCGGAGCAGTCCATGTGCGCGCGCCACACAAGCTGGAAACCTTTGCCATCCCATTAGGTTTATGAACCCGCCGTCGGTGGCCCTCGTCATCAACACCCACGAGCAGCCGGAGTATCTCCGGCGGGTGCTGGCGGCGGTGTCACGGCAGACGATGGCGCCGGCGGAGGTCGTGCTGGCGGATGACGGCTCGGGCGGGGAAACCCGGCGGGTGTTCGCCGAATGGGCCGCCGCGTGGCCCGGCCGCACGCATCACGCCTGGCAGGAGGCCGCCGGCTTCCGGCGGTCGCGCATCCTCAACGCAGCCCTCGCCCACGTCACGGCGGAGTGGGTGGTGTTTCTCGACGGCGACACCCTCCCGCACCCGCGTTTCATCGCGGATCATCAGGCGCAGGCGCGCTTGAACCGGTTCACCCAGGGCCATCGCTGTCTGGTGGAGCGCGAGGCGGCGGAATGGTTCGGTCAGGGTGATTTCGCGCGGGACCGCTGGCGGGCGTGGCGGAGCGGCCAGTTGAGCGGCGGTTTGCGGGCCTTCCGCTGGCCGCTGCCGTGGTGGCGGACCCGCAGGGACTTGCGCGGCATTCGCGGCTGCAACCTCGGCATCTGGCGCGCCGATCTGATCCGCGTCAACGGCTACAACGAGGCCTTCGAAGGCTGGGGCCGCGAGGATTCGGAACTGGCCGTGCGCCTGATGAACTCGGGCGTGCTGCGGCGCGACGTCCGGGGCCGCTGCCTCTGCTACCACCTCTGGCATCCGCCGGCGGACCGTTCCCGCGTGGCCGCCAACGACGCCCTCCTCGACGCCGCCCTCCGCACCCGCGCCACCCGTTGCGAACCGGGCCTCGACCGCCACCGTCCGACCGCCTGACGCCGGTTGCGGCTTTGCCCTTCGCGGCGCCGGATGGGAAGCCGCCTTCGCGGGCGCGAACGAAAACCGGGATTTCCCCGGAGCTTGTCGGAAACCGCCGCGCGCCCTCACCCGGCGCTTTCCGGGCGGCTCTCAACGGGTCAGGTCTTCCAAGGAGAAGACCCGGCGTTGCATCCGTTTCACGATGGGGGCGGCGCGGACCACGGCGTTTTTGTCCAGCTCGCCGGGAAAGCTCCGCAATTCCACGCGCACGGCGGCGATGGGGTCGCCGTTGCGGTCGTGCAACGGCAGGGTGGCGATGATGCACTTGCGCTCCTTGTCCCGGGCCACGTAGGGCACGTTGTCGCGAATCACCTTGGCGGCGGTCTCGCCGGCGGGACGCCCCACGCGGGCGGGATCGCTGGAAGCCACGACGCGAAGCCCGGGCCGGTCGGGAGCGGGGGCGTAAAGGGTCAGGCCGAGGAGCCGGTCGTATTTCTTGATCAACTCCGCCACGAGCGTTTCCGCCAGCGTGACGCGGGGAACGTAGTCCAGCCGGATGTCGCTGAAGTAACTGACCGAATCGGCCATCGTCCAGAGGGCGAACCGGCCTTCGCGGAAGGTGTTGTCGGTGAGCGGGGGAATGGCTTCCTCGCCGTCGAAGGTGATGCGGATGCGGTTGCCGGCGCACTGGATCTGGAGGTCGTGCCAGACACCGGAGGGGATGGCGCGGTTGACGCCGATGGGCGCGCCGCGCACGCCGCGATACACCCGGTAAAAACGGAGGGTGCCGCCCTTCGAGCTGGCCCGCACGACGTAGTAGTTGTTCTCGTCCTGCAGGCGGAAGGCCACGCCGGCCATGCGTTCGGTGTCGCCGGCCACCATCTTGATTTTGAGCCGGAGGGTGAAGTCGGTGAAGACCTCGTTGGTGTAGATCAGCAGCGGGAAGTGTTCGCTGAGCGGGACCCTGGCCAACTGGGCGATGACGGGCTGCCGGATGGCCCGGGCCCGGTCGGTGAGCGGGGCGAACGCCCCCGGCGCGTCGGCCAGCACCACCTGCCAGTCGCCGGGCCCGCCGGCGCCGGTGACCGCGCTGCGAAAGCCCGGCGGAAGCTGGCCGCGCGGGACGCCGAGCAAGTCAATGCGCAACTGGGCGGCGGAGACGGTGAGAACCGCCGCGCCCAGCAGTCCGCCCAGCCCGAACGCCCGGGCGCCGCTTCGCCGCCGGCCGGCGAAAAGAAGAGGGGCGAAACCGAAACGCATGAGAGGAGTCCCGCCGGGCGGCCGTCCGGTCCGGCGCCCGCCCGGCGGAAGAACGGATTATTCCACGATCATGTCCTCCACCGTCCGACCGGCGGGGATGAAGGGCATGACGTGTTCGGTGTACGGGGTGGCCACGTCCAGCACGTAGGGCTGGTCGGATTCGAGCATCCGTTGCATGGCGGCGCGCAGGTCCTTCTTGAAGATCACGCGCTCGCAATGAACGCCGAACCCCTTGGCGATGGTGACAAAGTCCGGATAAATCTGCCGGGTGTTCTTGGGATCGCCCAGATAGGTGTGGCCGCGACGCCCCTGGTAGAAGCGGTCCTCCCACTGCATCACCATGCCGAGGTGCTGGTTGTTGAGGATCATCGCCTTGGCGGCGATGCCCTCGATGTAGGCCATGCCCAGCTCCTGGATGTTCATCAGGAACGAGCCGTCGCCGTCAATGTCAATGACCTGCTGGTCCGGGCAGGCCACCTTCGCGCCGAGGGCGGAGGGCAGACCGAAGCCCATCGCGCCCAGCCCGCCGCTGGTGATGAGCTGGCGGGGGCGCTCGAACCGGTAGAACTGGGCCGCCCACATCTGGTGCTGCCCCACGCCGGTGGCGATGATGGCCCGGCCCGCGGTGAGTTCGTGCAGCAGGGCGATGGCTTCCTGCGGCAGGATGACCTGGCTGGCGTCGCCGTTCATGTGCTCCTGCACGTGCCGGGAGCGCAGCACCTCGTCGGTCACCCGCCAGGTGAAGGGGGCGCGGGCCTTGAACTCGGCCACCCGGTTGTGCCAGGCGGTGAATTTCTTTTCGAGGGGCCGGTCCGCCAGGATGGCGTTCAGCTTCTCCAGCGCCTCGCGCAAGTCGCTGATGATCGGCAGGTGGACCTTGCGGTTCTTGTTGATCTCCGAAGGGTCAATGTCAATGTGCACGATCGTGCCGTGCTCGCAGAACTTGTCCACCTTGCCGGTGACGCGGTCGTCGAACCGCACCCCGAACGCGAGCAAGAGATCGGCCTCCGCCACCGCCCAGTTGGCGTAGGCGGCGCCGTGCATGCCCAGCCATTTGAGCGAGAGGGGATGATCTTCCGGGAACGCGCCCACGCCCATGAGGGTGGTGGTGACCGGGATGCCGGTGGCCTCGACGAACCGGCGCAACTCCGCCGCCGCGCCGCTGCTGATGACGCCGCCGCCGGCGTAGATCACCGGGCGCTCCGCCTGCTCGATCAGGCCGATGATTTCATTGAGCGCCACCTCGTCGGGATGCTTCTCGGGGCGGTAGCCGCGGAGCTGGACCTCCTCGGGAAAGACCGGCTGCACGAACTCCTGCTGCACGTTCTTGGGCACGTCAATCACCACCGGCCCCGGCCGGCCCGTGCGCGCGAGGTGGAAGGCCTCCTTGATGATGCGCGGCAGGTCGTTGACGTCGGTCACCAGGTAGCTGTGCTTCACCACCGGCAGGGTCATGCCGAACATGTCGGTCTCCTGGAAGGCGTTCCGTCCGATCATGGACTTGGGCACCTGGCCGGTGATGGTGACCAGCGGGACCGAATCCATGAAGGCGTCGGCGATGCCGGTGATGAGGTTGGTGGCGCCGGGGCCGCTGGTGGTCATGCAGACGCCCACCTTGCCGGAGGCCTTGGCGTAGCCCTCGGCGGCGAAGACGCCGCCCTGTTCGTGACGGGGCAGGTAGGTGCGAATCTGCTCGGAGCGGGTCAGCGCCTGATGAATTTCCATGCTGGCGCCGCCGGGATAGGCGAAGATGACGTCCACCCCTTCGCGTTCGAGGCTCTTGACGAGCGCCTCGCTGCCAAGCATGCGGGGGCCCACCTTGGAGCGGGCCGGTTTGCGGGTTCGTGATTCAGCCGGTTTACGGGCGGTGTTGCTCATGTGTCTCGGTTTGTTGATGGCGGCCAACGGCGGGAACGCAAACAAAAAAACCCACGACCGTCGGCAGCCGTGGGTTCTTGTGGCGAAATTTTCCTACGCGCAACAAGCCCCCCCGGCGCCGCCGGGTACGACGACCACCAGAAGCAGAACTCGTTGCGCCACGCTCATCATGTCGGCCCGCAATCTAGGAGCCCGCCGCCCCGGGGTCAAGCCCCGGAATGGCGCCGGCGCGCAAAAAAAACGCCGCCCTTCGCCGCGCGAAGCCCCCGCCGGGACCGCCCCTGCCGCCTTTCACCGGCGGCGGGATTGGGCTACCGTGGCGGCATGTCTGCACGGAACGATGCCGGGAACGCCCGCCCGCCCGCCGCGGCGCCGCGTCCCTCGCTGAAACAAACACTGGGGCTGGATCGCCACCCGCTCACGCGCGGCAAGGTCGGCCTGCTGCTCGGCGCGGCGGTCATGATGGCGCTGGGCGTGGCGTTGACGCTGAGCGCGCCCTCCGCCGCCGAAAGCGCCGCCGCCCCCCCGGCCGCGCCCGCCGGGGACTCCGCCGGAGGCGGCGCGGGCGGGTTGCGGGGCAGCGGATTCGCCGAGTCGCGCTCCACGCCGCCCCCCGCCGCCGACGCCCCCGCCGCCCCGGCCCCGGCGGAAAACGACGCGCTCAACCTGCACGACCTCTCCCCCTTCATGCTCAAAGGCGGCTTCGGGCTGTTCATCGGCTTTTCGATCGGGTTCGCCATCCGGGCATTTCTGCGGCTGGCGGTGGTGATCACGGGGTTTTATTTCCTGGTGTTGAGCATGATGGCCTACGCCGGCTGGGTGGACATCCACTGGGACTTGATGGGACATCAGTTTTCCCACCTCGCCGAGACGCTGGGCGCGCAGTTCGAGTCGTTCAAAACCTTCCTCACCGGCGCCATCCCCGCCTCGGGGCTGACCCTCACCGGGCTGGTCGCGGGCCTGCGGCGGAAATGAAATGCCGCCCCGCCATTGTTCGCGGACGAGCTTCCGCTATCTTGAGCGCATGACGGGCGAACGAATCAGGAAAAACCTTCTCCTCCGCGCGGCGGGCTGGGCGCTGGGCGGATTGCTGGGCCTGGCCGCCCCGGACGCCGGTCACCCCGCCGCGGGGGTCCGCTGGGACGCCGCCCGGCGGACGCTGAGCGGGGAAGTCTCCGGCTGGCCGCTCAGCCGGGTGCTGGCACACCTGGCCGCCGCCACCCGCTGGCGCATCCTGGTCGAGCCGGGGCTGAACCGGCACGTCACCGCCCGTTTTCACGACGTCTCCATGGGCGAGGGCCTGAAACGGCTGCTCGGCAGCCTGAATTACGCCTACGTGCCCGGCGCGCCCCACCGCGCCAAGCTGCTGGTGTTTCGCTCCTCGATGCAGGCCGCCACCTCGCTGGTGGTCGCGCCCCCCCCCGGCCCCGCCGCCCCCAGGCGGATTCCGGACGAGCTGATCCTCCGGGCGCCCCCCGGCCACGAGGCGGAGGTGGAGGCCCTGGCCAAACGGCTGGGCGCGAAAATCACCGGCAAACTCAAGGATCCCCCCGCCTACCGGCTCAAATTCGACAGCCCGGAAGCCGCCGAAGCCGCGCGCCAAGCCATCGCGGAAACGGGCCTGTTCCGCGCGGAGGACAATTACGAAATCCCCTCGCCCGGCCATCCGGATTCGCTGACCTCCCTCGCCGTCCCCGCGCTGGGCCTGCGCCCCAAACCGGCGAAAAAAGGCGAGGAAGTCATCGTGGCGGTGGTGGACACCCCGGTCCAGCGCGAGGGAACGACGTTGACGGATTTTCTGCTGCCGACGATCTCCGTGGCGGGCGGGGCGGACCCGCCCCCGCCCGACACCCTGACGCACGGCACCGGCATGGCCGAAACCATCCTCAACGAAGTGGCGAAAACCTCGGCCCCCGGGGGCAGCACGCCGGTGCGCATCCTGCCGGTGGACGTGTACGGCGCCCACGAAAGCACCTCGAGCTTCGCGGTGGCGAGCGGCATCCAGGCGGCCGTGAACGCCGGCGCGGACGTGGTAAACCTCAGCCTCGGCGGCGACGGCGGCAGCCCGCTGGTGCATGAAGTCATCCAAGCCGGGCGCGCCCGCGACGTGGTGTTTCTGGGCGCCGCCGGCAACGAGCCGGTCACCACGCCGACCTATCCCGCCGCGTTTCCGGAAGTGGTCGCCGTCACCGCCATCACGCCGGAAGGCGACCCGGCCCCCTACGCCAACCGCGGCGATTTCGTGGACGTGGGCGCCCCGGGGCTGAGCTACGTGCTCTTTTGGGGCAATCCCTACTACGTCGTCGGCACCTCCGCCGCCACCGCCAACGTCTCCGGCATCGCCGCCGGCCTCATCGTCACCCAAGGCCTGCGCGGACCGGAGCTGGAATCCGCCCTGCGCGAAGGCGTGCTTCCCACGCCTTGACGCCGCCGGCGCTCCGGGCAAAACGAACCCGGGGCCGGGCGGAACCCTGCGGCATGCCCAAAACCGCGCCATTCGAGAAACACAGCGAGGCCTACGACGCGTGGTTTGACCAGCACCCCGACCTGTACCAAGCCGAGCTGGAGGCCCTTCGCGGGCTTCTGCCCCCCCCGCCGGCCCGGGGAATGGAAATCGGCGCGGGCACCGGAAAATTCGCCGTCCCGCTGGGAATAAAAATCGGCGTCGAACCCGCGGAGCAAATGGCCGCCCGGGCGCGGGCGCGCGGCCTCGAAGTCCATTCCGGCGTGGCGGAGCGCCTGCCGTTTCCCGACCGGCATTTTGACTTCGCCCTGATGGTCACCACGATTTGTTTTCTGGACGACGTCGCCCGCTCCCTGCGCGAAGCATTCCGGGTGTTGAAACCGGGGGGAAGCCTGCTGGTCGGGTTCGTGGACAAAGAAAGCGATCTGGGCCGGCGCTACGCGGACAAAAAACAGCGCAGCAAATTCTACCGGGACGCCACCTTCTTCTCCCCCGCCGAAGTCCGGGAGCGACTGGCGGGCGCCGGATTCCGTGTCGCCCGCGTCCGGCAGACCCTCCTCCCCGGACAGGCGCCCCGCGTTGTCCGCGACGGCTTCGGCGAAGGCGCCTTCGTGGTCATCGAGGCCCGCAAACCCGCCGCCGAATCCCCCGGCCGATGGGAAAAGCCCAAAGCCCGGGACCCACAAAACCCGTCTCCCCCATGAACGCGGATTTCAGCGCCCGCCCCGTGGGCCGCGGGCCCGCGCGCGGCGGGATGCCCCGCTTTTCGGCTCTCAGCGTTTCTTCATCGGCAGGCCCTGCAAGCGGGTCCACAGTTCGGTCACGATCCGGCTGGTCCGCTGGCCGGCGAC
>CAZRPT010000074.1:0-1985 GCA_964601985.1 uncultured Verrucomicrobiota bacterium
CGCCGCCACCCCGGAAAACCTCGCCGCCGCCGCGCGGGAGCTGTGGCGCGACAAAAAACGCCGCGCCACGTTGCGGGAGGAACTGCGCGAAATCGCCCGCGCCCTCGGCGGTCCCGGCGCCGCCGCCCGCGCCGCCGCCCAGGTGGCCCGCCTGTTCCCGTAGGCCGGCCGGGGCATCGAGGCCTTTTTCCCGCGGATCAAACGGACGCTTGATGGTTTGCGATTTGCCGGGCCACGGCAAGCATGCCATCCATGGGGGGCGGGTCGGCGCCGCGGCTTCGGAGCGTGCCGCGCTTCCTCCGGCAAAGAGGGCATTGACCGCCCCGCGATACGCCGCCCTCCACGCGGCCTTTTCCGACAAGCCGTGAACCGGCCCGGCCCCGCCGCCGGTCGTCGAGAGAAACCTTGCGACCCCCGGAAGCAAGCCGCTAGGATGCCCGCATTCACGGCACGAGAAAGCATTGTTTTATGAAGTCTGCCCCGTTCCCCTCCGGCGCCCGGTCTTCCCGGCGCGATTTCCTGAAAACCTCGACCCGCCTGGCCGCCGGCACGGCGTTGGTGGGCGCGGTGGCCCGGCCGGGTTGCACCGCCGAGAACAACACGATCAAGCTGGCGCTGGTCGGCTGCGGCGGACGGGGCACCGGCGCCATCACCCAGGCGTTGTCCACGCCGGGCCCCACGGTGTTCTGGGCCGCGGCGGACGTGTTCGAGAACCGGATGAACGCCTGCCTCCAGCAGGTGCGTCGGCACAAGCCGGAGACCGGCAACGTCCCTCCGGAGCGGCGCTTCCTGGGATTCGACGCCTACCGGAAGGCCATTGACAGCATCAGTCCGGGCGGGGTGGTGCTGCTGGCCACGCCGCCGGCGTTCCGGCATTTGCACGTGGAATACGCCGTCGAAAAAGGTTGCCACGTGTTCATGGAAAAATCCTTCGCGGTGGACGGCCCGGGCATCCGGCGCATTCTCGCGGCGGGCCGGGCGGCGGAAGCCAGGAACCTCAAGATCGCCAGCGGCCTCATGAGCCGGCATTACCCGCCGCTCGAACACGCCATCGAACAGATTCACAACGGCGCCATCGGCGACGTCATCACCGCGTGGGCCTACCGGATGCACGGACCGGTCGGCATCAAGCCGCGCCAACCCGGCTGGTCCGAGCTGGCCTACCAGATTGCCAACTACAGTTGCTTCACCTGGCTCAACGGCAGCTTCATCGTGGACTGGCTGATTCACAACATTGACATCTGCTGCTGGCTCAAAGGCGCGTGGCCGGTGAGCGTCCAGGGCATGGGCGGCCGCCAGACCCGCACGGCGGCGGATCAGCTCTACGACCATTACTTCGCGGAATACACCTTCCCGGACGGCACGCGCCTGGCCGCCCAGGGCCGCCACATCAGCAATTGCTGGGGCTTTTTCGGCGACAAAATCGAAGGGACCACCGGCCTGGCCATTCTGGGCGAGGGCCAGCCCGATCCGGTGCTCTACCGGGGCCACCGCCCCCTGCCCGCCAACGTCATTTGGCGGCACCGCGGGCCGAAGGAAAACGCCTACCAGCGGGAGCACAACCTGCTGTTCGACGCCATCCGCAACGACCGGCCCTACAATGAAACGGAGCGTTCCGCCCAGGCCTGCCTGACGGCGATCATGGGGCGGATGGCGTGTGAATCGGGTCGCGAAATCACGCGCGAAGAAGCGCTCAACTCGGACCTCTCGCTCGCGCCCGACCTGGCGCGAATCACCAGCCTGAACGACCCGCCGCCGGCCAGCGCCACACCGGACGCCGAAGGGCGCTACCCCATCGCCATGCCGGGCGTCACAAAGGTGTTGTAAACAGCCGGCTCGAATCAGGCGGAGAGAGGCCCGCCCCGCAAAAGACGCGCGCTTTTTTTCGCGGCGGGGAGGGAGGCCGCGTTTCAGGACCGGTCGAAAAACGCCGGGCGGGGGAATCCGGCCTGCAATCCGGGGATATTTTGCGCCCCTTTTGCAGG
>CAZRPT010000075.1:0-44711 GCA_964601985.1 uncultured Verrucomicrobiota bacterium
TCCACCCGCTTCAGCCGGATGGCGAGCGCCGCCTCGCCGGCGTGAGGGAAGCGTCCCCGCCAGCGGCACCAGCCGTCCGGGGCCGGCGGTTGTCCGTCCACCGTTGCCGCCTCGAAGGTGGCGGCCAGCCGGGCCATCTCGCCGGGAGCCAGCCGCACGCGCCATTTCTCGGGCGTCACCCGCCAGCCCGCGGGGAGGGTGTCGGTTTGCACCGTCACCAGGCCCTCCACCAAAATGTTGCCGAAGTTGTAGGCCCGCAGGCGGAACATCCGTCGTTTGCCCGGCTGCAGCCGGTAGGCGTATCCTTCCGACCAGGGACGATCCACCACCTTGACGCGGGCGTCGCGCGGGAAGACCGCCTGCAACACCACCGGACAGGGCAGCCCCATCCGTTTTCGCCCCCCCGTCCGGGGCGGCTCCAGCGAAAGCCGGCCGGCCTCGCCGGGCGGCAGCAGCAGAAAGACCGGCGCCGAGCGCAGCTCCCGGGGCGGCTTCGCCGGGAGCGGACGGCCCAGATAATCGAACGCCGCCGCCACCCGCAAATCCCGCGGTCCCGGCCAGGGCGCGCGGGTCTGGCCGCGCTTCGGCCAGTCCACCTTTTGCTCCGCCCACGCCACCAGCACGTCCCGCTCCTCGCCGTCGGGCCGGGCGCGGAAGGCGAACACGTGGACGTCCCGGCCGGGCTCCCACCGGCCCAGACAACGCGCCCCCGCCAGCAACCGGCCCAGCGCCGCCAGCGCCGCATAAGCCGGACGCGGCGTGAAATCCTTCCGCAACAGGCCGAACTGCACCCCGTTGGCCTCGTAGTAATTCCCGAGCACGAAGTGGAAATGCACCCGCGCCCCGGCGAACAGGCTCTGGGCGTATTCCTGCGGGAGGTATTCCGCCTTGAGCCGTTCGTCGCGCCGCGAAAGCTCGCACCACGGCGGATTCTGCAAATGCTTCTGGCCGCGATCGCATTCCGTGACCCACATCGGCCGGCCCGCGCACGCCTCCCGCGCCGCTTCCCACAAGGTGTCAAAATCATGCGCCCAGGCGTAGGAATGGATGTTGTAGGTGTCGTAGTAGGGCCACGTTTCATTGAGCATCAGGCCCTCCGTCTGCTGGCGGGTCGGCACCGTGGTGGTGACGTTCCATCCCACCAGCGCCGTCGGATCGCCGGTCTTGAAGCCGAACCACGCGGCCTTCTGCCACGAGCACATCTGGTCCACCGTGTGCCCGCCGAAGGTCGCGACGTTGGCCTCGTTCCACGGTTCCCACGCCTGCACCCGCCCCGCGAAGCGCCGGCCCAGCGCGCGGCCGAAGCGGAACACGTGACGCAAATCGGTGGCGAACTCGCCGCCCGGCCGGCCCTCCTGCGCCCACGGCGGGGTGTCGTGAAACACCTGCAACACCCGCAAACCCTGCGCGCGCGCGATCGAGGCGGCGGTGTCATAGCTGGTGCGCTCGGCGAACCGGCCCGGCTCCGGCTCGATCTCCCGCCAGCGGAGCCGGTCGCGCAGCCAGTTCACCCCGGCCAGCGCGGCCAGGTTGGCGAAGCGGCGCTGGTTGGGCGGATCATCGTGCGCGAACCACGCCATCGCCGTGTCCACCCCGATGGGCGAATCCAGCGGCGTGGGCGCCCGCAACCGGGCCACCACGGCGGCGGACGTCCAGTCGAGCAATTTCCCCGTGTCATCAAGCCACTCGCAGCGATACCAGCCCACCCGCAACTTGCCCGGCTCGATGGCTTTCGCGGCGGCGGAAACCGCGCCGGACGCCAGCTCTTCGTCGGTCTCGTCGAGCAGCCGCCAGCGCGCGAGGCTGTCCTTTGGCGTCGCCGGCACGGGGATTCGCACCGTCTCGCCCGCGACGTACACATTGCCCGGATGGTCCGCCAGCGGCAGCGGAATCGAACGGGAAAACGTCCCCGTCGCCGCCGTTGCCACGCCCACCGCCAGCGCCCACGCGCTCCCACTCAACCAACCACGAAGGATCATGCGCCCAGCATGCGCCGCCCCCCGCCCAAGCGCAACCTTGCGGAAAAGCCTGTCTGAAAATGCCGGGTTGGAGAATCCGGCCTGCAAGCGAGGAGCGTTTTGCGCCCTTGCCGCAGGCCGCGTGCCCCCTCCGCGACGGGAGGCCTCGCTGCCCAGAAAGGCTCGAAAAAGCGGGAGCACGGAGGAAGTGGAAAAGGCCTTGGCAACGGTGGGGCCGCCGGTCGGCGACATCCCTCCGCCACGTCTCGCGCCGCGAGAAGATTTTCTCCGAATATCCGGGCAGGCGGGTCAGGATGGCTGGTTGGGGGCGGCGGGTTGGCGCCGGCCGGCGCGGCCCGGGCGGGGCCGGGCCGCGGCCTTCTTTTCGGCGATGCGCCGCCAGCCCTCGCGGCTGACGGCTTCGAGCAGTTCCGAGGCGCGCCGGAAGTCCCCGACCCACCGGCGCACGGTTTCCTCGAGCTCCTGCGGAAGGTAGATCATCCGCGTTTTGCCGTTGCGGGCCTGGGAGAGATAGAGCGAGGAGTGTTTGCAGGCCTCGTCCGAAGCGCAGCGGCAGTTCAGCTTTCCGCAGCGGCGCTTCATTTCAACCAGACTTCCGTGCGCCAGCCCCTCGGCCCGGTGGAGCAGTTGGTGGAGCTTGCTTCGCAGAGCGCGCTCCTCGGCGAAAAGAGCCGATGGACTGGCCTTTTTCATGGCGGCAGATTACTGACGCTGTAAAAAATATCAGATTGCAAAAAAATCGGGATCCGACGAAGGCGAAAATGCTCCCTCCTCCTGCGATGCCCCGAAATGTCCGCAGCCCTTGATTTTCAAAGGATCGGAAACCCTGAAATTTTGATCTTTCGGAATTGCTGCGGCGGACCTCGACTACGGCGCGCTGGCGAGTCGCCGCGTCCAAATCAACGGAACGATCTCCTTCCCCAAGGAGCCGATCCGAATCCCGGCCTCGCCGGCGGGTTGGAGCGTCGGATGGCGTCCCGCGGCCGAAGGACGGATCCAGGAAGTCTGTTTTGCCGGACTGCTTCTCGGACATATCGCCCCGCAAGTCCCGGCGTTTTTCCCGGCCCGCCCCGCGGACGCGGGTGCTTTCCGGCGGGAAACCCGCCTCCAAAAGCGCGCCCCTCGCCACCAAGACGACGAGGCGGCAGGTCTTCGTGGCGCCGGTTCGCATTACGCCAGCGAAAAATGACACCGGGACACGGCAAGGAGAAAAGGAGCGTTGCCTCAAATACGGAGCAGCGGCGGTTAAAGCCTGCCTGAAAAATGGGCCATTTCGCCGCGTGCGGATCCGCGGCCCGCAAAAAGGGCGCCCCCCGGGCTGGAGGCCGGGTTTCCCAATCCGGCGTTTCCCGACCAACTCTTAAACGAAACCGGGGCTCGGGCGTGCCCGCGCCATCCTCCCGCCGCGCTCCGGGATGCTTGTCGTCCGGCCGGTTTCCGGGGTATCCCCTTCCGCATGAACCAGCGCGTCCCTTCGTCCGAACCGGTAATCACCTGCTTTTTGGAATTGCGGCGCCCCGGGCAATTGCGCCCGGTCGCCCCGCCCCTGCCGGAGGCGGTGGTCCGGCAAGCGCGGACTCCCTGTCCCGGGGTGAACCGCATGTTTTACGAAAAGATCGGGCGCGCGTGGCAATGGACCGCCCGGCTGGCGTGGAGCGAATCCCAATGGCGCGCCTACGTGGCGCGCCCGGAGCTGACGACGTGGATCGGTTACGTGGCGGACACCCCCTTCGGTTATTTCGAGCTGGAAACCCAGCCGGAGGGAGCCGTCGAAATCGCCATCTTCGGCGTGCTGCCCGGCTTCACGGGACAACGACTGGGCGGCTTTCTGCTGACCGAAGCGGTCCGGGCGGCCTGGTCGCTCGGCGGACGACGGGTCTGGCTGCACACCTGTTCGCTGGACCATCCGGCGGCCCTGCCCAACTATCAGGCGCGCGGATTCACCCTCTATCGAAAAACCGACCAGCCCGTCACCCGCCCTGCCCCACCCGTCTGAAATGCTCCCCCCCTGGCCGCGGGGGGAACAAGGTGCCTTGGGACGCGGCGTTATCCGGCGAGCAGCTCGCGGGCGGCGGCGGCCATTTTTTCGGCGGTCATGCCGTAGTGCTCATAGAGCTGGGCCGCCACGTAGGCGGAGCGGCCGAATTCGCCCGGAATGGCGAGGCTCTTCATCCGGTGCGGGATGCCCGCCGTGGCGAGGGCGTGGGCGAGTTGGGCGCTCATGCCCCCGATGAGCTGGTGATCCTCGATGGTCACCACCCGGCCGCCGCAGCGTTGCACGACCGCGCCGATGGTCCCGACGTCCGGCCGGTTGATGAAGGGCTGGTTGATGACGGCGGCGGAGACGCCGGCTTGGGCAAGCTGTTCGGCGGCTTCGAGGGCCTGCCCCAGCACCGCGCCGCAGCCGACGAGGACGACGTCGCCGCCTTCGCGCAACACCTGCGCCCGGCCCCACGCGTAGTCCGGCTGGTCCACCCAATGTTGCGGGTAGTTCTCGCGCCCGACGAAAAACACCACCGATTCGCCGTCCCGCCCGGCGGCGCGCTCGGCGGCCAGTCGTTCGATGGCCTGGAACATGAGCGCCTCGGCCTCGCCCGAGCAGGAGCAGGCCACCACCACGGTGTGCGGGATGGCCGAGGTGGCCGCGAGGTAGGTCGTGGCCTGATGGGACGCGCCGTCGGCGGCGTCCTGCAAGCCGACGTGCGAGAAGATGGCGATCACCGGCGCCTGGGACAGGGCGGCCATGGTGAGCGGCAGGTTGCCCTTGGTGATGCCGAACTGGGCGAAGGTGTCCACGATGGGAATGAAGCCCAGCTTGGCCAGGCCCGCGCCGGTGCTGACCATGTTGGCCTCGGCCACGCCCACCTCGATCCAGCGGTCCGGAAAACGCTTTTGAAACGCGGCGATGCCGGTGGAGCCCTGCACGTCCGAGGAAACGGAGAAGACCGGATGCCCGGCTTCGGCGGCCCGGATGGCCCCCCGGGCGAGGCCGGCCTGCACCTTTTCCTTTTTCGGCGCGGGCGCGGTGGCGGGCGCGGCAGCCGCGGCGGCGGCCTTTGGTTCGGCGGCTTCCATCAGCTCGCGCGCCCATTGGGCGAATTCCTCCGGAGTTTCGCCGCCGAAGATTTCGTCCACGAACGGCCCGATCTGGCGGGCGTCCTTGAGCGGGAACCCGTGTCCGCCCGAGGCGCTTTCCTCGGTGCTCTTCACGCCGTAGCCCTTGATGGTTTTCACGTGGAGACAGACCGGCTGGGCCGGGTTGCCCCGCGCCGCGGCCACGCCCTGTTCCACCGCCTGATAGACCGCTTCGAGATCATGCCCCTCGGGCACCTCGATGACCCGCCAGCCCAGCGTGCTCAACGCGGCGAAGGTGGGCGCCAGCGGAAAGGCGTCTTCGCTGATGCGTCCCGAGAGCTTGGTGTCGTTGTCCGAGAGGATCATCACGAAGGGATTGAGCCGCCCCTTGCCGGCCAGCCCGGGAATGGCGGCAAAGGCCTCCTTGGCCTCGCCCTCCATCGAGGCGCCGTCGGAAATCACCACCACCGTCACCCGGTCCTTGCCCAAGACCCGGTCGGCGAGCGCCAGCCCCTGCGCCTGAGGCAGGGCGGAGCCGAGCGGGCCGTTGCTCAGCAGGACCCCCTCGGGGTTGAGATGGGATTCGCCGTGGCCGGTCAGCTTGCTCTCGATGCTCCGGAATCCGCGCAGGTCCGCGAAGGTGAGCCCGTCGAAACCGTAGTTGGCCCGCACGGCGTACACCCCGTTTTCGGCATGGCCGGCGTCGTTGACGTAGTTGAACGCCTCGAACCACTCGCGGCCTTCGGTGGCGAACATCAGCCCGTGCACGGCGGCGTTGATCTCGGCGAACGCCGAGGGCCCGCCCCAATGGCTGGCCGCGCCGCCCACCACGGCGTGCATGTCCATCAGCGCCACCAGGGCGCGGGTCACCCGCGGATCGGCCAACGTGACCGGTTCGCCGGCGCGGTTCCGGACGGTGACGGCGTACTTCGGAGCTTGGCGCGGCGTGGGCGCCAGCTTGGTGGAGGGCGGCAACGGGTTCAGCGCCGGCGTGCCGGCGGTCTTGGCAGTGGTCTTGGTTTCACCCATAAGACAAATCGCGTATTCTTGATGACCTGACGATCAGTGGGCGAAAGCTTAGGCCGCGCCAGTTCGAAGCAAAAGCCGAATCCGTCCGCGGGAAAACCCGGCAGGCGAAAAGCAGGAAAAAGGGAAGTCGGGAGACGGGTGGTCCCTTGGAGCACGAGGAGCAAGCCGCCCAACGGCCGTTCCTTCCTCACCACGGGGAAACCCGGCCGCCTCCCTGAACGCCCGGAAAGAGTGTGATGCCCTCCAAGAGCCGTCCGGAAAACGCCGGGTTGGCGAACGCGGCTTTCCCCCCAAGGGGCATTTCGCGTCCTCTTTTGCGGGCGGCGGGTCCGCGCGCGGTGGATGATCCGCTTTTTCGGCAGGCTCCCACCTCGACGGTTCCGGGGAGGAGTTGCTTCGTCGTTCATCCCGGTGCCTTTTTTGTGAAGTCATTCGCTCTTCCCCGTGCTTCAGAATCCACGCTTTCCGCCCGGGGGGCGGTTTGCTAGGGTGCGCCTCGATTTCCGCCCCCCGGGGGCGGAAAACAAGACCGAGCGTATGCATTCATTCAATCACGTGCTTTTCAGGGGTCGCGGCGGGCGCGACCGGCGGCGGGCCTTCACCTTGATCGAGCTGCTGGTGGTCATCGCCATCATCGCCATTTTGGCGGGCATGCTGCTGCCGGCGTTGTCCAGGGCCAAAACCAAGGCGCAGGCGGTCAGTTGCCTGAGCAATTTGAAGCAACTGCAGCTGATCTGGACGATGTACGCCGGGGATTACCATGAAAACGCGGTGGTCAACAACAACGGGGCCGACCGGCAGTATCCCAAGACCTGGGTGGGCGGCAGTTTTGCCGGTCATCATGAGGACAGCACGAACATCTTCCTCCTGGTGGATCCGCAGTATTCCCTTTTCGCCCCCTATTTGAAGACCCCCGACATCTACCGCTGTCCCGGGGACCACACCATGGTGACGCTGGGCAACCGGAAGTTTCCGGTGGTGCGCAGTTACGGCATGAACTCGCACGTGGGCTGGCGCGGGCGGACCTACCGCAACAATCCCGTGCCCCGCTATCGCGTCTTTCGCAAGACGACGGACCTCGGCGGCATCGGGCCCTCCCAGTTGTTCGTGTTCATGGAGATTCACTCCAAGAGCATTTGCCGCCCCTTCTTCGGGATCATCATGGATCGGCCGGCCTTCTACCACATCCCCGCCAACTACCACAAACCGGCCAGCACCGTTTCCTTTGCCGACGGGCACGCGGAGATTCACTCGTGGGCGGACTCGCGCACTTACCAGCCGCCGGACAAAATGTCGTGGCACAGCCACAATTACACGACGCCCGGCAACCCGGACGTGGTCTGGATTCAGGAACACGCCACCGTGCGTTCCCGCTGAGGGCCTGTCTGAAAAGCGGGACGCCCGCCGCGGGCGGACCCGCGGCTGACGAAAGGGACGCGAAATGTCCCCGGGGGAGCAGGCCGGGTTTGCCGGCCCGGTGTTCTCGGCCCGGTTCCAGGCGGTTTGCCACGCGCGCCGAAGCGTGAACGGCCCGGGGGGCGTCTCCGCCGGCGCCGCGGAAGGCCGCGTTTTCGGGGCGGAGCAGGCCGCCCCCCCCCGGGCGGCTTGATTGACAAAACCCGCTTCTCCGCTGAGGCTCCAGCACCTGAGAAGGCGGCGCGGGGCGGGCTCCCGTCGCCCCCGAGGAAACATGGCGCGTCTGGAGCGATTATTGGTGGTGAGCGCGGCAATGGTCGTGGTGGTGGCCGGCCTGCGGGCGGCGTCCGCCATCGTGATCCCGTTCCTCATGGCCGTGTTCATCGCCACCATCACGGCGCCCGTTTACGCGGGAATGCGGGCGCGGGGCATTTCGCCGTTGACCGCGCTGCTGGTGTTGATGATGGCGCTGGCGGGCGTGGGGCTGCTGGTGGTGAACCTGGTTCAGGCTTCCGTGCGCGAACTCACCGCCAACCTGCCCCAGTACCAAAATCTTCTGCTGGACCAGCGGGACGCTTTCATCGCCTGGCTGAACGCCAAGGGGGTGGACGCCAAGGCGCTGGCCCTCGACCAGCGGCTGGATCCGCGTTACTTGGTGGGCTACGTGGGCACGCTGGCCAGCGCCGTGAGTTCGATGGTGGGCCAGGGCTTTCTGATCCTGGTGATCGTGATCTTCATCCTCCTCGAAATCGCCATCCTGCCCGCCAAAATCCGCCGGATGCCCGGCTTGACCGAGGAAAACTGGCGGACGCTCAACCACATGGTGGACGATGTCCGGCACGTGATGGGGATCAAGACCCTCATGAGCGTGTTGACCGGTCTGTTGATCTGGGCGTGGACGGGGCTGCTGGGGCTGCAACAGTCGGCCATGCTGGGTCTGCTGGCGTTTTTGCTCAATTACCTCCCGGTCATCGGCTCGCTGGTGGCCGCCGTGCCCGCCCTCCTGCTGGCGTTGGTGGATTCGGGGCTGGGGCTCACCGCCGTGTGCGGCGCGGGATACTTGGTCGTGAACATCGGCATCAGCAATTTCCTCGAACCCCGTTTTCTCGGTCTCCGGCTCAAGCTTTCGCCGCTGGTGGTCCTCATCTCGATCATTTTTTGGGGATGGGTGCTCGGGCCGATGGGCATGCTGCTGAGCGTGCCGCTGACCGCCGTGGTGAAAATGGCCCTGGAGGGCAATCCGGACACCCGCTGGCTGGCCGTCTTGCTGGGCGCGGGCGCCGAGCCGGTTCCCGCGGAGCCCGCTTCCGCCCCGGATTCCCCCCGGTGAGGCCCGCCGGGAAGGGCGGTCGCGGAGGAGAAAAAACGCCTCTTTCCCTCCCGGACCAAATTTCGGCTGGTCCGCGGCGCGGGTTCCCGCCAAAACAGGGGCGCCCCGTGGACGGCGGGGCGTAGGAACCAAGATCGCATGAGACAATCGAGACACGTGGGACGCACCTTGCGCGAGGTCCCGAAAGACGCGCAGACCGCCGCGCACGCCCTGATGTTGCGGGCCGGCTACATTCACCAAGTTTCCGCCGGGGTGTACGATTACCTGCCGCTGCTGCAACGGACGTTGCGGAAGATTTCCCGGATCATCCGCGAGGAGATGGAGCGGGCCGGCTCGGAGGAGCTGCTCATGCCCGCCCTCCAGCCGCGCGAGCTGTGGGAGGAATCCGGTCGCTGGGAGCGTTACACCGCCGTGGACGGGATCATGTTCTCCTTCCAGGACCGCCGGGGCAGCACGGTCTGCCTGGGGCCCACCCATGAGGAGGTGGTCACCGACATCCTTCGCCGCGAGATTCATTCCTACAAGGATCTGCCCAAGTCCGTCTTCCAGATTCAGACCAAGTTCCGCGATGAAATCCGGCCCCGCTTCGGCCTCATGCGCGCCCGGGAATTCATCATGAAGGACGCCTACAGCTTCGACGCCGACGAGGCCGGGCTGGAGACCGCCTACGAGGCGATGCGGCGGGCCTATCACCGGATTTGCGAGCGGGTGGGCTACCGTTACCGGGAGGTCGAGGCGGACCCGGGGGCCATCGGGGGCAGCGGCAGCAGCGAGTTCATGGTGCTGGCCGAGACCGGCGAGGAGATCATCCTCTTCTGCGACCAGTGCGATTACGCCGCCAACCAGGAAAAGGCCGAATCCCGGCTCGAAACCTTCCCCCAGGACACCGAACTCAAGCCCATGGAAGCGGTGCTGGGCGAGGGCCTGATCGGCGTGGCGCCGCTGGCCAAGTTTCTCGGCATCCCGGTCTGGAAGACGACCAAGACCCTGATCTACCAGGCGGGCGACGGGTTCGTGGCCGTGATGGTGCGGGGCGATTGCGACGTCAACGAGATCAAGGTGAGCAACTTCCTCGGCGGCATCGCCCTCAAACTGGCCACCCCGGAGCAGATCAAGGAACTCACCGGCGCGGAAGTGGGCTACGCCGGCCCCATCGGCCTGCCGTCGGAGGTGCGCATCCTCGCCGATCACGCGGTGAACGGGCGCGTCAATTTCGAGTGCGGCGCGAACCGGACGAACTACCACAACATCAACGTGAACTTCGAGCGCGACCTGCCGCTGCCGGAGTTCGGCGATTTCAAACTGGCCAAGGCCGGTGACGGCTGCCCGCGTTGCGCGGGCAAGTTACAGGCCGCCAAAGGCATCGAGATCGGCCACATCTTCAAGCTGGGCGCCAAGTATTCCGAGGCCATGGACTGCCGCTACGTGGACGCCGAAGGAAAGAGCCGCCCGGTGATGATGGGCTGCTACGGCATCGGGGTCAGCCGCATGGCCGCCGCGTGGATCGAGCAAAACCACGACGAGCGGGGCATCATCTGGTCGCCCGGAATCGCCCCCTACCACGTGCACCTGACGCCGCTGAACCTGGAAAACGACGACGTCCGGGCGGCCGCCGACGCGCTCTACGAACGGCTCCAGTCCGAGGGGATCGAGGTCCTCTACGACGACCGGCCCCTCCGCGCGGGCGAGAAGTTCAGCGACGCGGACCTCATCGGCCTGCCCATCCGGCTCACCCTCAGCAAACGCACGGTGGCGGCGGAACAGGTGGAATACAAGGAACGCGCGGCCGCGCGGCCGGAATTGCTTTCCGCGGATGAAGCCCTCGCCCGCATCAAAGCCCTCTGCGGTCTCTGATTCCCGGCCCGGGCGTCGCCGGCGCGCGAAACGCCGGCGTCATTCCCCGCCTCCGCCCCCCAAACCGGAGGAGCTGCCGGTCTATATGCAGCGCGCCCGCGCCCTGCTGGCGGCCACCACCATGGCGGGCGTGCTCACGTGGTTCTGGTGGCGGATGGGGCTGGACCCCTTGCTGGCCTGGCTGGCCGCCATGACCCTCATGACCTTTCTGGCCTACGCCTACGACAAATGGGCCGCCTGCGTGGGCCGGGGGCGCGTGGCGGAGGTGGATCTGCTGGTCCTCACCCTGATGGGCGGCACGCTGGGCGCCGCCCTGGCCATGCGGCTGGTCCGGCACAAAACCTCCAAACTCCCCTTCCGCCGCCGGTTCGGCCTCGTGATGTGCCTCCAGGCCCTGCTGGCCGCGCTGTGGCTGTTCCGCGGTCGTCTCTGGCCGGACTTGGGCTTTTGAACACGCCGCCGCAAGTCAGCCCTCCGCCCTCGGGCGGACGGCGTTCGTGCCGGGCTCGCCTTGCGCGGGGAGCTTTCCTAGCATGGCGCCATGCTTGAGGCATTGATCAGCCGGTTGCGTCGGGGCGAGGCGCTCGACGCGGAAGCCATCCGGACGGCGGTGGCCGCGTTGACCGAGGAAACCGTGGCCGCCGGGACGAAGGCGGAATTCCTGCTCGCGCTGGCCGAAAAGGGCGAGACGCCGGAGGAAATCGCCGGGTTCGCGGCGGCGTTGCGCGCGCGCGCCCGGGCGCTGCCGCTGGACGCGGAGCTCCGGCGGGCGCCGATTCTGGACGTGGTGGGCACCGGCGGGGACGGACTGGGGCTGATCAACCTCTCCACGGCGGCGGCGCTCCTCGCGGCGGCCGACGGCGTCCGGGTGGCCAAGCACGGCAATCGCGCCATCACCTCGAAGGCGGGCAGCGCCGACGTGCTCGAGGCGCTGGGCGTGCCGGTCGAACTGGAGCCGGACGCCGCCGCCGCCGCGCTGCGGGACCGGGGCTTCGTGTTCCTTTTCGCGCCCCGCTACCATCCGGCGTTCAAGCACATCGCGCCGGCCCGCAAACTGTGCGCCGACCGGGGGCGCCGGACGTTGTTCAACTTCCTCGGTCCCCTGTTGAATCCGGCCCGGCCCACGGCGCAGCTCATGGGGGTGCCCCGCCCGGAGCTGTGCGAACCGTTGGCCCGGGTGCTGCAAAGTCTCGGCGTCCGGCGCGGCCTGGTGGTGTGCGGGCGGGTCGGGGAACACGCGGGCGCGCCGGCGTACTGCGACGAGCTTTCCCCCCTGGGGCCGACCACGGTGGCGGAGTTTCATTCCGACCACGGCCTGAACGTGGCGGAGTTTTCGCCGGCGGCGTTGCCGTTCCAGCCCGGGACCCTGGACGAGCTCCGGGGCGGTGACGCCGCGGAAAACGCGCGTGCCCTCCGCCGCATCCTCAGCGGCGGGGAACGCGGTCCGCGCCGGGACGCCGTGTTGTTGAACGCCGCCGCCGCGTTGTTCGTCGCCGGCCGGGCGGACTCGATCCAAGCCGGCTGGGAACGGGCAGCGGAGCTGATCGAGCGCGGAACCGTGCGGGCGTACCTGGCCCGTCTCACCGGCGTGACGGAGTGAGGGGCTTTGCCCGCGTGGGGCGGCGTCCGTGTTTCGCGGAGAGGGGGCTCCGGCGTTCCGCCGGAACCTTCCTCCCGTCCTCCTGCCGCGGATGCTGCCCCTTCCGGAAACTTTCCGAATCGCTTCGAAAGCACACCCCCTCCCTTCCGCTGCGGAGCGCGAGCCGGCGGGAGGGGGGAACGAAAGCCGCCACCCGGAAACGGGCGGCGGGAGCATGCGGAGGGAAAAGGAGCGCGGCGGATCAGGCCGCGGCCGCGGGGGCCTTGCCGGCCCTGGCCTGCTTGGCGGCTTCCTTCTTGCGTTTGAGGTAACGCTGGCGGCGGCGGCGCTTGAGAATCTTGTTGTACTGTTTGCTCATAGGTTCTTTACTTCTTGATCCGGGTCGGATTCCTTAGGGGAAGTATGACCTTGTCGCGGCGATGCTTCAATCTCTATTTGGCCGGCGGGCTGACGGCCTGTCTGGGCGGGCTGTTGGTGACCGGCTGTTCCACGACGTCGTCGGAGGAAAAGGCCCACAAAAAGGAGGCCAGCAGCGTCCGGGTTTACCTCGAAGAGCGCTTTGACACCGGCGACAAAACCACCCTGGTGCCCATTTACCGGGCCAAGCCGATCCTGATCCGGATCAACAAAACGCCGGTGCTGGATGAAGGGCACCTGGAGGATGCCCGGGTGGTGGACGTGGTGGGGGGCTTTGCCGTGGTGCTCAAGTTTGATTTCCACGGCACCCTGGTGCTCGAAAACCTGAGCACCGCCTACCGGGGCCGGCGGTTGGCCATCTACGGCACCTTCACCGACAGCCGGTGGCTGGGCGCGCCGATCATGAACCGCCGGATCACCGACGGCCGGCTGGTGTTCACCCCCGACGCCACGCGGGAGGAGGCGCACCGCTTCGTGCGGGGCCTGAACAACGTGGCCATCAAACTGGGCAACAAGAAGGAATCCAGCGCGGAGCCGTCCAAGGGAGGGGCGTTTTGAGGCGCGTCCCCCGGCGCCGAACCTCGGGGGCGTTTGCCGGACTGCCGGCGCTGCTGCTGCTGCTGTTGAGCGCCGGCATCGGCCGCGCCCAGCCGTTTCACCTGCCCACCCCCAACCGGGCCCTCTACGAACCGGGCGGCGCGGCCCGTTATTTCGCGCCCACCCAGGCCAGCTCCTGGCCGGGCGGCATGTTTGGGTGCGTCCGGTCGCACGGCCGCCAGTTTCACGAAGGGATTGACATCCTGCCGGTGAAGCGCGACGCCCGGGGCGAGCCGGCGGACCACGTCTTGGCCGCCGCCGCCGGGCGGGTGGCCTATCTCAACCGGCGGCCGGCCCGCTCCAATTACGGCAAGTACCTCATCCTGCGCCACCAGGTGAACGGGCTGGAGGTGTTCACGATTTACGCGCATCTGGCCGTCATCGCCCCGGATTTGCGGGCGGGCACGCCGGTGGCCGCCGGGCGCACGCTGGGCATCATGGGCCGCACCGCCAACACCCGGACCCCCATCGCCCGGGAGCGGGGCCACCTGCACTTCGAAATCGCCCTCCGGCTCAGCGATCATTTCGGCCGCTGGTACCGGCGGCACTACCCGAAGCAACGCAACGACCACGGCGAGTTCAACGGGCGAAACTTCCTCGGCCTGGATCCGATCGCCATCTTCCGCGAGCAGGCGGCCCGGCTGGCGGATTTCGATCTCGTCCGCTTTTTGCGCCGCCAGCCCGAACTCTGCCGGGTGCGGGTGCGGGACACGCGCTTCTCCTACCTGCGCCGCTACAGCGCCCTCCTTGAACGGAACCGCCGGGCGGAACGCGAAGGCGTGGCGGGCTATGAGCTGGTGCTGAACTACGTGGGCGTGCCCTGCCGGCTGATCCCCCGCGCGCCCGGCGAAATGCCGGGGCGGGAGCGCTTTCAGGTGGTGTCCGTCAACGAAAAGGAACTGCGCGCCCACCCCTGCCGCAAACTCGTCCGTCGGGACCGGCGGGGCTGGCGTCTGGACCGCAACGGGGAACTCCTCCTGGACCTCCTCGCCGATTGAGCGCCGGAGGAGACGCGGGCAACACAAAAAGGCGCCCGCCAGGCGCCTCGGTGCAGGGTGCGCGGTCGCGGCCGCGACTCAGGAAAGCTTCAACGCCAGCCGGGACTTTTTCCGGTCCACGGTGGCCCGGTGCAGCACGCCCTTCTTGGCGGCCTTGTCCAAGGCGGAGGTGACGAGGCTCAACGCCTGCGTGGCTTCCTCCTGCTTGCCTTCCTCGACCAGGCTCAAGTAACGCTTCTCGAGCGTTTTGACCTTCGACTTGGCGGCCCGGTTGCGCGCATGACGACGAGCGCTGCTCCGGGCGCGGCGTTCCGCTGATAATGTATTCGGCATAGTGACTTACTCGGCCAACAAAGGGGAGGCACTGTAACGGGAATTTCCCGTCTGTCAACGCCCCATTTTCACCCGCTTTTGATTTGCCCGCGAAAAGTCGGCGGCAAGGACGGTCCGCTCATGCCCGGCGCCCTGAAAGCGGCCGGCTCACCCCTTTCCCGTGGACCGAAAAACCGGGGGGAGGCCCCGCTCGCCCGGCGCGCCGGTTCGAGTTCGCCGCCGGTTGAAGAAAGCGCGCTTGTGTTTCGCCGGCTCAGCGGGCACGCCCCTGTCGTGACTCACGCCATTTTGCTTCAATGCGCCGCGGGATCCGGCGCTTTTGGCATCCCCCCCCAAAAGCCCTTTTTTCGTGGCGATTGGCGGCGAAACGAAAAGCGAGGCCCCGGGGGGCTCACGGTTTCGCGAGCCGGCGGAGGCGCGCCGCCCGGTAGGCAATGAAGCCGCGGGGCGTGTGCTGCTGAAATCCGACGCGACCGTGGTACGGCGGCGCGAGGGCGTCGGTCCCGGCCACCCGTTCGCCATTCACGAACACCTCCGCGCGGCGTCCGTAGTTGAAGAGCTGGATGAGGAACCAGGCCTCATCACGGCTCACCACCCGCCGGGCCGGGGCGATGCCATACAGACTGCCGGTCGGGTTGGTGGCGTCCGGGGTGTTGAAACATTGGATTTCCACGTGATGCCCGCCCTGGTCATTGAAAGTGACCCCGCCGTTGCCGTTCACCATCGTTTTCACCCACACCTGCAATTCATACGGCGCGGCAAAGGACTCCCGGGTGTAGGCCATGGCGTTGTCGCCCCGGGCGCTGAGGGTTTTCGTCGTGGCGTCAAAGGTCCATTTCGAGTTGCCGGTGAAGGTCAGGCCCGCCAGGCCGTCCGCGAACAGATCGGTCCATCCGGTCTTGCCCGGCAACGGCCGAATCTCGATGTCCTTGAACCACGCGCCGTTGTCGCAGATGTTCTGGATGCCCAAGTAACCCCGTCGCAGCCGATGCCGCAAAACCGGGTGTTGGCTCATGTCCAGATCGTGGATGAGCGTGCCGTTCAACGTCACCCGCAGGCGCGGCCAGTCGCAAACCACCTCCACCCGGTTCCACTGTCCCGGCCCCCGGCCGGGGAACGCCAGCGGCGTCGCGGCATCGTAAATCGCGCCCGGCGACCGCGCGCCGTAAGCGTGCCGGTCGTGGCGCAGATGAAGTTTGAAGCCCATCTTTGAACCCGGCCCGTGCAACGGCGCGTGGATGAGAAACCCGCCTTCGTACCACCCGCGGGTTTTGTAGGAAAACCGCAGCACGAAGTTTTCGTATTCCTGCTCCGAGCGCAGCCACGCCGGATAAGGATGCGCGCCGGTGGTGTAAATGGCGCCGTCGCGCACCACGAAAGATCCGGGCGCGCCCTCGGTCATCCACCCGCTCAAATCCCTGCCGTTGAACAGGGAGACAAAATCCGCTTCCGCCGCCGGGAGCGAAACGGCCAGGCCGAGCAGGGACAGGGGAATGATCGCGAACTGCCTTTTCATAATTACGGGTCGGATGAAAAACACCAACTGTGGTTACTGACGAATCCAGTCAATCTGGCGCCAGCGGGGAGGATTCACGTACGGCTGCGGCCTGCCCGGGGTGCTGCGGCCCTCGCGGATGTAGCGGGCCAGCAACGCCTTGAGTTGTTTCACCACTTCCGGATGCGCGGAGGCGACATTCCGGCGCTCCCGCACGTCCACGCTCATGTCGTAGAGCTGGACGGGGGGAAGTCCGAGTTTCGCGGCCTCCTGCTCCCTCGGATATCCCCAGCCGCCGGAACCCCGGCACAGCTCCAGCTTCCATTTCCCCCGGCGGATCGCGAAGTATCCGCCGATGGAATGGTGCACGGTGGCCTCGCGAATCGGCCGGTCCCGTTTTTCCCCCAGCAGGGCCGGCAGGATGTTGCAACTGTCCTCGCCGGCGTTGTCCGGCAGGGCGGCTCCGACCAGCACGGCGCTGGTCGCCAGCAAATCGGTCAGGCAGATGACCTCGTCGCTGACGCTGCCCGCCTTGATTTTGGCCGGCCAGCGGGCGAGGAAGGGAATGCGATGGCCGCCTTCGAAAATGTCGGCCTTGTAGCCGCGATAGATGTAGCTGGGATAGTGCCCCTTCTTTTCCAGCTCCTTGACCCCGATATAAGGAGCGCATCCGTTGTCGGAGGTGAAAATGACCAGGGTGTTTTTCGTCAAACCCCGCTGATCCAAGGCCTCGAGCACCTGACCGACGCACCAGTCCACTTCCTCGCAAAAATCTCCGTACGGACCGAGGCTGTTTTTGCCGCTGAACTGCTTGGTTGGGACGATCGGGGTGTGGGGAGCGGTGAGCGCCACATAAACGAAAAATGGAGTACCGGCCTTTTGTTTCCCGATGAATTCGGTCGTTTTTTGGGTGATCGTTGGCAATACCTCCTCGAACTTGAAATTCGGGGCGATGGGACCCGGCCGGCAGTGGGATTTTCGCGGAGAAATCGCGGTGCACCCGCCCACGAAATGATCGTTGTGGATGAAGATGTAGGGCGGCATGTCCAGCGAGGCCGCGATGCCGAAGAACTCGTCAAACCCGTTGGCAATCGGGCTGTGCCTGATTGTTCCGCGCCAGTCAATCCCGGTCGTTTTGTCCGGCGCTTGTTGCGTTGCTCCCGGCCGGACGGGAAAATCCATGCCCAGATGCCACTTGCCGAAGGCGGCCGTGTGATACCCGTGCTGCTTGAGCAGGGAAGCCACCGTCAGGCGGCCCGTTTCAATCAAGTGGTGATTGTAGCCATTCAGGACCCCGCTCTTGAGCCGGGTCCGCCAGGCGTAGCGACCGGTCAGCACGCCGTAGCGCGTGGGCGTGCAGACCGCCGAGCCGGAATGAGCATCGGTGAAAATCATGCCCTCCCGGCCGATTCGATCAATGTGGGGCGTCAAAATCTTCTGGTCGCGGTGATTCAAGATGCTCACGTCACCGTAGCCCATGTCGTCGGCCAGAATGAACACGATATTGGGAGGCGGGACGGGGGAGACGGAAGCCGCCGCCGTGTCCTTGTCCGTGGTCGCCGGGTTTTGCCGAATCGGCACGATATGGATGGCCTGCCCGCCGTTGTTGGCCAAGTCGGCATGGATGACGGTTTCAGCGGTGACCTCCCGGGTGGTCATCTTGAGTTTTTTGGATTCCGGATTGGCGCGGCCCTTGGCATGGGGATCGATCTTTACTTCGAGAACCGAAGGATCATCCGCATAAATGGTGGCTTTATATTTTCTGCCGGGGAGCAGAAATTTCAGGGGGATGTCCACCCGGCGATGTTTGACGGCGTTCATCGTGCCGACGAACCAGGCGTCGCCTTTCCGGCGGGCGATGGTGATATATTCGCCGATCTCACCCTGCAACACCCGTTTTTCGTCCCAGACCGTCGGCAACGCACGGAAAAATTCGAGATAAGGTTCCTTGCCGGTGAATTGGCCGGGCTGGTCGTACCAATAAAGCGTCTGGAGCGGGCTGTAATAAACGACCGAGGCCGCCATCTGATGCGCCCAGCTCAACTTCAGACCCGGCGCGTGCCAGCACATCGTGAAATCCGCCGGCCCGCACAGGCCGCGCAGGAAGGCGTTCTCCACATCCTGTTTCGGGATTGGCCGGGTCTCGTTGCCCCGCACTCCCTCGGCCGTGAGAAAGTTGGGATAGGTCCGCTCGGTGCCGGTGGGCCGGTATTCATCGTGGGCATCCACGACCATGTGGTATTCGGCGCACCGGGCGAGCGAATCGTGCAGCCATTGCGTCCATCGTTGGGGGCCTTCCTGAATAAACCCAAACTTCAGGCCGGCCACGCCCCATTTTCGGTAGAGGGGCAGCAGTTCATCAAGCTGGCGCTCCAAGTGACGCCGGTTGACATAGAGAATGACCCCCAGGCCCCTGGCTTTGGCATGGGCGATCACGTCATGCAGGTCCTGCTCGGTGAACCCGCCGCGGGAACGGGCGGGGGTGACGGTGGTGGCGTCGGCCTGGTCGTCCCGTTCGTCGCCGTACCAGCCCGCGTCAATCTCGAGATAATCGAGCCCCAGTTTGTCCGCCAGATCAATGATGCCCATGCTGCCGGCCTTGGTGATGGTTACGTCGCGCATCTGTTTGCCGGGGCGTATCCATGCGGTGTCCTTGAGACGACAGGGCGGGCTGAGGTTGAGCAACAGGTAATTGTGTTCGAGCAACTCGCACGGGTTGTTCGCCGGCATGACCAGTCGCCAGGGGGTGTGGCAGGGGGGCCGGATCACGCACGAACTGCCCAGGCGGCTTATCACGGCATGGGGTGCGCTCGGGTCGCGGCTGAGGCGCATGCGGGCATAGTCGAGATTCCCGGCCTCGCAAATCGCGACGTATTTTCCCCCGGCCGTCTTCATGACCAGAGGTCGTTCATATTCATGCCGGGAATCCAGTTTCGACAGAGCGCGGGTTTCATAGATCCCTTGCGCGTGTCGGGTGACCCACGCCTGATGATCGCCGGGAAAACGAAATTGCGTGCGCTCGGCTGTGATCGTCAACGTGTCGAAGGCTTCCTGTTGGGGGAAGGTCGCGCGATAAGCCGCGCCTTCGTTGTACGCGCGAAAATTCAGCACCAGCACGCGGGGCGGTGTTTGCTGATCCCGCACGGTGACGCGCATTTCGCGGTAATGGTCGCGGTATTCCACCGCTTCGCCATAAACCGGTTTCCAGCGCTCATCCCGGTTGGCGCGCTCGATTTTGACCAGCTCGAACCCGCCCGCCAACGGCGGCGCCCCCTGCAACTCGAACCCGAGCCGGGAAGCTTCCATGATCGTCCGGCCCCGCCAGTCAATGCGCCAGAACAACCCGTTCTCGATGCCTTCGGCGTTCTTGAGGGAAAAATGCACGGCGAGTTGGCCGTCCGGGGAAACCACCGTGGCCGGGGAAGATTCGGCGGCGACTTCCCAGGTCGTGCCGACCAGTAACAGGGCGGATAACAGTTTGATGTGAGGAAGGTTCATCTTTGTTGATGGTTTGCTGAAAAACCGGCGTGAGTCAAGGTGGTCCAGCCGGGACAATAAACGCTGGACGGTTGAGGGCGCAATGCTTCGACCACTTGGTGGGGCAGCGGAAGGGGGTAATGGTGCGGCGCGAGATGGTCGTCGTAGTTGCACAACATCTCGGGATGACGCGCCCGCATACGCTGGCAAAATTGTCGGCGCGTGGTGATCGCGGTGAGAGGGCGGAACGCGCCGGCGTCACGGGAGCATCCGCCGTCCACGCCGACGCCATGATGCCGGAAAGGCCCCATGTCCCCAAAAGCAGAAGGGGGGGGAAGCTTGCGGTTTTCCCCCGCTCCCAGGGCGCTTCGCGTTTGTTTCCTCCCCCGGACACCGGGGCCAGCCCGCCGCCGCTTGAAACGGGACAAAGTTGTGCCGTTTACCCAACGATTGCCGGCTGAGCCCAGGATTTCCATTGCCATGATGGGACGCAGTTAAGCGTTCCCAACTTCATGTCCGCGTGAGACGACGCGAACTGGGGGATTTCGCCGCGAAAGCGGGTTTGGGCGGCCTGTTCCCGCATGGTTCAGGTTGCCGCGCTTCATGCTCCTTTCCGGCGGAAGATCACCTTGACCGGCACTCCGCGTGCTCCCCGGCCGCCGGCGTCGAGGCGCAGGCGGATGGCCCTGCCGTCCTGACGGTGGGTTGCTTGAACGTCCGGCGCGATGACCTTGGCCACGATGAATTCATCCGGCGCCGCCAGCGTAACGACCAACGGATCGCCCCCCACGATGTCGGCGGCGAAGCTGAGCGTGTTTTCCGCGCCCTTCCAGGTCACCTCGTGCAGTTCGAACATGCCGCACATGACATGACGGCTGGCGCCGACGATTTGCGGGTGATTCTTCACCTTGCGCAGCGAGAACACCAGGGCTTCGCCGGGTTCGAGAGCGGCGCTCAGTTGGCCCCGGCCTTTTCGCGTCCCCCGATGGCGTTGGTTCCAGAAATCGAAGACGTGCCACGAGGCGGTCGCGTCCAAGCCCAGCGCGCCGGTATCGGCGGAATTGCCCGCGAGCGGCGCTGAAACGGTTTGCGCCTGTTTCGTGTCGGGATTGGTCAGAATAACCTGCGCCCAATCCGGCGTGACGCGATACACATAAGTCCGCGGATGCTTTCCGGCAACGAGCAGGTCCACGGGCCGGAACGCCCGGCCATTGGGCAACACCGGATAAAGCGCGCCCAGCTCGCGGATCATTTCCGGGGTCATCCGCTCAAAACTGGTGGCCAGTTCGATGCGGCCGCCGAGCAGCCCCACCAGTGTGAGCAGCGAGCGGCGGTGCGTGCGCGGCAGGGGCTGGTCGGGATGGCCCGGCCGGGTCAGGGTTTTGCAGTCCGGGTAGTAACGAAACACCCTGCCCTGCTTGTACCAGCGCAGGCCCATGCGGGAGGCCATCTCGGGTTCGAAATGGCTGGCATCGCTCCAGATGCGCTGCAAATCCACAATGCCGGCGCACACGTCGGTGCGGGGCACGCTTTCGTGGGTGGTATTGCCGATGATGCGTTCATGGATGAAGGCGTCGGGTCCGAGTCCTTCGCGGCAGAGGCGAAAGACCTCGCGATAGGCGCTCACGGTGGTGAACGACTGGTCTTCAAATCCGCCATGCCATGCCCAGGCGGTCTCCGGATAATCGAACTTGATGCCCCTGACGCCCGCCGCGCGCAGCCGCTGCCACATGGCCAGCACATAAGCGCGAAAGCCGGGGTCGGTGTAATCATAGCGCACCAACGGCAACTGGTGGGAATGAGGAACGTGGAGCAGGGAGATGTCGTTGTTGAGCATCCAATCCGGATGCGCGACGGCGAAGTCATTGCTCGGCAGGGAACTTTGGAAATACGTAAACACAATGCCGCCGTATTCCTCGACGGCCCGGCAGAACTTGGCAAAGGTTTCATACGGGGAGCGTAACGAGCCATAACGTGCCCAGTGCTCGTCATCCCACCAGCCCTGCTGGGTGTTGCCCTGGTTGCCGTAGCAATAATAGTCCGGTTCCAAACGAAACGCCGCCGTGCCGGTGTATTTATAGATGCCGGAGCGTTGGGCGGCCGCGGCCTGCCCGACCAGACCCGGCGAGTTGTTCAAGGGCCGTCCCTCACCCAAATGTCCGTTGGACACCGCCCAACCACAGAGGGTGGGGAAAGGGTAGGAATTCGGACGGGCCGCGTTGGCAGCGGCCATCAGTTTGCCGTAGTGTTCCAGGGAAACGAAAGGATCGCGGGTAACGAAATCCAGATAAAAGGTGTCCTGAGAGATCCAGGTCTCACCGGGAGGTATGCGTTTGCCCTGTGGATCCCAGACGATCAGGGTCATCTGCGGCGGGCCGCCGGGAAATTTATAGGTGCCGGCAAACGACCACCGTTTTACCCCCTCCTGCCACTCGACCTTCCGGGCGAACTCCGCGTAGCGCAACCCGCCGGCCACCATCGTGTGGCGGATGCCGTTCTCGCGCCATGTCATCATGGCGCCGTTGTCCGCCTCGATCTTCCATGTGGGTTCGACAAAATTCGGTTCGGCGCCCGCCCCGCTGCGCAGCACCCGGGCGTCCGCCGGAGGTTTTCGGCCGTTGAAGAGACGGCCGTTGGAAAGCACCTCCGCGTTGCGCACCCGGACAGGATGGGAAAATTCGTTGCGCACCCCCCAGCCGAGGACCACATAGGGGCGGCCTTCATAGACCGTCAGGTCGAGGAACCGGGTGGGCAGATAGCTCTCGTGGGGAATCATCCAGAAACGCAGGCGTCGTCCGTGTCCGCCGCAGTCTTCCACCGTTCCCAAGTCCCCGGCCCGGTAGGTGTAGCGGGGTGGTTTCCAGTTCCGCCGGCCCGGATCCAGGCGAAACCGGGCCTCGCGAAAGACGAACGCGCCGGCGCTCTTGTCCGTGCCGCTGAACGTCCCCTTCGCCAGATCACATTCGATTCGAAGCAAGTCGTTCTCGAGGACCGCGGACGGTTGATCGGCCTTGATGTCAAGGTGAACGCTTCCGTATCCGGCGACTGAAGCGACCAGCCCGAACAGGGCAGCAAGAAGCAAGCGTGGCAATGCCATGGATTGGATGGTGTTCGTCATGATAAAATCAATTTTGCGGCATGTTCCGGGCCGAGTTTTCTCTTTTTCCCATCAATCCGCCCCTTCCGCCAGCACTTCCCGGTCGCGAGCAATCAGCGCACTTTTTCGGGATTCGAAATTCCCCGCGCCGGAGACGCGATATCCGTCAGTCCCCGACACTCGGGGAAACGGTCGGAATCCGGGGGAAATCCGTCCCGAAGGGGGACGGGACCGGCGCGGTCCCAAGGATCATTCCCGCAGGGCGGCGCCGAGGCGTTCGATGCCGGTCTCGATTTCGCGGCGGGTGGCGTTGCCGTAGCTGAGGCGCATTTCGTGATCGGGCGCCCGTCCGCGGGCGGGGGTGGCGTAACACAGCCGGCCCGGCACGTAGAGCACCTGATGCTCCAGCGCCCGGCGGAACAGGCGGGATTTCAGGCCCGTGCGCACCCGGCGGGGCGCGGCGGCCCAGACGTACAACCCGCCGGCGGGTTGTTCCCACGTGACCGTTTCGGGGAAATGCGCCCGGATGGCGGCGGTCATCCAGCGGGCCTTGCGGGCGTAGCGGCGCTGCACGGCGGCGACGTAGCGGTCGTACACGCCGTTGGCCAGCACGCCCGCGAGGATGTGTTGGGCGAGGCTGGCGGTGCCGAAGTCGTGGTTGCTTTTGACCCGCGCCACCTGGGTGCGGATCGGCTCGGGCAGGAGGCCGAAGCCCACCCGCAGCCCGCTGGAAAACGGTTTGCTGTAGGTGCCGGTCAGCAGCACCCGCTCCGCGCCCGCGCCGGCCGCCAGGGCCGACGGCACGTCCGCGCCGGCGAACCGCAGCTCGCGGTAGGCGGCGTCTTCGAGCAGGTAGAGCGGATGGCCGGCGGCGCGTTCGTAACGCCGGATCAGTTCCAACGCCGCTTTCTTGCGGGCAAAGGCGGTGGTGCGGCCGGTGGGGTTTTGGTGGTAGGTCACGAGGTACAGCAGCTTCAACCGGGCCAGCGCGCCTTCGCGTTTCAGCTCCTCCAACCGGGCTTCGAGCGCCGCCAGGTCCATGCCGTCGGCGGTCATGCGCACGCCGCGACAATCCAGTCCGTGGCTTTGGGCGATGCCGAGATAGACGAAGTAGGTCGGGTCCTCGACCAACACCACGTCGCCGGGATCGCACAGCACCTCGGTGATCAGGTAAAGCAACTGCTGGGAACCGCTGCTGATCAGCACCCGGCCGGGATCATACAGTTCGACGGGCGGCGCGGGATGACCGCTCGTCGCCGTGGCCGTCTCGTCCATCTCCCGCAACCGTTGGGCGGTCAATTCGCGCAGGGCGGGCAGGCCGACGGCGGTGCCGTATTGCAGGGCGGGCTCGGCCGTGCGGCGCGCCTTCAGCAGCGTTTCGAGCATCTCCCGCACCTCGGCCACCGGCAGGGTGGCGTTGTCGGTGAACCCGGCGGCCAGCGAGATGACCTCCGGGTGGGCCAGGGCGTATTCCATCAGCCAGGCGATGGGCGGGGCCTCGGTCCGGCGGCCCAAGGCGGACAGGGCGCGTTGCGCGGCGGGGGATTTCTTCATGGCAAGGAAAGCGGTTCGGCGGGGGCGGCGGGCCATTCGTCCGCCGGACGGTCCAGCAGGCGGAGGAATTCCCGCAGGATTTCCGTCACGCCCTGCGCGCCGGCCAGCCGGGTGTCGTTGTGATCGCCGACCAGCGGGCGGAACAGCTTGGGCGGGTTCGCCGCCGCGAAGAGCTGCTGCGCGTGGGCGAACGGGATCAGGCTGTCCTCCGGGCTGTGCATCACCAGCACCGGCACGCGCACCCGGGGCAGCTTGGCGCGGTTGTCGTAATGAATCGTGGCCAGCGCGCGCACCGGCAGCCACGGAAACAGCCCGGCGCCCACGTCGGGGATGCTGGTGAAGGTGCTTTGCAGGATCAGGCCGCCCACCGGCTCGCGCAGGGCCAGTTCGGTGGCCACTCCGCCGCCGAGGGATTCGCCGTACACCAGGATGTTCGTGGCGGCGAACCCGCGCTGGCGCAACCAGGCGTAAGCCGCTTCCGCGTCCCGGTAGGTGCCTTCCTCGGAAGGTCGTCCGGCGCTGCGCCCGTAGCCGCGATAATCGAACGCCAGCACGTTCAGGCCCACGTCCCGCAAGGCGGCGTACAAGCCCAGCCGATGACTGATGTTGCCGCCGTTGCCGTGGCAGACCAGCGCCACCCGGGCCCGGGGCGAGGTGGAAAAGAACCATGCGTCCAGCGTCACCCCGTCCGCCGCGCGGAGCCGCGCTTCCTCCCACGGCACGCCGAGGTCGCCGCCGCGGGCCGCGTGTTCCGCGCGGGGGTGGTACACCTGCCGCCACTCGAACCAGCGCAGCAAGCCGTAGCCCACCACCGGGGCGAGGATGAGCCCCACCACGTTTTTGATGCGATTGCGCGTCCAGCCGGCCACCCGTCCAGCCTGTCACAAAAATTCCCGCCTGCCAACGCGCGCGCCCGGCCTCCGGCCAAGGGGGTGCGCCCGCCGGTGGCCGCGCGCCCTCACGCGGCGGGAGATTCACGCTTTTCCGACCGGCTCTCAGGCGGCGTCCAGCTCTCTTCGGAAGGCGTCCAGCAGCTCGTCGTAAGTTTCGCTGGCCGGAAACCGGGGAAACGCCTCCCGCACCGGGGCGGGCGCCCGAAACAAAAATCCCCGGTCCGCCGCGCGCAGCATCGCCGTGTCGTTGTAGGAATCGCCGGCGGCGAGCACGCGGTAATTCAGCGAGCGAAACGCCGCCACCGCCGCCCGTTTCTGGTCGGGCAGCCGCAGCCGGTAATCCACGATCCGGTCGTCCTCCACCACGAGCCGGTGGCACAACAGGGTGGGATGTCCGAGCTGGCGGACGAGGGGCGCGGCGAATTGCTCGAAGGTGTCCGAGAGGATCACCACCGGCGCCCGTTCCCGCAACGTCCGCAAAAAAGCCACCGCGCCGGGCAGGGGCGTCAGTCCGGCGATCACCTCCTGAATGGCCCGCAACCCCAGACCATGCTCCCGCAGCAGCGCCAGCCGCCCCCGCATCAGCACGTCGTAGTCCGGCTCGTCGCGGGTGGTGCGGCGCAGTCCCTCGATGCCGGTTCGCTCCGCCACGGCAATCCAGATTTCCGGCGTCAGCACCCCCTCCATGTCCAGCGTTACGAGCGACTGTTTCACGGCGCGGCATGCTTCCAAACGTCCCGCTTTCTGTCGAGGCAAAGCGCGCGCGGAAAAACGCCCTTGGGGTTCGCCCCGGCGCTCCCTATGCTCCTCCTCCCGACGAAAAACGAGATTCGGAAAACCGTTTGGTGATGAGAACCTTTGCCGCCGCCCGCCTGTACACCTTCGTGGACACCGCCTACCTGCGGGGGCGCGATCCCGCGGAGCTGGCGCGCGCCCTGTGCGCGGGCGGGACGGACGTCCTCCAGCTCCGGGCCAAGGAGCGCCCGCGGGACGACATCCGCCGGCTGGCCGAAACACTGCGGCCCATCACCGACGCGGCGGGAATCCCGCTGGTGATCAACGACCACCCGGCGGTGGCCCGCGAGGTCGGCGCGCCCGCGTGTCATCTCGGGCAGGAAGATTTCTTCGCCGCGGGGTACACCCGGGTGGCCCAGCTTCCGGACGCCGCCGGGCTCCGGATCGGACTCAGCTCCCACGCCCCGGAGCAGGCGCGGCGGGCCGTGGCGGCGGGCGCGGACTACGTGGCCGTCGGGCCGGTGTTCGCCACCCCCACCAAGCCCGGGCGCCCGCCGGTCACGCTGGATTACGTCCGCTGGGCCGCCGCCCATCTGACGACGCCGTGGTTTGCCATCGGCGGCCTCACGCTCGACAATCTCGAGGCCGTGCTGGCCGCCGGCGCGCGGCGGATTTGCGTGGTTTCCGCCATTCTCCGGGCCCGGGACGTCACGGCGGCCTGCCGGGCCTTCCGCCGCCGGCTGGAGGAGATTTGACCGGCGGACGAGCCGCGGGAACCGCCGGCGTTCCGAGGCGGTGGTTGCGGGAACAAGGGGGGACGGTATCTTGGGCGCGCGTGGAAGCGGAAGAGACCAGCGTGTTGCCTCAACGGGTGGGCATTCGGGCCCGCAGCCAGCGCGAGGCCATGGATTGGAGCCTGGTGCTGGCCAGCCAGGGCATCGCGCCGGTCATTCAATACCAGTCCCGGCCCGGAATCTGGCTGCTGGTGGTGTCCCGGGCGGAATTCGATCCCGCCATGGCGGCCATCCGGCAGTATCACCGGGAAAATCGCGGCTGGCACTGGCGGCGGCGACTGGCCGCTTCGGAGTTCACCTTCCACTGGGGCGGGCTTCTCTGGTGCTGGGGACTGGTCCTGTTTCACTGGTGGGGCTGGGCGCGACCGGGCTGGCTGGAATGGGCGGGCGCGATGAACAACCGCGTGGCCGCCACCGGCCAGTGGTGGCGCTTGTTCACGGCCACCACCCTCCACGCGGACCTCGGCCATCTGGCCGCCAACGCCGCCACGGGCATGCTCGTGATGGGGCTGGCCATGGGCCGTTACGGAGCGGGGTGGACCTTCCTTGCCGCCACGCTCGCGGGCGCGCTGGGCAATCTGCTCGGACTGGCGCTGCGCTCCTCCCCCTACCTCGGACTGGGCGCCTCGGGGGTGGTCATGGGGGCGCTGGGCATGCTGGCGGTTTATTCGTTCGGCCTGTTCCGGCGGGTGCCCGGCACGCGACGGCAAATCCTCGCGGGATTCGGCGGAGGGGTGCTGTTGTTCGTGCTGATGGGCGTCAATCCGGCCAGCGACATGCTGGCGCACGCGGGCGGATTCGTCGGCGGCATGGGACTGGGAATCCTGCTGAGCTTCCTGCCCGCCGCCTGGCGGGAAAGCTCCCGCGCCAATCTCATGGCCGGGCTGACCGCCGGATTGGGGCTCGCGCTGGCGTGGGTGTTCGCCCTGCGGGCCTGAGCGCAGTGGGATCTCACGCCGGATGGGGGGGATTGTTCCGGTCGCGCGGAAATCCGAAGGACCGGGGGACCGAGGGGCGAAGGAAATCCGAAATCCGAATCCCGAATTCCGAAAAAAAGCGTGCCCGCTCGTCGCCGGCGAGACAGCGAGGCGGAGGCTCCTTTTTTTCCGCAGCGCAGGCTGCCAGCCTGCCGTTTCGCGGCGTGGCACGCCGCGAGACGTCCACTTCCTCCCGTAGCCGCCGACGTGAGAAAACGCCCCCGTCGGCTGGGGGCCGCCGGCCTGCGGGAAGGGATGCGCCGCCGCCCTTGTAGGCCGGGTTCCCCAACCCGGCGTTGGGAGGGAACGCTGCGTTCCGCGCCGAATCGCGGCGGATTATTGCCGGGGACGCGCGGGCGGATCCGTTTCGGCGGGCGGACGAAAATCGGCGGCGTGGTAGGAGCTGCGGACCCTGGGGGCGCTGGCCACGTGGCGAAATCCCAGCGCCTCCGCCTCCCGCCCGTAGGCGGCGAATTGTTCCGGCGTGACGAACTCGACCACCGGCAGGTTTTCGCGGGTGGGCTGGAGGTACTGCCCCAGCGTGAGCAGCTCGCACCCCGCGGCGCGCAAATCGCGCAACGCCTGCGTCACTTCTTCCGGCCGTTCGCCCAAGCCGAGCATGAGACCGGACTTGGTGAACACGCGCCCGTCGCCGCGCGCCTTCGCCTTGCGCAGCACGGACAACGAGCGGTCGTAGGTGGCGCGGGAACGCACCGCCGGGCCGAGCCGGCGCACGGTTTCGAGGTTGTGATTGAACACGTGCGGTCGCGCCGCCAGCACGGTGGCGATGGCCGCGTCGGAATCGTTGAAATCCGGCACCAGCACCTCGATCACCGCCTCCGGCAAAACCGCCCGCACGGCGCGAATGGTCACGTGAAAATGCGCCGCGCCGCCGTCGGGCAGGTCGTCGCGCGCCACGGCGGTGATGACCACGTGTCGCAGGCGCATCCGCCGGGCCGCCTCGGCCACCCGGGCGGGCTCCTCCGGATCGAGCGGAAGCGGGCGGGCGGTGTTCACGGCGCAGAAACCGCACGCCCGGGTGCAGCGGTCGCCGCCGATCATGAAGGTGGCCGTGCCCCGCGCCCAGCATTCCCAATGATTCGGGCAGCGGGCGCTTTCGCAGACGGTGTGCAACCGGAGCTCGCCCAGCAGCCGGCGGGTGGTCGCGTAGCTGCGCGAGGTGGGCAGACGATTTCTCAGCCACGCCGGCAGCCGGGGCCGGGCGGGAGAAGAAGCCGATGAACCGGAAGCGTTCATGCCGAACCGCCGTTTAGTGATCGAAACCCTGTTCCCGCCACCAGACTTCGAGCTCGTCCGCGCCGAAGTCGGCGAGGATTTCCCCGTCCACGTCAATCACCGGCGCGAGGGTCTGGCCGGACAGGCGGTACATTTCCCGGGCAGCCGCCACGTCGGACATCACGTCCACGGTCTCGTAATTCACGCCGTGGCGGTCCAGCCAATGGATGGCCTGGTGACACCAGCCGCAGTAGGGCTTGATGAAGAGTCGGATGCGCTCAGGTTTCATCGCGTTGCGTCGCGCCGCGAAAGTGCGGTGGCAAACCGCCGGCGTCAACCTCGCGTTCCCGCGCCGGGCCGCGCAAAATGTCCCCCGCCAAGCGGCACGGCTTGGAGGGACGCCTTGGAAGAGGCAATTTCCTTCAACCTCATCACCGAAAACGGTTCAGCGTACAAGATGGAGCCGGGGGGGGGAAACAGATCGCCCCTTGGGCGCGGAAATCCGAATCCCGAAATTCGAAAGAGCGTGCGTCCCTTCCCGCCTGCCATGTCGCGGATTTCCCATCTGCCGGGCTTTTCCTTCCATGTAGCGGCCGCTTTTCCTCGTCCGCTTGGCCGACTGGAAACCCGCGCTACGGAAGGGCTGCCTCGTCACCTCAGGGCCCAACGGAAAACGCCGGGTTGGGAAACCCGGCCCGCGCGTGACGGGGGGGCCGTTTTGCGGGCGGGCGCTGCGGACGGCGGGTTCATTCCTCCGTCAGCACGGTGTCGTCGTGTTCGTAGGGGGGCGCGCAGCAGCAGAGCAGGCGCAACGGTTCGTCGCCGGTGTTCCACAGCTTGTGCCGCGCGCCGGGCGGAATGGCGATGGCGTCCCCGGCCCGGACGTCGCGTTCCTCGCCGTCAATGCGGATGCGCCCGCTCCCGTGGGTGAGGTAGTAAATCTCCTCCGTCCTCACGTGGTAATGCTCGGTGGTGGCGCCCCCCACCGGCACCCGGGCCTCGGCCAGGCTTTGGTGGCGCAGGCCGGAATTGCGGTAAGCCAGCAGCTCGCGAATCTCGGAGCCGTCCTTGGTGAGGAAGGCCGGCACTTCGCTCAAATGGCGCACGTCCATGCGCCGGAGTTTCCGGCATCTCCGGCGGGACTCAACCCCAAAGCCGCGAAGCCCGCCTCCCCCCGCGGCCGCCGGGGCAAGGAGGCGCCCCCCCCGTTCGCTCATTGGGAAGCGGGCCTCCCGCCCCGGCGTGGGGGATTGGGGCTTTTTTCCGCTCCTCCGGTTTCATGAAGGGAGGTTTTTTGGGGGAGGCGAGAGGAAAGGTTTGCTTTTTCCGAAAAATCAAAGGATAATTTCGGATAGGTCTCTCCACGGGAGTGGTGTCGGAAGGTGGAAAATCGCTGTTCCAACGGGAGGGGGGGACGAAAAACCAAACAAACCAACAACACATGGAGACCGGGAAGCGCCGCGGCTGATTTCCCGTCTCGTTCGCGGAAAGGATTGTTTTATGCGTCAGGAGTTTTCGCGGGTTCGTCGGAAAATGAGCATCGTATTCGGAACGGCGATGGTGATGGGGTGCGGCTGGGGGGCCGGCCTGCTGCCCGCCGCGGAAGTGGTCGGCTGGGGAAGCAATGCAACCGGCCAGACAACGCCGCCGGAGGACCTGAGCGAAGTGACGGCGATCGCGGGGGGCGGCTACCACAATGTGGCGCTGCGCGCCGACGGCACGGTGGTCGCCTGGGGGGACAATGAGTATGGCCAGACAACGCCGCCGGAGGGCCTGAGCGAAGTGACGGCGATCGCGGCGGGAAACTACCACAGCTTGGCGTTGCGCGCCGACGGAACGGTGATCGGCTGGGGCGACAACGGATATGCTCAGAGCAGGCCTCCGGCGGACTTGCGCGACGTGGTGGCAGTCGCGGCGGGAGGTTATCACAGCCTGGCGCTGCGCGCCGACGGGACGGTGGTCGGTTGGGGACGCAACCAATACGATCAAGCGACGCCACCGAAAGAGTTTCTCCCCTGTACGGCAATCGCGGCGGGAGGTTATCACAGCCTGGCGCTCCGGGCGGACGGCACGGTGGTCGGCTGGGGCCTGAATAAATACGGCCAGGCAACGCCCCCGGAGGGATTGACGAACGTGGTGGCGATCGCGGCGGGAGACTGGCACAGTCTGGCGTTACGGGCGGATGGAACGGTGGTCGGCTGGGGACGGAACAATTACAGCCAGGCAACGCCCCCGGAGGGATTGACGAACGTGGTGGCGATCGCGGCGGGGGGGGTTCATAGTTCGGCGCTATTGGCCGACGGCACGGTGGTCGGCTGGGGCAACAACGGGGTCGGCCAGGCGCCGCCGGAGGAGGAGGCCAACGCGGTGGCGATCGCGGCGGGAGAGGCTCACACTCTGGCGCTGACGGGGAAGGCGCCGGGAGGAGGCGCTCCGGAGATACTGGACACGGGCCGCTGGCTGGGAGTGGCGGGATTCACGTTTCAACGAATGTTGTGCGTGAAGCACGGGGCGGAAAACTACGCGGTGGAAGGGTTGCCGGAGGGATTGACCGTGGATGCGACCGCGGGAGTGATTCGCGGCGTCCCCCTGAACGCCGGCACGTATGATTTGACGATCCGGGCGAGCAACGCGGCGGGAACGACGGAGCGGAGGGCGCGCCTCCGGATCAACGAACTGCCGGAAGTGGTCGGCTGGGGAAGCAATCAGGAGGGCGCGGCAACCCCGCCAAGTGATTTGAGCGGCGTGGTGGCGATCGCGGCGGGCGAATATCACAGCCTGGCGCTGTTGGCCGACGGCACGGTGGTCGGCTGGGGCAACAATGGGTACGGCCAAGCGACCCCGCCGGTGGGATTGGGAAACGTCACGGCCATCGCGGCGGGGTTTCATCACAGTTTGGCGCTGTTGGCGGACGGGACGGTGGTCGGTTGGGGAGACAACGCGTCCGGCCAAGCAACCCCGCCGGAGGGGTTGACGGACGTCGTGGCCATCGCGGCGAATGGCTTCTTCAGCCTGGCGCTGCGGGCTGACGGGACAGTGGTCGGCTGGGGAAGGAACAAGGATTCTCACGCTTTCTACATTGGGCAGGCAACGCCGCCGGAAGATTTGACGGACGCGGTGGCGATTACGGCGGGATATGAGCACGGCTTGGCGCTGCGAGCCAACGGGACAGTGGTCGGCTGGGGCAACAACGAGAATTTCCAAGGCGTTCATCTCGGCCAGGCGACTCCGCCGGAAGGTTTGACGGACGTGGTGGCCATCGCGGCGGGGTCTCATCACAGTCTGGCGTTATTGGCGGACGGGACGGTGGTCGGTTGGGGAGACAACGCGCTCGGCCAAGCGACGCCCCCGGAGGGGTTGACGAACGTGGTGGCGATCGCGGCGGGATCAGATCACAGCCTGGCACTGCTGGCGGATGGCACGGTGATGGGCTGGGGAAGCGACAGCTTTGGCAAGGTCACGGTGCCCTATGGCGTCCGGTCCGCCATGATGATCGCGGCAGGGACGCGCCACAGTTTGGCGCGGATCAATCGCGCCCCCCGGTTGGCGCCGGTGGCGCCCGTCACGATAAACGCGGACCACGAGCTGACGCTGCCCCTCGTGGCGGCTGATCCGGACGTGCCGTTACAAACGCTGACCTACCGTCTGGCCGAAGGCGCGCCGGAAGGGGCGGCCATTGATCCGACCACCGGCGTCTTCACCTGGACGCCGCCCACCGGCGCTCCGGCGGGGGATTACCGCGTCACCGTCCGGGTGGAGGACGACGGCCAGCCGGCGCGGGCCGCCGAAACCACCTTCACCATCACGGTGATCGGCGATCAAGAGGAGCTGGTGTTGCAACCCCCAACCCTTCTGCCGGACGGCAGCGTGCGGTTGCAGTGGAACGCCACGGCGGGAGTGACCTACGTGGTCGAGGCCGGGGAAAAGCTGGGCGGAGAGTGGAGGGCGTTGGGCGAAGTGACGCCCTCCGGCGCCGGGGCCCAATTCACCGATCCGGACGGCCCCGCTCACGCCGCGCGATTTTATCGCGTCCGCCGCCCCTGAAAGCCCGTTGGAAAACGCCGGATTGGGGAACCCGGCCCGCGGCCAAAGGGCATTTCGCCCCCCACCCGCGGGCCGGACGCCCCCTGGCGGCGGAATGTCCTGCCTTTCGACGAACTCCGAGACGGAAAGCGCGGAAAAAGGGTTTTCGTGCCGGGCGCGCATCCTTCGCGGCTTCGGCCGCCCCACTGCGCGCGACGGTGTCGAGCGCCGCCGGACGCGCCAAGCGGCCTCCCCCCTTCCCCCCCTCTCAATCGGACTACAGCCCGGTGAGACGAATGTTGCGGAAGCGAACGACGGATTTTTCGTCGTGGTTCTGGAGGCCGATGTATCCCCGGGAGCGACGGGTGGCTTCGTGGTAATCCACCACCAGTTCGCCGTTGAGCACGATTTGAATGAGGTTGCCCTCGACAAGGATGCGGGCGTGATTCCATTCCCCGGTGGGCTTGGACATGTTCCGCTTGGCGGAGACCACCGCGTAAAGCGAGCCGGTGGGATACTTCCCGCCGGTGCGTCCGTGATCGGAAAGGATCTGCATTTCGTAGCCGTTGAAGGTGGGATTGCGCTCCAGGCCCGAGCGCAACATCACGCCGCTGTTGCCTTCGATGGCAAAATCGAGCTCAAGCAGGAAATTGTCGTATTCGCGCTCGGTGCGCAGCCAGGAACCGCTGACCTCGGGATTGGTGGACCAGCCCCGTCCGTGGCGGCCCACCAGGACGCCGTCCTCGACCGTCCACTCGCCGCCGTGCTCCACCACCCAGCCGTCGAGATCCACGCCGTTGAACAGGGCCACCGACTTCAGGGACCGGTGGGGGCTGGAGCAGCCCGCCAGAAGCAGCCCGCCCAGCGCCGTCACGAAAACAATGCGTTTCATGGGGGCGGTCCTACCGGAAGCCGGGCGCCTTGGCGAGTTTCATTTGACGCCGTTCCCTCCGGAAGACGGGGCGATTGACGGGGGCACCTCTCGGACGCCCGCGGCGTGAGGCGAAAACGAGCAGGGCAGCCGCATCGAAGGCGCCACGCGGCTCCCCACCGCGCCCGGCGGCCGGCGAAAGAATCAGCCGGGCGGGACGCTCCATTCCCTCCGCCGGGGAGAATTCCGCCCTTTTTTCCGGGCCGTTGACCGGGGCCGCAGCCGCGCCTTTTCGGGAAAAGCCATCGCCGAAAAGCAGGCCGGCTCGCTAAACTGGCGGCGTGAACACCGCCGTCAGTCAGCCGCGCCAGGAGCTGTCGCTCCTGGACTCCACGAGCCTGATCGTGGGCATCATCATCGGCGTCGGCATCTACCAGATGGCGCCGGACATCGCCAAGGGCGCGGGCAGCGGCTGGGGCGTGATGGCGCTCTGGCTGGCGGGCGGGGCGCTTTCCTTGTGCGGCGCGCTCGGTTATGCCGAGCTGGCCACGGCGTATCCGCGTCAGGGCGGGGATTACATCTATCTGAGCCGCGCCTACGGCCGTCCGGCGGGGTTTTTGTTCGCCTGGGCGCAACTGGTCGTGGTCCGGCCGGGCGACATCGCGGTGATGGCCTTCGCCTTCGCCACCTATGCCCGCAGCGCCTTCGGAATCAAAACGCTCCGGGCGCAGGAGGCGCTGGCGGTGGGCGCGGTGGCCGTCCTGACCGCCATCAACGTGCTCGGCGTCCGGCAGGGCAAGCGGGCGCAAAACCTGCTCACGGCGGTCAAGGCGCTCGGGCTGTTGACCATCTTCGCGGTGGCCATGCTCACCCCGCGCGCGCCGGTGTCCGTCGCGGAAGCGCCCGCGCTGCCGCTCAGCCTGGCGTTGATCTTCGTCCTGTTTACCTTCGGCGGCTGGAACGAAATGGCCTACGTGGCCGCCGAGGTGCGAAACCCGCGGCGCAACATCACCCGCGCGCTGGTCCTGGGCACGGTGGCGGTGACGGCGCTTTACCTGCTGGTCAACGGCGCCTTCCTGCACGCGCTCGGGTTCGCCGGTCTGGCCACCTCGGAAGCGGTGGCCGCCGACGCGGTGGCGACCGCCTTCCCCCGGCTCGGCGCGTCCCTGGTCAGCGCCCTGATCTGTGTTTCGGCATTGGGCGCGGTGAACGGCCTGATCTTCACCGGCGCGCGCATTTCGTGGGCGGTGGGACAGGATTACGGCCTGTTCCGCTGGCTGGGCAAATGGGAGGCCGATCGCAGCACGCCCGGACGGGCGCTGTTGCTGCAGGGCGGCATCGCCATCGCGCTGATCCTGGCGCTGGGCACGTTCGTGGACGCCGTGCTCTATACCGCCCCGGCCGTTTATGCCTTCTACTTCGCCACCACGTTGGCGGTGGCGGTGCTGCGGCGGAAGGAGCCCGCCACGCCGCGCCCCTACCGGGTGACGTGGTTTCCGCTGCCCACGATCGTTTTCTGCCTGGTCTGCGCCTGGCTGATTTACAGCGCCGTCATTTATAAACCGTGGATCGCCGCCGCCGCGTTGGGCGTCTTTTTGCTGGGGCTTCCGGTGTATTATTTTTCTTCGAAACCGCCGGTGTCCCCGGGGGAGACCGGTTCCCGGACGCCATGAAGAAAACGCTGAAATTGAGGAAAGGCCGTCCTCCGGGTGGCACCCGCGTCTCGCGGGTTGGGCCGGGCGTCTCGCCCGGACCTCGGCCCCGGCGGAAAAAACGATGCTTTTGCGTCCCCAAGAGCCTGTCGAAAAATGCCGGGTTGGGGAACCCGGCCTACAGTCAAAGGGCATTTCGCGCCCTTTCGGCAGACCGCGTGCCCCCACGCGGCGGGATGTCCCCTTTTCCGACAGGCTCCCAACGCTCAGGGCGCAATTCGGGCTTCGGCGGGACGCCGAAGCCGACCCGCGAGACGCGGGTCCCACCCCGTTATCTCCTGTTTCCCCACCTGATATGAAAACAGTCCAAATTTTCCTGCTGACAACCGGGTTGGCCTCCGTGGCGGGGCAAACCACGCTGACCGCCGCCGCCGCGAAAGCCCCTCATTCGGCGGCTTCCGTTCTGCCGCGGGCCGGCGAAACCGTCACCTATAAATACGCGGAGCCGGGATCGCCGGCGGATTCGGTGGTGCGGCAATTCACCCTGACGGCGGGCGCCGCGAACGCCGCGGGTCAGTGGTGGCGCTTGGCGGCCGAGAAGGCCAACGGCGGACGGTTCACGGTCTGGTGGCTCGGCGACGGGTATCCGCCGGCGCGCCGCGATGCGGCGCAGGCCGCGGCACGGCGCTACCTGCTTCAGGAAGGCGACCGCGCGCCGGTGGAGTTTCAGCACGCCCGCGCCAAACGCGCCGTGCTGCCCTGCTTGGGCGGCTGGCGGCAGCTCTTTCCCCGCGTCAACGATGCCGCCGCCGACCTCGCCCCCGGAGAGGTGGTTTATCTGGGCCATCGTTACCGGGTGGTCCGCCGGGAAAAGGCGGCGTCCCCCGCGCCGCCGGCAGCCCGGGTGATTCGGCTCACGCCGGACCTGCTCATCGGCGTGCCGCACAACTCGCGTCAACGGGACGAAACCCGCCGGTACGACGATTCGGACTATGAACTGGTCCGGCTGACGCGGGCGGATTACGAGGAAATGATGGCCGCCGGCATGACCTGTTTCCGGGTGGACGCCGAACAGGCCGGCTGGCTGCGCGATCGCGATGTTTATTACTGGGGCGTCGGCGGCAAGGACGCGGCCTATCCCGAGTGTCTTTATCGGAGTAATTATCTGGGGCCGGTTCTGTTTCTCAATGAGCCGGCGGTTTGCACCCGGGATTTCGTGCTGCGCCCGCGTCTGGCCAAGGATCCGCGATTCCGTCGCGATATTACGCCGCAAATCGCCGCCGCGGAATTCGCCCGCTATTTTGACCGGGTATTGCGCGAGGGCACCCCGTGGCAATTTTGCCAGGGGCTGGCCGTCCGTCCGGACGTGGACCTGGGCGTCATGCGCTTTCCCCAGGCCAATCTCTACAGCTGGGAAACCATGCCCGCCACGGCGGCATATCAGTTGCTGGCCGATCCGCGCACCCCGGCCGCCTTCGTCTTCGAGCCGCCGGACCGGCTGGGCACGCGACGGACTTTGCCGGAGATTGATCTGACCTACGGCTGCCAGCTCCCCCCCGACGATCCCCGCCACTTCACCAGTCTGATTTACGGTTTTTTGCGCGGCGCGGCGCGGCAGGCCGACAAACAGTGGGGCATGAGCATCTACGGTTCCGTGGACCGCGCGGACGCCGGCTGGTTCCTGACTCACGCCTATGATTGGGGCGCGCGATTTTTCTTTTTCTGGGACAGCCACCGGCTGGCCTGCGTGCCTTATGCCGAGTGCCTGGCGCTGACGCGCCATTTGCGCAACCACGTCCAAAACTTTCCCGAGCGCGACGCCCAAACCCTCCGCCGGGCCGCCGAGGTGGCCATCCTGTTGCCGCCCGGCTACAACCTCGGCCATGTCCATCTGGGCAAGGGCAGTCTGTGGGGATTGGGCGAGCTGAACCTCGAACGCCGCAACCGTTGGGGCGTGAAATACCGGACGGTGATGCGGAACTTTTTCGTCGAGATCGAACGCTGCCTGCGGCTGGGCGTGGGCTTCGATCTGTTGTGGGACCTGCCGGAGCTGCGGCTCGAGGGCTACCGGGAAGTGGTCCGCGTCCGGGAAGACGGTCGGGTGGCGGTGCGCAACGCCCGCGGCGAACGGCTTTTTACCGGCGCGCGCGTCCCGGAACGGCCGGACGGCGACCCGCCTCATTTGGCGGTGCGGGTTTCCCGCCAAACCGGGCGGGTTCCGCTGGAAGTGACCGCCACCGCCCGCGTGACGCCCGGCGCGGCGCCGGTGTTCTATACCCTGGGCGCGGACGTGGCGGGCGTCTATCACAACGCGGTGGTGGCCTGGGAGCTCTACGGTCCCGAAGCGCCCGATTACCGCTGTTTGATGCCGCCCCAACGCCGCCCCCAAGTGCGCCGAATGAAAGACGGTTGGGAGGCGCAAACCCGCTTCCGCCTCACCCGCCCGGGGACTTACCGGCTGCGCGCCGCCACGGTGGATCACGCCGGCCGCGCCACGGTGGTGTGGACCACGCTCAACGCCCTGCCTTGAGGGAGCCCCCCGCTTTCAACAACGGCACGAAACTCACGCCGTCCAGCGGCGCGTTGAGCTTCACCCGGCCTTTCAGCCCCGGGACCTCGATCAAGGTGGGATGAAAATCGGTGGTCACGACGAGGACCTGGCATTCCGTTCCCGCCGGTGTCACGCCGGGCCGGCGAACCAGCACGGACACCCGGCGGCCTCCTTCATATAAAGAGCCCTTCCCGGAACGCAGGGGACAATTGTCGGTCGCCATCTCCGTGGCGGAACCGCCCTCCCGCCACTTGGCCAGTTACAAAATCGGGGCGACGTCCTTGATCTGGCAGACCGACAAGGGCAGCGAGTTTCAGGAGCACGCCCAAGGTCAGGGCCGGTCCGGGGTGGTGCGGAGTCACGGGGCCGATCACCGCTGCATCCCACCCCACCACTGCACCTGGCAGAGCGATGTGGAAACCGTGCACCGGCTGGTTGAGAACGAGTTTTTCAATCAGGAACGCTTTCAGAGCCGCGCCGACTTCATGGGCCAAGGCGACTACCCATTGATATTATTTCAACCTGAGGCGTCCCAACCTGAGCAAAGAGTGGCAAAGCCCGCTGGAGATCCTCCGGCGCCAGGCGCCGAACCGGGTTGGCGTATTGTTCGACTGGCGGGCGGCCCATTCGGACTGGTTCACCCCCCCCATCAGGGAGGCACGAGCCATCCGGTTTTTCCATCCCATTCCCATTTTTGACTTGACTTGCAAGGGAGTGGCGGGCAAGAAAGCTGAAATTCACACCTTTCAGTCGTTGGCATGCTGAAGATTTTTCAAGGCCTGCTGATTACCGTCTGGGTCACAGGAGCAGGCCTGGGATGGGGAGGGGTGCCTTCGTTGCTGCATCATCAGGGGCGGGTGCTGGTTCACGGGCAGGTTTATGAGGGGGAGGCCTGGTTCAAGTTTGCGTTCGTCAACGTGGATGGCTCGGAGACTTACTGGGGCAACGCGCCCGATCAAAGCCCCGCCGACGGCCAGCCCGACGAGGCGGTGTCGCTGACGCTGGCGCGCGGTCTTTATTCGGTGTTGTTGGGGGACACCACGCTGCCGCACATGGCCGCCGTGCCGGAAACGGTGTTTCAGCATTCCGAGGTGTATTTGCGCGTTTGGTTTTCCCCGGACGGAGGGACGTTCCAGCAACTCGGACCGGATCAGCGGGTGGCGGCGGTGGGATACGCCCTGATGGCCGCCACGGTGGAGGACGGCGCGATTACCGCCGCGAAATTGGCGCCTGACGTCTTGGCCGATGTTAATTCCCGGTTGGACAGTTTGGCCCAAGAGGTGGCGAATCTTCGCGCGGAGGTGGCGGCTTTGTCGGCGTCGGGCGGCAGCGCCGTCCTGTCCGGGCTGACGGCGGTTTCCCCTGATCCGGCGGACGCCCGGCTGTTGGGGGCGGGGTTTGCATTGTTCACGAGCGTGGCGGCTCCGCCCTGGCGCGACGTGACCTCCGTCAACGCGCCCTCGCCTCGAACGGGCGAGACGGCGGTATGGACGGGGACGGAAATGCTGGTGTGGGGCGGGGAAGTATCCGCAGGTCGGGCGGTCAACAACGGCGCGGGTTACCGGCCCCAGTCGGAGGCATGGCAGCCGATGTCCCCTTTGGGCGCGCCCACCGCGCGCAGCCGGCACACGGCGGTGTGGACGGGGACGGAGATGCTGGTGTGGGGCGGGTTTGCGAGCGGACGATTTTTGAGCGCCGGCGCGCGTTTTTCGCCGGATACCCGGCAATGGCGGCCGTTTGCGTCCTCGTTGGCGGGCCGGATGGGGCACGTGGCCGTGTGGACGGGCCGGGTGATGCTGATCTGGGGCGGTCGCAACGGCACGGGGCTGCTGAATGACGGCGATCTGTTCAATCCCACGACCGGTTTGTGGGAGGGATTGTCGTTGCCGGATCCGCCGGCGCCGCGTCAGGGCGCCACGGCGGTCTGGACGGGTGACCGGGTGCTGGTGTGGGGGGGCGAAGGTGTTTGGGGACCGCTGGGGGACGGCGCCGCGCTGCGCTGCGACGCCACCGGGGCGCCCCGGGCCTGGGAGGCCTTGGACGCGACCGGCGCGCCTGTGCCGCGGGCGGGGCACACGGCGGTCTGGACCGGCAGCAGGATGATCGTGTGGGGCGGACGGAACGCGTTCGGCGTGCCGTTGAATGACGGCGCGACGTATGACCCGGCCACGGGCCAATGGGAGGCGGTGCCCGCTGCTCCCGGGGCGCGAAGCGATCACGCGGCGGTCTGGACCGGCCGGGAGATGCTGGTGGTGGGCGGGCGCGACGCCGCCGGTCCGGCGGCGTCGGGGTACGCCTACGATCCGGTGGCGGGGAGCTGGCGGACGTTGAGCGGGGAGGGGCATCCCTTGCCGCGCCAAAATCCGGCGGCGGTCTGGACCGGCACGGAAATCATCGTGGAGGGCGGCGTGAACGCCGAGGGCCAACCGGTGGGGACCGCGCAGCGGCTGACGCCGGAACCGACCTGGTATTTCTATCGCAAGCTATGAAAAAGGGTTTCTCGTTTTTCGCGGGATTGGTCCTGCTGGGAGCGATCGGCGCCGGAGAGGCGCGGGCGCAGTGGGTCACCCAGTCATTTTCCCTCCAGGCCGGCTGGAACGCCGTGTACCTGCACGTGGACGCTTCGTACGACACGGTGGAAAACCTGGTGGGCGGGGATCCCGCCAATCCCATTCTGGAGATCTGGAAGTGGCAGCCGTCGCCCACGACCCAGCAGTTCGTGCAGTCGCCCCAGGAACCGACGCGCGGCAGCGGCCTGAGCGGGGACAGCCAGTGGTTGAGCTGGGTGCGCAACGCCACCCAACCGGGGACCCTGGCGCGTCTGCGGGGCAACGCGGCGTATCTCGTGCGCGTGGCCGCGGGGACCGCTTCCTACACCTGGCAGGTGAAGGGGCGTCCGCTGTGCCCCGCGTATCAGTGGACCACCACGGGGTTGAATTTTTTGGGGTTTCCCACCGTGTCAACGGATCCGCCCGATTTCGAGACCTTCCTGGGCGGCGCGCCGGCGCTGCTGCAAAACGCGGAAATCTACCAGTACGTGGGCGGCGATTTGGGGCCGCAAAATCCGCGCCGGGTGTACGCCTTGCGCACCACCCCGGTGACGCGGGGGGAGGCCTGTTGGATCCGGGCCGGTCACTTGTACAACCGCTATTACGCGCCGTTCGAGCTGCGGCAGGCCAACGCGGAGGGGGTGCATTTCGGCGAGGAACGGAGCAGCGCCGCGTTTCGGCTGCGGAATCTGACGGCGGCCCCGCTGACCGTCACCCTCCGGCTGCGTCCGTCGGAAGCGCCGCCGTCGGGGCAGCCGGCCCTCGCGGGCGTGCCTTCGCTGATCGTGCGGGGAGCGTTGAATCCCACCGACCTGACCTACGGCTACCAGCGGTTGACCGTGAGCGCGTCCCGCGCGTGGACGTTGGCGGCGGCGGGCGAGGAAGGCTCGGAGGTCGAGGTGGCGCTGGGACTGGATCGCGCGGACATGGGCGGCAACGTGGGCGATCTTTTTGCCGGCGTGCTGGAATTCACCGATTCCCTGGGACAGGCCCGGATGGACCTGGCGGTTTCCGCCCGGCCCGCCTCCTCCGCCGGGTTGTGGTTGGGCAGCGCCCTGGTCAATCAGGTGGGGCAGTACCTCAAGCAGTACGCCCGTGGCAGTGACGGCCGACCGCTGATGAACGGGGACGGCAGCTACGTGGTGAACGGAGTGGACACGCACCTCGATGCCGTGGCCACGCCTTTTCCGTTGCGGCTCATCGTGCACAATCCCGCCACCGGCCACGCCGTCCTGCTGCAACGGGTGTACCTCGGCGCGGGGCGGTTCGGTCGCCCGGTGGTCGGCACGGTGGAATCGGTTCTGGATCCGGACGCCCTGGCGGACGCGCGACGCATCAGCGCCGTCCACCTCCCGTGGTCGGCGGACAATTCCGGATGGGTGTTCGACGGACGGCTGGGCGCAGGCGGAGCGGTGACCGCCACCGTCACGTTGGACTACGCCGACCAGGCATCGAATCCCTTTCTGCACACCTATCATCCCGACCATGACAATCTGGACGCCACCTTCCGACAGGAACTCCCCCGGGGTGCGGAATCCTACACGGTGGAGCGGCTGATTACGTTGACCCCCCAACCGCCGGCGGATGACTTCAACAGCCTGATCGCCTCGGGCCGCGAGTTGGTGGGCGACTATGCGGAGACCCTCCGGGTGGTGGGTTTGCAGCGGGCGAACGGGCCGGACATCCAAACCTTTGAAGCGCGGGGCTCGTTCATCCTGCGCCGCATTTCCCCGTTGGACACTTTGACCACGCCATGAGCACGGCCATGAGCATTCTTCATTCTCAACCGGAACCTCAAACCATGATTCAACCCATGACCTCTCGTCTCGCAACCCTCCTCCGCGCCGGCCTGTGGGGCGGCTTGATCCTGACCGCCGGGCTGCCGGCGGGCTGGTCCGCCAATTCCCGTCCGCCCGAGCGCATGACGTATCAGGGCTTTCTGGTGGACGCCAACGGCAACGCCCTGGGATCGCCCAATCCCCGCAATTACGACGTCGTCTTCCGCATCTGGAAGTCGGAAGGCTCCACGGCGTCGGGCGACCTGCTGTGGGCCGAGCAGCAGACCGTGACGGTGGACAAGGGCTACTTCAGCGTCCTGCTGGGCGAAGGCAGCGACGTCAGCAGCGAGCCGCGTCCGCCGTTGTCCCAGGTTTTCGTCGGGCCCGCCGCCTCGGAGCGCTGGATGGGCCTCACCGTCAAGGGGATCGGTTCCGGCGGCGGTGACGTGGACATTCTGCCGCGCCTGCGTCTGCTGAGCGCCCCTTATGCCTTCATGACCACGCATGCCGACCAGGCCGAGAACGCGAACCATGCCGGGGAAGCGGAACGCTTGGTGAACGCAAACAAGGCGTCGGTGGTGACGATCGCGGACACCAAAGTGGGCATCAACCAGGGCAATCCCACCCGGGCGCTGGATGTGCAGGGATCCGCCCGGATCAGCGGCACGATCACCGCCAGCCGGGTCAACTTCGCGCTGGACGGGAGCGCCTATCTGCAGGTGAACGATGGAGGAAACAAGCCCGTCATCAATTTCGCCCCGGGCGACTGGCTGGAATACCGGCGGGCCCAGAACGAGTACAACTTCAAGCTGCAGTCGGGCACGAAGCTGCAGGTAAACACCGACGGGATCGTGGTGCCGCCGCCCAACACCATTTCCGGTTATGGCACCATCCCGCTTGGAGGCATCATCATGTGGTCGGGGAGCGTGATTCCGGACGGCTGGGCGTTGTGCGACGGTGGACGGCACAACAACATAAAAACGCCGGACTTGCGGAACCGCTTTATCGTGGGCTCCGGAAGCGCGTACGCCATCGGCAACAAGGGCGGGGCCAATCAGGTGACGCTTACCGTGGAGCAAATTCCCTCTCACAACCACTCCCTCCGTGACTATTACCACGCTGAGGTGAGCAAATCGGATGACAGCTACAAGCAATACCGCGGCTACAAGGGGACCGGAAGCGGCAATTCGGATAACGACAATGATTATCTCTACTACCACAGTCACAACACTTACTCCACGGGCGGAGGCCAGGCGCACGAAAACCGCCCGCCCTACTATGCCCTGGCATTCATCATGCGGGTGAAGTGAGGCGCTCCGGGGGAGGGACGCTGACGGTCGTTCGTCCACCTTTTTCCGCAACCGGCTTATGCGCATTTCGTCCTTTTCTTTCCTGGTGATCGGCGGGCTTTTGGCGGGACCTGCGGCTGGCGCCGCCACATTGCGCCTGCCGCTGGAGCTGCGGCAGGACGCCACACCGTACAACCTCCAGTCGCCGCGCGGGATGCCGTTGTCTCCCACGCCGGGCAACCCGCCGGGTTCGGACGGCCGCGCCCCGACCCGGAACGACCAGCTGGATGACGGCCTGACGACGGTGCCGCCCACTCCGGGCCGGTTTCAGAACTTGCTGACCTGGGGGGGAACGACGGGCCGACAGCGGAGCGACTGGCAGGACGCGGCGGGGTCCGCCGAGTTGGAGTCGGGCGACACGGCTTTCTCCCAGGCGCTGGCGGAGCGCATGCACCTGCCGTTGGCGGAAACCGGCGACGGTGGGGCGCTCATTCTCCGGCGCGCGCAAATCGGCGCGAGTTATCTGAGCCGCCGGGTCTCTTTCGCCTTTGGCGCCATTGTGGAGGTGCCGAAGACGGACGAGCGCGGCGTGCTGCTGCAAGACGTCAACAAGGAGGATTACTGGCTGCCCGAGCCTTACACCACCACCGGCCATGAAAACAGCGGCTATTACTGGAGTCCCAACGCCCGCAAGGTGTTCGCCGTCCAGCCCGGGCCGTTGTTCATCACCTGGATCAAGGCCACGCCCTACACGGCGGCCACCTTTCCCGCGGATTACGAAAACCCGCTGGGCCCCAACTCGGTGACCAAGGGGCTGAGTGTGTATTTGCTCTATACCAAACGATACGTGGTGTCCGGGAGCCCCGTCAAGCCGCCGCGCAAGATCTACTGGACCGAGCGCGGGTTCCGACGGTTGGGCAAGCCGGTGGCCGTGCCCCCGGCGCGGGTGGGAAGCATTCACATCGTCTATAACAACAACTTCCCGAAGACGGTAGATCAGGAGCACCGGGAGGCCGGGGACAGCCTGCCCACCGACGGCACCAGCAACGAGCCGTTGCCCGAGCTGCGCACGCTGTGGTACGACCGCTCCCAAGGAAGCATTTACGCCTACA
>CAZRPT010000076.1:0-17232 GCA_964601985.1 uncultured Verrucomicrobiota bacterium
CTTGTTCCGCCCCGGATCGCCTTTCATTACCCGGCGGGCGGCCGGGCCGGCACGCGGTTCGAGCTGACGGTGGGCGGCGCGTGGCCCGCGTGGCCGATTCAGGGACAGGTCCTCACGCCGGGCATCCTGCTGGAGCCCACCGAAACCGAGGGCCGGTTTCAGGTTGTCATCGCGCCCGACGTGCCGCCCGGCCCGGTGCTGCTCTGGTTTTACAACGAACAGGGCGCCGCCGCCCCCCGGCAATTCGTGGTGGGAACGGCGCGGGAGCTGACGGAAAACGAGGCGCTCTCCGCGGCCCGCGGCGCGGCCGTGCCCGAAACCCCCATCGCCCTGAACGGTCGCCTGCTGGCACCGGACGAAACCGACGCCTGGCTCCTGCCGGTCACCCGGCCGGTGCGTTTGGAGGCCCGGTTGCGGGCGCGTCAACTGGATTCCCCCCTGATCGCCCGCCTGGCCCTGCTGGGCGGTCAGACGAAGCCCCTCCTCGCGACCAACGGCACCGCGCGGACGGATCCGGTGTTGCGCGCCGAACTCAAGCTGCCCGGTCTCTACACCCTGCACGTGTCCGCCGCCACCAACGCCGGCCCCGCCGCCTTCGGGCCGGCGGCGGTTTACCGGCTGGAGCTTGCCGCCGAAGTCATCGCGCCGCCCCCCACGAACGGCGTCGTCCGCAAACCGCTTTCGACCGGCATCCTCCGTCCCTTGGTCAGCCGCAACGTGCTGGACCCGCCGCAAACCATCCGGGGCTTCATCAACCCTCACGGCGACGTGGACGTGTACGGCCTCGAAACCCGGGCGTTGGAGCGGCACCCCCTCCACTTGGCCACCGGCGGCGAACCGCCCTTCGTCGCGCGGCTGAAAATCGTGGCCGCCGACGGCGCGACGGTGGTCGAGGAAACCGGCGCGGAAATTGACCTCGACTGGGTCACGCCCGAAACCGGCCGTTACCGGCTCGAAGTCAGCGCCGCCGACGGAGGCGGCAATCCGGGCTGCGTGTATCAGTTGTCCGTCGGCGCCCGCGCGCCCCATTTCGAAGCCCTCATCGCCACCAACCGGTTCCGTCTGCGCCCCGGCGGCGCGGCGGCCTTTTCCCTCCGCGTGTCGCGCCCGCCGGACAATGAAAGCGTGTTGACCCTCTCGGCGGACGGCCTGCCCCCCGGCGTGCGGCTGGACGCCGTGACCCTCATGCCCCGGATGAGCGTCGCCCCCGGGCGCCTGAGCGCCGCGCCCGACGCCGCGCCCGTGATCACCTCCTTTCGGCTCAACCTCCTGCCCCTCTCCGACGTGCTCCCGACCGATTTCTCCGTGACCGGTGTCGTCCAGGGCCGACACGCCCCCCCGGGCGCCCTGCTCATCAACGAAACCGCCGATTTCTGGCTTACGCTGTTGCCGTCCGTCACCCCGTAACGCCCTCACCGAGGGCGATTGCTTCGACGCCCCCGGGGAAGCGGGAAGGATGCCGGCACGCCCGACCCGCGGGCGCGCGCAAATCCGCCGTCCGAGGGACGGAGGGGCGAAGGAAATCCGAATCCCGCGATCCGAAAGACCGAAAAAATCACGCCTCCAGGGACCGCTCGATCTCCTCCAACGAACGCCCCTTGGTCTCGGGGATCTTCGCCCACACCAGCCAGACCAGCACCGCGCAGAAGGCGGCATACACATAGAAGGGGAAGGCGTGGCGGAAATGGGCCACCAACCACGCGTTCTCGTTCAGCATGGGGTAGGTTTGCGAGACCACGAAATTGGCGCTCCAGAGAAACAACGTGGCCACCCCCAGCGCCCGTCCCCGCAACCGGGTGGGAAACATCTCCGACAACAACACCCACGTCACCGGCCCCACCGACACCGCGAAGCAGGCGATGTAGCCCAGCACCAGCGCCAACACCCACACCCCCAGCGTGCCCGCCTGCGCCACCAGCCCCATGCCCAGCAGGCACAGCCCCATGCCCGCCGCGCCCGCCATCATCAGCGGCCGCCGGCCCAGGCGGTCCACCGTCAAAATGGCCACCACGGTGAAGGCCAGGTTCACCCCGCCCACCACGATTTGCTCCAGCAGGGCGGCGTCCACGTTCGAGCCGAGTTGCTTGAAGATCTCCGCGCCGAAATAGAGAAACACGTTGATGCCGGTCACCTGTTGCAAAACGGCCAGCGCCACGCCGACCCCCAACACGCGCCGCCAGACCGGCCGGAACAGCTCGGCGAAACTGCCGCTCTCGTGCTCGACGGTTTCCCGGATGGTCTGCACCTCGGCATCGGCGTGCGCGGAACCGCCGATGCGCAGCAGCACTTCGCGCGCCTCCTCCGTCCGGTCGCGGGCGATCAACCAGCGGGGGCTCTCCGGCACCCCCAGCAGGCAGAGCAGGAAGAGCAGCGCCGGCACCGCCTCGGACCCGAACATCCAGCGCCACGATTCCGCCACCCGCCATGCCGCGTCCCCCTGCCGCACGATGGCGTAGTTGATGAAATAGATCACCAGCATGCCGCCCACGATGGCGAACTGGTTGGCCGACACCAGCCGCCCCCGCCAGCGCGCGGGGCTGATTTCGGCGATGTACATCGGCGAGGCCATCGAGGCGACGCCCACCCCGATGCCGCCCAGCATCCGGAAGATCACGAACGTGGTGAAGTCGCGCGGCACGGCGGTGCCGATGGCGGAGATGAGAAACAGCACCGCCGCGATGCGCAGCGTGCGCCGGCGCCCGAGGGCATCGCTGAAAAAGCCCGCGCCGGCCACGCCGATCACGCACCCCAGCAGGGCGCTCGAAGCCGCCCACCCCTTCATGGCCGAGGTCAGCGCGAAATGTTCCTGCAAAAAGCCGATGGCGCCGTTGATCACGGCGGTGTCGTAACCGAACAACAACCCGCCCAATGCCGCCACCAGGCAGACGGCGATCACGTAGCCCCGCGAGCCCTCCTGCCGCACCATGTCCGCATTCATCGCCCGGCACTACGCCCGAACCGCCACGAGACGTCAACGCGATTTCCCCGCGAAGCCCGGAAAAAGTGAAGCAACACCGCCGGAAAACCTGCCGTGATTCCCGGCGGCGTTGCTTTGGGCGCGAGGCCGTCAAACCGCGTTGTACGGAAGAACAACTTCGCCCTTTCGCGCGGCGTCTCTTTCGGAGTAGAAACAGCATCATGCGGTTGCCCCCTGATTACCACCTGCACACGCCGCTTTGCCGGCACGCCGAAGGAGACCCGGTCGAGTACGCCGCGCGGGCCGTGGCCCGGGGGCTGACGGAAATCGGGTTTTCCGATCACGCCCCCCTCCCGGAGGATGATTTCGACGACTGGCGGATGCGGGGGGAGCAGTTGGACGAATACGTGGCGGCGGTCGAGCGGGCGCGCCGGGCCACGCCCCAATTGCGCATCCGGCTGGGACTGGAGGTGGATTATCTGCCGGGCACGGAAGCCTGGGTGCGGGAGCTGGCCGCGCGACATCCGTGGGATTATTTCATCGGATCGGTGCATTACGTGAGTCGCGAATGGGACATTGACAATCCCGCCAAGCGGACGCGCTGGGAGCAGCAGGATCCCTGGGAGGTCTGGAGCGCCTACGCGGAGCGCCTGCGGGAGGCGGTCGAAAGCGGGCTGTTCGATCTCCTCGGCCACCTGGACTTGTGCAAAAAGTTCGGCCACCGCCCGGAACGGGATCCCACGCCGCTGTTTCGACCGGTCCTTGAAGCGGCGGCCCGGCGGGGAACGGCCGTTGAAATCAACACCGCCGGCCTGCGCAAGGAGTGCCGCGAAATGTACCCCGCGCCCGCCCTGCTGCGGCTCGCCCGCGAAGTGGGAACGCCGGTGACCTTCGGTTCGGACGCCCACCGGCCCGACGAGGTGGGAGCGGATTTCCCCGCGGCGGTCGCGCTGGCGCGGGCGGCGGGCTACCGGGAAAGCGCGCGTTTCGCCGGGCGGCGGATCACGTTCGCGCCGTTGGCGGAATCCGTTCGCCCATGAGGTTCGCGCCCGCGCCCGCCAAGGAGCCGCCGGGCGAATTCCGGGCGCCGCTGTGTTCGCGAAGAGCGATGTCCGGCTTCCCCCTATCGGGCCTGTTTGCGCTCGAATTGGACCAGGCCGTGGACGAGGGCTTCGACGGTGTGCGGTCGGGCTTCGACGGCCGGGGAGAGTCCCAGCGCGCGCAGGGCCTTCGAGGTTTCCGGACCGATGGTGGCGCAGCGGAGGCCGGGGAATTTCCGGCACAAGGCCGGCAGATCAAACCGCGCGTGAAAATGCTCCACCGTGGAGCCGCTGGTGAAGGTGATCCAGTCCGCGCCCGAAGCGCGCAAATCCGCCTCGAGGGCGGCGTCCCCTTCCGCCTCGGCCACCGTGCGGTAGGCGGCGATGTCATCCACGATGGCGCCCTGTTCCTCGAGCAGGGCGGGCAGCTCGGGCGTGGCCACTTCCGCCCGGAGGAGCAGGACGCGAAGGTTTTCCAGGCTTCCCTGCCGGGCCAGCTCGCGGGCGATCTGCCGGGCCTCGAACTTTTTCGGCGTCAAATCCACCGCCAGCCGCAGGGCCTCCAGGCGGGCCGCCGTGGCCGGTCCCACCGCCGCCAGACGCACGCCCCCCAAGTGCCGCAAATCATCGAAGGCGCGGAAGAAGTGGGCGAAGAACTGGTCCACGCCGTTGGCGCTGGTGAAGATCACCCAGTCGTAGCAATTGAGCCCCAGAATGGCCTCGGCCAGCGGTTGCAAATCGGAGGGGGGCGCGGTGCGAATGCAGGGCACGGAAAGCGTTTCCGCGCCCAGGGCGTCCAACGCGGCCACCAGTTTCCCCGCCCGCGCGCGGGCGCGGGTCACCACCACGCGCCGCCCGAACAAGGGGCGGGATTCGAACCAGTTCAACGCCTTGCGCCGGCGAACCACCTCGCCGATCACGATCACCGCCGGGGCCCGGACGCGGGCGGCTTCCGCGCGGTCCGCGATGTCGGCCAGCGTGCCCACCACCGTTTCCTGTCGCGGCGTGGTTCCGGCCTGGATCACGGCCACGGGAGTCTTCGGCGCCAGACCGTGTTCCTGAAGCCGGGCGGCCAACGACCGGAGCTGGGCTTCGCCCATCAGCACCACCCGGGTGCCCGTCGCGCGGGCGAGTCGCGCGTACTCCGCCGCCGGGTCCGGCCGGTCCGGCCCCTCGGGGCCGAGGGTCACCGTAAAACTCGAGGCAAGCCCCTTGGGCGTCAACGGTATGCCCGCCGCCGCCGGCGCCGCCACCACGGAGGAAACCCCCGACACCACCTCGAACGGAACGCGCGCCCGCCGCAGGCCCGCCGCCATTTCGTCCCCCCGCCCGAACACGTAGGGATCGCCCCCGTAAAGATGCACCACTTTTTTGCCGGCGCGGGCGCGCTCGATCAGCAATTCCAGCACCTCCCGGGAGGACTGTTCGCGGCGGCGCGCGATGATCTCGGCCCCGGGCCGGGCCATCCGCAACAGGGCGGGGTTGACCAGGGGATCCCGCACCACCACGTCCGCCTGGCGCAACAATTCCGCCCCCCGCAAGGTCAACAAGCCCGGATCCCCCGGTCCCGCGCCCACCAGATAGACTGTGCCCGTTCGTCGTTTCATGAAGCCACGACATTACGCGCCCGCCTCCGCCAAAGCAACGCGGGGCCACGCAAGCGCGGACGCCGCCCCGCCGTTGGAGGCGTGCTTCACCCGATGCCGGCCAGCCGGAAACCGATTTGCAGCCAGAGCGGAATGGTCAGCAGGCCCGCGATCGAGGTGCTCATGACCACCGCCAGGGCGGTGGCCGGGTCGCCGCCGTAGTGGCGGACCAGCACGATGGGAAACACCGCCGAGGGCATGGCGGCCTGGATGACGATGACCCGTTTCAATTCCACCGACGCGGGCAGCACCCGGGCCAGCAGCAGGAAGAGCAGCGGCAGCACGCCAAGTCGCAGCAGGCAACCCAGCGCGATGGCGCGGGCGCCCCGGTGGACGCGGAATTCGCCCACGTGATCGGCGATGGTCGCCCCGATGAGCATCATGCCCAGCGGGATGGCGCATTGGCCGACCATGTGCGCCGCGTTCAGCACGGCGGCGGGGACCTGGTCGCGGCGGATCAGCAGGTTCAGCAGCAGCGTGGCGGCGATGGTCAGCAACGGCGCGTTCAGCAGCCGGCGTCCGCTGGTGCGCAGGCCCGCCCCCGCCAGCAGCATCAGGCCGAAGATCCAGAAGGCGATCTCCACCCCCACGTTGTGCACAAAGAGCACGCCCACCGTTTCCCGGTTGAACAGGGTCATGGCCAGCGGAATGGGCAGGTAGCCGTAGTTGTACACCGCCGTGCAAAAGACGAAGGTGCGCCGCGTGCCCTCCGTTCGGGCCGGCACCCAGCGCCGGACCGCCGCCGCCAGCAGCAGGCCCAGGCCCACCGTGCCGAACCCCACCAGCGGCGGCAGAAAGACGTTGCCGGCCCGCGCAAAGGCCTGGTTGCCCAGCAACGAATCGAACGCCAGGCAGGGGATCAGCAGGTTGATGGTGATCTTCAACAGGCTGGCGTCGGCCACGGCGTTGAGCCAGTTGAGCCGGCGCAGCGCGAACCCGGCGCCCACGACGAGAAACACCGGCAGGACCGCGTTGAACACCGTGCCCAGCTCGTTCACGCGGCGTCCTCCGGCGTGTCGGCCAGCCGCAGATCGGCCACGCACTCGATATGCTGGGTTTGCGGGAACATGTCCAGCGGCGTCAGTTGTTCGAGCCGGTAAACCCCGTCCGCCGTGAGCCGCTTCAAATCCCGCGCCAGCGTGGCCGGCTGGCAGGAGACGTAGATGATCTGGGCCGGCCGCACCTCGAGCCATTGCTCGATCATCGAACGGGCGCACCCCTTGCGCGGCGGATCCACGAGGACCGTTGTTTCGCCCGCCGGCACGCGGGTGAGCAGTTCCGGCAGCGCCTCCTCCGCCCGCGCGCGGAGGAATTCGCCGTTGGTCGCGCCCCGGCGGGCGGCGTTGACGCGCGCCGCCTCCACGGCCTTCTGGTCCAGCTCCACGCCGACGAACCGCTCCACCTGGTCCGCCAGTTCGAGGGCGAAGAAGCCGACGCCGCAATACAGGTCCAGCAACTGCCGCGTCCCGGCGTTCACGAGGCATTCCCGCACCGCGGCCACCAGGCCGGGCAGGAGATGGAAGTTGTTCTGGAAAAAGGAATCGCGCGGCAGCTCCCAGCCTTCGGGATATTTGCGCAGCACCACCTTGAGCCCGCCCTTGGGCGGCGGATTCGCGCGGACTTCCCGGATGCGGGCGCTCAATTCCGGCTCGGCGATACGGCACTCCTCCAGCTCCTCGACCCAGTGGTTGTCGTAGCGGATGAAGCCCACGATCAGCCGCTGCTCGCGCCCGTTCCACTGACTGCGCAGCATGATCCGGTTGCGGTAACCGTAGGGACGCGGACAGGGAACCACCGGCCGGATATGGTCCGGGTCCAGCTTCGCGAGCCGCTGCATCAAATCGCTGATCTGGCGGTGCTTCACCCGGAGCTGTTCCGCGTAATCGAGGTGCTGGTACTGGCAGCCGCCGCACGCGCCGAAATGGGGGCATTCCGGTTTCACCCGCTGCGGCGAGGGCGTGAGCACCCGCAGCAGGCGCGCCCGGGCAAACTGTTTCCGCACCTCGGTCAGCTCGATTTCGACCCGTTCCCCGGCGGCCACGAACGGCACGAAGACGACAAATCCGTCCACCCGGGCGACCCCGTTGCCGCCGAAGGCCACGTCCTCGATCTCGACTTCGCCCCGCCAACCCACCGGCGGGCGGGGCGCGGTTGCTGGTTCACGTTCCATGAGCCCCCAGTATGCCAAGTTTGCCGCGCCAAGCCACGCCGAACCCGGCTCGCGCTCAATCCGCCGCCGGCAGGACTACCACGGTTTGCGGCGGACCCGGAGGCCATTGGAGCGCCACCCCGCCTGCGGTAACCGCGCGGACTTGATATTCCACGCTGGCTTCCTCCGGCGCGGGCGGCAGTTCGCCCTGCCAAACCGCCCGGCCGAGATGACGCACCCGCGCCGGGCGCCACTGCCGCGCGCCCAGCGGACGCCAGCGGAGGGTGAGCGCTTGTGGCGGCTCGCGGTCGAGCACGATGATCTGGATGGCCAGGGTTTCGTCCGGAGCGCGGGAGCCGCGCTGCGTCGGCACGATGAGCCGCGGACGGCCCAGGTAATTCGTTGTGGGATGCACGGTGGGCGGCAGCGGTCGCCCGAGCGCCCTGGCCAGGGCCGCGTCGTGGTGGTCGAGGAAGCGGTGCTTGCCGCCGTCGCGCGGATTGCGGCGCACGTGTTGTTCGAGGTTCGCGAGGGTGCCCAGCTCGCCCACGGTTTCCACCGCCGCAAGCTGGAGGGTGATCATCCGCTCCCAGTCCCGGGCGAGTTGTTCGCGCATCGCCAGCGCCTGCTCGGCAAGCCGCCGGCGTTCCCCGGCGGTTTGGGCTCGGGCGAGGCGTTGCATCGCGGCATCGAGCGCACCCCGGGTGCAGCCGATTTTGCCCACCGCCCGGAGGTAACGAAAACTGTTCAGCCAGTAATCGAAACGGGCCAGGTTTCCGGCGCCGCGGATTTGGGGACGCAAGGCGGCCAGCTCATCCACGAAAGCGTAGCGGGCCTGTTCCTTCGCCCACGGTTTGCGGTTCGCCACGATGCCGCCCGGACCGGCGATCCACGTGGCCGGGCGCGGCAGGTGCGCGCCGCGCGTGCTGCGGGTGATGACGTCCGGTCCGCCGCCATCCAGCCGGGTGAACAGGGCGGCCAGCTCGGGGGCGGCTTCCGGACCGAATTGCGCCGTGCACCAGTCGGCGTAAAAGTCCGCAATCGGCAGGTCCCGGGGCAGGTTGCGTTCGACCGGCACGGCCCCGGCGTCGGGCAGGTCGGCTTCGTAACCGGCCACCGCCCCGCCACCGCAGTTGATGCGTCGTTGGAAGGGCCGGCTGGCGATCTGGTTCGCGGCGGCGGTTCGACCGTCAATGACGATGCCCGCAAGAAAGGGAAACTCGACCTGGGGGACAAAATCAATTTTCAGCGTTTCATCGGTCACCCGCACGTCGGGGATGGTCACGTCGCAGGCCACGTTTTTGCCGGCACGCGCAAAGACGTCGAGATCCCGGACCACTTCGCGGTCCTGCACCCGGACGCCGAACACCCGTTTGCCGGGCTGGTCGTAGGCGATCTCGCAAAACTTGAGCGTCACGGTGTAAACGCCGTTGGGCACGCGCACCCGGTACCCTTCGCCGTTGTAGCGGCAGACGCGATAGACCGCGTCCTCGTCGGTCCCGGCGATCGGCCCCCGGCCGGTCCCCCGCTTGCCGCCGAGGCGAATGTCGTTGCTCGGCGCGGCCGGCGCGGCGAGCCGCACGCCCGGCTCGGGGTTCCAGCCCTGTTGATCCCAGGCCGCCGCGGCCAACGCGCCGAAGTTGGGCGAGAGGATGCGGGTGCGCCAATGGATGCCCAGCAGGCCGGTGCAGCCGTAGGCGTAGGCATCGGCCGCGTCGCGACGCATCCGTCCGGCCCAGAGCTGGGGCAGGATCATGGCCGGATCATCCTCGACCCACGGGATGGCCCACTGCGGACGGTCCTGAATGCGAACGAACCCCGGTTCGACCGGCGAAAAGCCGACCTGTTGATTGATGCAGGCCACCGCCGCGTCCCGGGGCAGCCAGCGGTCGAAGAGCGAACGATCCTGTGACGGCCCGAGCACCCAGCCGCAGGTGCCGAACCCGAACGGGTGGTCCAGCGCCGCCAACGCGTCCAAGGCGGCGCGGAAATCGGCCAGGGTGGCCTCGATCTGTTCCTGCGTGTTGCCGCCCCAGGTCCAGTTCTCGGGGGTCCAGAGCCAGTAGGTGCCCAGCGGATGCGCGCGTTTGATGCGCAGGAACATCCCTTCATAGAGCTTGCGCACGGTGGCCGGCGCTGCCGGATCCAGCCCCTTTTCGCGGAGCCGCTCTTGCAGCGCCGAGGGAATCTTGAGCGGCGTTTCGGTGCCGACGACCGTATGCACGCCGAGCCGTTGGGCCAGGTCGAACGCGCCGCGCAGAAAACGTCCGGCGCGATTGAACACCTCGATGCTGCCGGTCAAGGTCGTGGGGATGGGGCGATGGCCCACCGTCACCGGCGAGCCGAAATCGTCACCGGGAAAGAGCAGGCCCGCCCCGGCGGCGAACTCCGACGTCTTGGCCGGGCCGTAACCGAAGGTCCCGCCCGAGGTGCTCGCCCAGCGGCTCGGATACGCCCAGCGCACCGTGCCGTCCGGATTCACGTCCTCCGGCAGCCCGATCCACACCAGCGCCTCCGGTCCCACGCCACCTTCGGGATAACAGTGAAACCCGATCCAGTTCATGCGCAGCTTCGGAAGCTGGCCGATGATGGTCCGGTAATCGTCCAACGACCACCAATCCGGCCCCTCGGTGAAATCGTGGAAGGGCTGAATGCCGCGATGCTCGAAGAGCGGCGTGCGGGTTTCATCCAGCGCCGGCAGGTTCAGCCCGATTCGCCCGTCCGGAACCACGTCGCCCTGCACCTCGAACCGCACTCCGAGCTTTTCCGCGAAGGCGTAGGCGCCGTAAAGCACGGCCACCTCGCTGCCGCCGGTGATGAACAGGTCATCGCCCCGCGTGCGCAGCCGGTACGTTTGCCGGCCCAGGTCCGGATCCACGGCCAGCACGATGGCGCTTTCGCGGGCCGGGTCGGTTGGGGTGACGGGGAGCAACACGCCGGTACGGACATGGACATAGCGCTGCACCTCGCGCGCCGCGAACGTCACGAGGGCCGGCGGGGCGTCCGCGGGTTGCGGAACGATGACGGCCGGCGCCGCGTGGACGAAACCGGCAGCGGCCAGCCCACCGAACAGAAGGACAAACAAGCGTTGCATGACGCCCCTTCGTGTAGCATCGGAGCGTTCCCCCGGCACGCCCGATTCCGCCGGAGAGGATTCCTTCCTCATGACCGCACCCCGGAAGGGGTGTCAGAGAGTTAGGGGGTCACCTTGATGTCCGCGGGAATCACGAGGTCTTTCCGGCGCTCCGGCGGGGTGACGCGCAGACCGGTGAGGCGTCCGTTTTGGTAACGCCCTTCGATGGTGGTCCGGCCGGGGGCGTGGAGTTTGAACTCAAGCCGCCAATCACGCGGCCAGGCGGGCAGGAGGAACATCTTTCCGTCGTCCGGCTCGCCGAGCGCCGGTTCGGTCTGGAGCACCATCGCCTGAAAGGCCTTCATCAGGACGCTGCCGTGGTCCTGGTCGGGGATCCAGTCGTAGTTCGGCCCCCAGAACGCGGGGAACCGTGATCCCGAATCGCACGCCCGGGCGCGTCCGACGAGATAATCGCGCGCCTGATCCGTCAACCCAAGGTAAGCCATGAAGATGTCGTCCTGCCGCCAGCCATTGTTCCCCTTGTCCCAGCGGTGGGCCAGGGCGTTGCGGGCAAGGTCGGCGTTCGGCCGGTTGAAACTGGCGAGGCGGAACGGAAACACGCAGTAGAGTTCCGGGTTCTCGATGTTGCGCTTGGCGGCGAACCGGGCCGCGGGCGCGAAGGCGCGCTGGCCATCCACTTCGCGGGTCGGCAGCGGCGGCAGCTTCTTGAGAAAGGCGGTCCAATACGCCCGCTGGTCCGAGGTGGTGAGCCGCTCCGGCAGGGCGAGCAGGCGCTTCGTCACGGCCCGGAGCCCCGCCACCTCCGGCAGGGGATTGGTGGTGTCCCACCAGGTTTCCAACGCCTGGGACGGATGCATGACGAGTTTCCCCTGGGCGTTGGTCGGATAGTGCTCGTCAAAAAAGCGCAGCACGGCGTCGGCGGTCGGGATGGCTTTGCGTTGCAGGAAGGCCTCGTCGCCGGTGTGGTCGTAGTAATCGAGCGCCATATAGACCAGTTCCGGCCCGGCCACCCATTCCCACTTGTGGTAGCCGGACTGCTGCAACTTGTCGGTGCGCTGATCGGCGGGGGGCGTCCAGCCGTAGCTTTCGTTGAACACATCGCCCCAGAAATGGACGCATTCGATGTAGTAAGCGCCCCCGTGTTTGAAGTAGTGCCAGGTCCGGTAAAGGTTGAGCGGCAGGAACCGGTCAATGTATTGCGCGAACAGCGGCCGCATCAGGTCGGTGTCGCCGCTGGCGCACAGGCTGACGTAAGGCAACCGGGTGTTCTGCCACCAATAGCCCGGTCCCCAGCGGCGGTAGTCGGCATTGCCCGGCTTGCCCTCCGCCGGGACGGTGAAAATCGAGCCGTTGAACTTGATCGGATAAGCCCCGCGTCCGGCGCAGAGGGTAATGAAGCGCTGGAGGGCGTAGGCGCGGGTCACGACGCGGGCGTCGCTGAGTTCATCGCGGGCGCTCCGGGCCACCTCCTGCCCATTGACGAAAAGACGCAGCGGTTCGCCACCGGGCGGGATCACGGCGGCCAGGTGGGACCATTTCCCGACGGGCAATTTGGTTTTGGTTTGCAGGGTTACCCGGCCCACGATCAACCGGAGTCCGCCGTGGGTGTCGAAGAGGAAACCGTCGCTGCCGCCGGGGGTGATCTTGTCGATGAGGCGTCCGCCACCGGCGCCCGGTTGGGTGGGGCGAATCCAGGCCTCGAGGGTGAGGCCGCGGCCAAACGTCCACCCCGCTGACTGGTCAATCGCCCCCGCGGTGGGGGTCACCGCGGAATAGAGGGCGGCGGAGGGATCGGCCAAAGGCTGGTCCGGCGCCTGCCCGGCCAGCGCCGCGATTTCCTCCGGCGTCAGCGCGCGGGCAATCAGGCTCACGCGCCCCCACCCGGCGGCGAGACGGCTGCCGCCCCCCTGGTCGGCGCCGAGGCGGACGGGATGCGCGTTTGTCGGAATGCGCCGGGAGCTTCTGGCGTTCGGCGACTCCTCGGCGACGATCCAACTGCGGTTCCAGCGCTCCGCCCACCACGCCTCGTGGGCCCGGCGACGCGCGGCAAAGGAGTCTTTCGCGAACGCGGCGATGTGCGCGTCCATTTGCGCCAGCCACTCTTCCGTCGTGGCCGGGTGCATCGTGTCCACGAAAATGCTGAACCGCTGATGCCGGCTTCGCGGAGTAACGAGGTGGGTGTCGTCGCGGCGCTCGCCGTTTTCGGCGGTGATGAGGGCGCCGAAAATCCGGTGCAGCAACGGATCCGGGCGCGGGTAGCCGGTCATCCCCTGCACCTCGGCGTGCAGGCGCGGCCCGACCGATTTGATGTTGCGATGATACCACCCGATGCGGCCGGATTGGCCGGTCAGCACCGTGTCGGGTTCGACGATCGTCGGCGCGTGCATGTGGCCGGGTTTCGAACGGTCGAACAGGACATCGCTCACCTCCAGGCTGGGCAGGGGGAACCGGTTGGTGCGCCACAACTCGATTGCCGCCGTGGCCGTTCTCGGCGTGGCCGAGTCAATCGTCACGTGGATGGCCGGATGATTCGCGTCCACCCAAAGCCGCAGGGTCGCGGCCTCCGCCCCGGCGCCGTAGCGGACGATCATCGTGGCGTCTTTCAGCGAAAGGGTCTGCTCGAAGGGCGTCAGCGGCGGCGGCGGGTCCATCGTGACTCGAATCTTGCCGACCTTGAGCAGTCGCGCGTTGTCGCCCCAACTGTCGGTACGGCTGAGGTAGAACTCCAGTTCGCCGGCCGGGTTGATCCAGGCATTCACCGCCGTCGAACCGTTGCCCAGGGGCATCGAGCCGTGATGATCTTTGCTGGGCGAATGCCAGACGATGTTGCCGACGTCCGGCGAAGCGGCGTTCGCCAGCGCCACCGCGAGACCGAACAAGCCGCACCACAGAGGGAGACAGGAGGTTTTTTTCATAGGAGACATAAAATGAAGGTTTCGCTCAAAGGGGAGCCGGGCTTGCTCAGCCCGGCGGTTCCTGGGTGAAGGATTCGACGGTGTACACGCTCAGCTCGGTGGCGGGATCGCGCCAGGCGCCGGCGGGCAGGCCGGCCTTGCGGGCGAGGCTTTCGAGGAAGCGCCGGGGTTCCGGCAGCTTCTCCCACACCTGCGGCAGGTAGGTGGCGGTGCAACGCCCGGCACGCAGGATGACGCCGTCGCGGCCCGGACGGAGCGCGGCAGCTCCCAGCCTTCGGGATATTTGCGCAGCACCACCTTGAGCCCGCCCTTGGGCGACGGATGCGCACCCCGGTCAGCTCGATTTCGACCCGTTCCCCGGCGGCCACGAACGGCACGAAGACGACAAACCCGTCCACCCGGGCGACCCCGTTGCCGCCGAAGGCCACGTCCTCGATCTCGACTTCGCCCCGCCAACCCACCGGCGGGCGGGGCGCGGTTGCTGGTTTACGTTCCATGAGCCCCAGTTTGCCAGCTTTCCCGGCCGAACCCGTTCGCCGGGCGGGAAATTCGAGTCGCGAACCGCGGAAAACGCCGCGGCGCCCGAAGGGGACGGAAAAGAAACTCCCCGCGCGTCGTCGCCGGGGGGAACGGCGGGGTGTTTGCCTCGTCCTCCGGATCAATCCAGCTTTTCCAGCACCCGCATCAGATCCTCGAGCGGCGGGCGGGTGTTGATGTCGTGGACGTCGAGGTAGCGGATGATCCCCTTCTTATCCACCACCACCAGCGCCCGCTCGCAGGTGCCGTCGCCGCGCAACACCCCGTACGCGGAGGCCACCCTGCCGTGCGGCCAGAAATCGGACAACAGCGGAAACTGCACCCCGCCCATCAGCTCGCGCCACGCGTGCAGCGTGGGAAGATTGTCGGTGCTGATCCCCAGGAGCACGGCGTCATGCTCGGCGAACAGATCGAGGACGAGATTGTAGCCGGGCCACTGCCGGGAACACACCGGCGTAAAAGCCGCCGGCACGAAGGAAATCACCACGTTGCTGCGGCCGCGAAACCGGCTCAACGTGACCGGCTTGCCGTCCACCGCCGGAAGGGTGAAATCAGGGGCCGGCTGCCCCACCCGCACCTTGAGGACGCTGTCCACCGGCTTCAGCGGACCGGGATTGTAAATGAGGGCCGCCAAGTCCGCCGCCGCGAGGGAAGGCGCGACGCCCAGCAGCACCCCACCCAGGAGCCAGGAAAAACGCTTCATGATTCAGAGGAGGAAGAGGAGGAAGCGCCCGCCGAACGGACGGCTTCAATGATTTTCTTCGCCAGCTCGTCGGCATCTTTCTTGCGCAGGAGCCCGTCGTGCCGGGTGAAGAGCTGGCGGGCGTCACCCTGACGGTGAAAAACGAGCAGCGTGCTGGCCCGGAGCCGGGGAAAAAGCTTCCGCAGTTGATTCTCCCGGTCCGGCACCGCCGGAAAGGGAAACTTGAACCGCCGGGCAAAGGCGCGGGCCTCCAGGGGCGAATTGCCCAGCCCCACCCCCAGAAAACGGACCCGGTCGCCCACCCCCGCCTTTTGCACGGCGTCATGGAGCCGCCGGAGGGCGGGGGCGCTTTGCTGGCAGATGTGGCAGTACATGTCGAACACCTCCACCACCAGCCAGTCCGCCTGCACGTCGGCCAGACCGAACGTCTCCGCCCCGGCGGACAGCCCCAGATACTGGCGTTGCCGGGCGTCGGCGGGCGCCGGAAACGTCACCCCCGAGGAGACCGGCGTCGCGCCGTCCACCATGCCTCCCGCGCTCCACAGCAGGAGCCCTGCCAGCCAGTGCGCGCATTTGCTCATGCCGCAGCTTAACGCGCTGAGGCGGAGCGTCAACCGCATTGCCCCGCCCGCCCCGGAGGAAGTTGCGCTGGCCGGGGCGGGGAAAGACTGGTATATTGAACGAGTTGTCCGACCAACTGTCGAACCTGCGGAAGGAGTGGAGAACTTATGAGCGAGAGCGAAATCAACAAGGACAAATTGGTGGCCGATCTCAAAGCAGTGGCGCGCGACACCCAGGAACTGTTGCGGGCCACGGCGGACCAGGCAGGAGAAAAAGCCACGGAAGTGCGGGAACGCCTGAACGCCGTGCTGCACTCGGCAAATGAAGCGTGCCAGCGGCTCGAAGCGCGGGCCACGGCCGGCGTCGAGAGCACCGACAAACTGGTGCGCGATCATCCCTACGAGTCCATCGGCGTGGCGTTCGGCGTGGGCGTGCTGCTGGGACTGGTGCTCGGGCGTCGTTAATCCCGCGGCATGGGCGCGCCCGACAACCTCCCCCGCGGCATCACGGGGACATTGCGCCGTCTGTCCGCCCGGCTGGTGGCGGTGCTGGAAAACCGCTTCGAGCTGCTGGTGGTCGAGCTGCGGGAAGAGCAGCGACGGCTGGTGGAAGTGCTCGTCCTGGGGATCTTGATCGGGGTGTTTGCCCTGCTCGCCCTCCTCTTCGCCAGCTTCGCCCTCGTGGCGCTTTTCTGGGAACAAGGACGGTTCGCGGTGCTGGGCGGGCTCATCGCCTTTTACGGACTGGGGGCCGGCGCGGCCGCCTGGCGGCTGCGCCGGCGGCTCAAAGACGGCGCCCCCTTCCAGGCCACCGTCGGTGAACTGCGCAAGGATCGCGAATGGCTGGAAGGACATCACCCCTAGATCCGTGGGAGGCTCGCAAACGGGCGCTCGTGCTCGAAAGCGAACTCAACCGCATCCTGCTGGCCGCCGAGCTTCAAGAACTCAAGGCCGGCGCGCGCCGGCTGGCCGACGTGGGCCACCTGGTCCGGCAGGCCCGACACTGGCTGCCGTTGGTGGCGCCGGTGGCGGGTTTTCTCACCGGCCGCGGACGCCGGCGCAAAAAGCGCAACTCCGCGACCGGCTGGCTGGGCAGGGCCGCCAAAGGCGTGAAACTGGCCGCGCCCGCCGCCCTGGCATGGCGCAAAACCCGCAAACGCCGCCTCTCCCGGCCCTGATCCCCCCGCCCGCCAGCAAGCAGGCGAAGCCCCCGGAGAAAAAAATCCGAAGGCCCGACGACACGAGGGCCCGAAAGAATTCCGAAATCCGAAAGGAAAGAAAAGCGCGCCCTCTGGAGCCGCCGGGGATGATGAGGTGGGAAATCCTTTTCCCCCGTAGCGCGGACTTCCAGTCTGCCGTGCCGCCGGCTTCCAGCGAAGAAATCGGCAGCCACGCGTAAAGGAAAAAGGCGGCCCGGCGGATGGAGAATCCGCGATGGGTTCGCGCGCGCCCGCGCGCCCGGCCCCGCGGGCCTTGGTCCCGCCGGTGCTTCCTCCCGCGTTGCCGGCTCACCGGCATCCGCGCGCCGGAATCCCCCGGGACCACGAGGGACGCGCGACCCGCAAAAAAGGCGCCAAACACTCCGGGGGCTGGAGGCCGGGTTCCCCGACCCGGCGTTCTCCGACCGGCCCTAAGGTTGTTCGCCGTGAGGGTGGCGGTGAAAGAGGCTGT
>CAZRPT010000077.1:0-5782 GCA_964601985.1 uncultured Verrucomicrobiota bacterium
GCGCCCACCAGGTTTTTGCCGGCCCGGAGGTTGACCCCCACCTTGCCGCCCACCGAGCTGTCCACCTGCGCCAGCAGGCTGGTGGGCACCTGCACGAAGCCGATGCCCCGCAGGTAGGTGGCCGCCACGAATCCCGCCAGGTCGCCCACCACGCCGCCGCCCAGCGCCACCACGAACGAGCCGCGTTCGAGCCGTTGCGCCGCCAGCAGGTCGTAACAGGCGCGCACGTGGCGGAGGTGTTTGGATTTCTCGCCCGCCGGGAGGGTGATCAGCAGCGGCTCGAAGCCCGCCTCCCGCAGGGATTGCCTCGCCGCGTCGGCGTACAACGGCGCGACGTTGCTGTCGGAAATCACCACGCAGCGCCGGCCCGGCTTCAGCCGCGCGCATTCCGGTCCCAATCGCGGCAGCAACTCCGTCCCGATCAGGATGCGGTAACTCCGTTCGCCCAGCGGCACCCGAACTGTTTTCATGCGCGCAGTCTAGCCGCGGCGCCCCGCCCGTGACAGTCCGAATCCCGCGCGCCGGCGCGCCGGCGGCGGAAAAGGGCGCCGGCCACGCGCGGACTTGCCGTTTCCGGATCGGAGCGGCTAAACTCCGCCGTGCTTCGGCCCCCGCCACCGGCAACTGTTGGGAGCGCCGCGGAATTTTCCGCCGGCGGGAGCCGCCGCCCCGGAAGGTCCGCCCCGTCTCCCGCCCCATGAAACTCCTCGGCGTCATTCCCGCGCGTTACGCCTCGACGCGGTTTCCCGGCAAGCCGCTGGCCCGGATCGCCGGGCGGCCGCTCCTCGAGTGGGTGGTGGCGCGTTGCCGCCGGGCCGCTTCGCTGGCCGACGTGGTGGTGGCCACCGACGACGAGCGCATCGCCGCGGTGGCACGGGGGTTTTGCCGGGTGGAGCTGACCCGGGCGGATCATCCCTCCGGCACCGACCGCATCGCGGAGGTGGCGGCCCGGCTGGAGTGCGACGCCGTGATCAACGTGCAGGGGGACGAGCCGTTGATGGACCCGGCGGTGATTGACGCCGTGGCCGGCGCGCTGAGGGAGGCGGAGATGTCCACCGCGGCCACGCCGCTGCGGGCGGCGGATTACGCGGACCCGAACGTGGTCAAAGTCGTTGTCAGCCGCTCGGGCCGGGCCCTATACTTTTCGCGGCGCACGATTCCGTTTCTGCGCGACGCCGCCGCGGGTTCGGTGGAGGAACAGGTGGCGGCGTTTCCGTTTTTGCATCACCTGGGCATTTACGGTTACCGGCGGGAGACCCTGCTGCGGCTGGTCCAACTTCCGCCGTCGTCGTTGGAACGGGCCGAGCGTCTGGAACAGTTGCGCGCGCTGGAAAACGACTTCAGCATCGCGGTCGTGACCGTGGCCCACGCGAGTGTCGGCGTGGACGTGCCGGAGGACGTGGCGCGGGTCGAGGCCCTCCTGGCCGCCCGCGGCGAAACGGCCGGGCCGCGCGAGCCAACCCCTTTTTGCGACAGCAAACAGCCGTTGTGAGCACCAAATACATCTTCGTCACGGGCGGCGTGGTCAGTTCGTTGGGCAAGGGCCTGACGGCGGCCTCGCTGGGAACGCTGCTGGAAAACCGCCAGCTCAAGGTCACGTTGCAGAAGTTCGATCCCTATCTCAACGTGGATCCGGGCACGATGAACCCCTTCCAGCACGGCGAGGTCTATGTGCTGGACGACGGCGCGGAGACCGACCTGGACCTGGGCCATTACGAGCGTTTCACCAGCACCCACCTCACCCGGATCAACAACCTCACCAGCGGCCAGGTCTATCAGCGGGTGCTCGAAAAGGAGCGCGAGGGGAAATACCTCGGCAAGACCGTCCAGGTCATTCCCCACGTGACCGACGAGATCAAGAGCCGCATCCGCGAGATCGCCCGGATTTCCGGCGCCGACGTGGTGATCACCGAGATCGGCGGCACCACCGGCGACATCGAGGGGCTGCCCTTCCTCGAAGCCATCCGCGAGTTCGCCCTCGAAGTGGGCCCCGACAACGCCCTCTTCATCCACGTCACCTACGTGCCCTACATCCAGGCGGCGGGCGAGTTGAAGACCAAGCCCACCCAGCAATCGGTGGCCAAGCTCCGGGAAATCGGCATCACGCCGCAAATCCTCGTCTGCCGCACCGAGCGCCCCCTGAACAAGGAGCTGCGCCAGAAAATCTCCCTCTTCTGCAACGTCCCCATCGAAGGGGTCATCGAGGAGAAGGACGTGGATCACACGATCTACGAGGTGCCGTTGATGCTGCAACGCGAGCGGATGGACGACCGGATTTGCCGGCTGCTGCGGCTCGACGACGCCCCGCCGGCCGACATGGCCCACTGGCAGGACATCCTCCGGCGCATCATCGCCCCGCAACACCGGGTGCGCATCGGGATGGTGGGCAAATACATCGGCCTGCAGGACGCCTACAAATCGGTGGACGAAGCCATCGGCCACGGCGGCATCGCCAACGATTGCGGAGTGCACATCGAGAAAATCGAGGCCGAGGAGCTGACCCCGGAAAACCTCGAGCAGCAGCTCAAGGGGCTCTCCGGCATCCTCGTGCCCGGCGGCTTCGGCGACCGCGGCATCGCGGGCAAACTGCTCGCCGTCCAATACGCCCGCGAACAGGGCGTGCCCTACCTCGGCCTCTGCCTGGGCATGCAGATCGCCACCATCGAGTTCGCCCGGCACGTGCTGGGCTGGGCGGACGCCAACTCCACCGAGTTTGACAAGGAAAGCCCCCACCCGGTCATCGCCCTGCTCGAAGAGCAGCAAAACGTGAAAGACCTGGGCGGCACCATGCGGCTGGGGGCGCAGGAGGTGCAGATTCGGACCGGTTCCCGGGCGGGCAAGTTGTACGGCGAATTCGTCGCCCACGAGCGCCACCGCCATCGCTACGAATTCAACAACGCCTACCGCGAGCAGTTCGAGCAGGCGGGGTTCCACCTGTGCGGCACCTCGCCGGACGGCGAGCTGGTGGAGCTGATCGAGCTGAAGGACCACCCCTTCTTCCTGGCCAGCCAGTTCCACCCCGAATTCCGCAGCAAACCCAACGCGCCGCACCCCCTCTTCAAAGGCTTCATCGGCGCGGCCCTCAAACGGTACCAGGAGCGGAATGCCTAGTCCGGTGGAGGATTCCCCGGCGTCCCCGGAACAGGACCCGACGCCCCCGGTCGCCCGGCCCGCCTCCCCGCTGGTGGTGGCCGGTTTGCACACCGTCGCGCTGATCGAGGCCACGAAAGGATTGCTGGCGCTGGCCGGCGGCGCGTTGCTGTTGCTGCTGACGCCCGACCATCTCCGGGCCGTCACCCGCGGCTGGATTCAACACTGGCACCTTGATCCCGTCCACTGGCTTGCCCGGCTGCTGACCTACGTGGGAGAGCACACCTCCAGCGCCACCCTGCACTGGCTGGCGGCCGGCGTCTTCGCCTACGCCCTCATCCGGCTCGTCGAGGCCTGGGGATTGTGGCGGCAACGCGCCTGGGCCGAGTGGCTCGGCGCCATCTCCGGCGCGCTCTACATCCCCTTCGAAATCCGCGAACTCACCCACCACGTCAACATCCTCACCGTCGGGCTCCTGGTGATCAACGTGGCCATCGTGGCCTTTCTCCTCTGGTCCACCCGCGTTTCCCGCCAATCCGCCCCGCCCCCGCCGTAAGCCGGCGGCGGAGAAGAAAATCCGGGGGACCGAAGGAGCGAGAGCCGAGGGAAATCCGAATCCCGAAATCCGAATTCCGAAAAAAGCGTCCCCCCGCGCCGCCGAAGTGGCAGAACAACCGCTTCCCCGCCGGCCGGAGGCAGCCGGCCCGCAGAAAGGGGGGCAGCAGCAGCCCCGCAGGCCGGGTCCCCTGACCCGGCGTTTTCCGACGGGCTCTGAAGGGCGGGACCGGGGCAGCCGCGAAAACCGGTCGCGGGGAATCGAGGGGCGGGGCGCCTCTCGGCGCACGCGAGGCGCGTGCGCTCCCCCGTAGCGCAGGCTGGCAGCCTGCCGTATCGCAGCGTGGCACGCTGCGAGGCGTCCGATTTTCCTCCCGTGGCCACCGAAGTGACGAAACAGCTCTTCCGTAGCGCGGACTTCCAGTCTGCTGTTTCGCCGGCTTCCAGCCGGCCCGGCGGGCGGGAAAAATCGGCAGCCGCGTAAAAAGGAAAGCCTGGCCGACTGGAAGTCGGCGCTACAGCAGGTTGGAAACCTGCGCCACGGGAGGAACGCGCTCCTTTCGGATTTCCCCCACCGGGGTAGCACCCGCCTCCGGCGGGTCGGCTTCGGCGTCCCGCCGAAGCCTCCCCCGCGTCCTGTGCTCGCGGCCGCTTCAACGGTCTCACGGGCGTCGGAGCAACCGGAGCCACGAAGAACGTGTGGGCGGACCAAAGAACCCTTTTCCTCCGCATCGGGAGCCGGGCGGGACGCCCGCCTCGACCCGCGGGACGCGGGTGCCACCCGAGCGGCCGCGACGGTGGCGGGGCAAAACGGCGGCGGCGGCGGTTCAGCCGAAGCGGCGTTTGAGGCGGGCGGTGTGGTAGGCCTGGCGCTGGGCGGGGGTCATGGCCGCGAAGTCCGGGGCGCCGTCGGGGAGACGGGGCCAGTCGGCGGAGTCCCCGGCGGACGACGACGCGGTTTCCGACGCGGACGTTTCCGGCGGGGTGGCGGAGGAGGGTGCGTCGGCGGAGGCGGGACGGGCCAGCGGGTTTTGGCGGATCGTTACCGAGGCGCGGGAGTCGCCGCCGCCGTAGCTCATGGCCTGGTCGGTGAGTTGCAGATCCTCCTCCAACGAGCGGCGCGGGAGGATCTTCAGTTTGCCCAGGATGTCGTGGTAAGCCCGCACGGCTTCCTCGGGACCGAGGCGTCCGTCGGTGATGAGCCGGAGCATTTCGATGAAGGCTAGCTGGTGCTCGGCGTTGTTGATCTTGCGGCCGAACAGGGCCACGCGGGCGCCGTATTTCTGGGCGTCGTGGATGAGGCGGAAGGCGTCGTAGGTGGTGCCGGCGCTGCCGCCCAGCACGCCCACCACGAGGTTGGGGTCGTACTGCACCAGCTCCTCCATCAGGCGCGGGCCGTGATAGACGATTTTCAGGAACAGGGGCCGGCCGGCTTCGGTCACGCCGGCGAGGCTGCGGAGGATGTGGTCGTTGATGAACTCGCCCAGCTTCTCCGGCGGCACGCCGCTGTCCACGTTGGGGTCGAAGACTTCGAGGAAGTAGCGGAAGCGTTTTTGTTCGGCTTCGAGGCGGAACTCCTTGAAGGCTTGCAGGGTGGCCCGGTCCTGTTCGAGGTCGTTGACGAAGGTGACCGAGTAGAGGCCGAGGTTCGCGCCGGGGAAATCGTCGGCGGTCCGGTCGCATGCCAGTTGGCCGCACTGGATGTGGTCAATGGTGGCGGAGCGGAACGGCTGGGCCGGTCGGGTGAGGTAGGCGCCGTGGCGGACGGCCCAGACGTCGGTGGTGTCGTTCGCGCGGGCGGCGGGGGTGACGGAGCTGTCGCGAAAGAGGCCCTCCTTGATGGTGAGCTGTTCGTTGACGCTGGCGGACATGAGCATGATGTCCACCAAGCCCTGCCGGGTGACTTCGCGGATGATGTCGAGGAATTCCGGCAGGTTGCGGTAGCCGAATTCGTCGCGGGACCAGACCTCGGGGGAGAATTGCGCCGCCCGCGCGCCCCGGCTGGAGAGGTAATGCCGCGGCCCCGGCGCCCGCACGCCGAAGGCCATGTCGGCGTCCTTGGCGTCGGCGATGATGAAGGTCCGCGTGGCGGGGTTGGCGCGAATCTCAGCCAGCTTGGCGTCGAGGGATTTCATGA
>CAZRPT010000078.1:0-9206 GCA_964601985.1 uncultured Verrucomicrobiota bacterium
GCCGGGTTCCCCAACCCGGCGTTTTCCGACAGGCTCCGAGGCGGTTTCTTTTTCCGAACGAACGTCACCGGATGTCCCTCCGCGAAATTCAGGTTCATGAGCGTTCCGGGGCGGGCAGCGAACGCGCGAGGGCGTCGGCCAGTTGGTCCAAATCCGCCTCCGTGTGGAGCGCGGACAACGTGAGCCGCAGCCGGGCCCGTCCTTTGGCCACGGTGGGATACCGCACAGCGGGGAGCAAAATGCCGCGTTCGTTCAGCCGCCCGGCCACCGCCATCGCGGCGGTTTCGTCGCCGACGTGAATCGGCAGGATGGGGCTCCGGTCGGCCGGCACGGGCCGGCCCAGGGCGCGCAGCCGGTCGCGCATGCCGTCCACGTTGCGCCACAACGCGGCCACCCGCGCCGCGCCGGCGGGCGTGTTCAAAACATCCAGCGCCGCCCGGGCCGCGGCGGCGACGGCGGGCGGCGGGGCGGTCGAGTAAATCAGGCTGCGCGCCCGGTTGACCAGCCACTCGATCAGGCGCGGCGACCCGCACACCGCGCCGCCCGCCGCGCCCAGCGCCTTGCCGAGGGTGGCCATCTGGACCTCGATCCGTTCCGTCACGCCCGCCGCCTGGGCCAGCCCGCCGAAGCGGTCGCCGTACAGGCCGGTGGCGTGCGCCTCGTCCAGCAGCAGCCATGCCCCGAACCGCTCCTTCAACGCGACCAGCTCCCGCAGCGGGGCCAGATCGCCGTCCATCGAAAACACGCTTTCGGTCACCACCAGCGTCGCGCCGTCCGGTTCGCGCCGGTCCCGCGCCCAGCGGAGGATGCGTTCCAGATCCGCCAGGTCGTTGTGCCGGTACACGCGGAGCTTCGCCCCCGACAACCGCGCGCCGTCCACCAGGCAGGCGTGCGCCAGCCGGTCGAGCACGACCACGTCGCCGGGACCGACCAGCGCCGGGATGACCCCCAGCGCCGTGGCGTATCCGGCGGAAAAGAGCAACGCCGCCGGCGCGCCCTTGAAGGCCGCCAGCCGGGTTTCGAGGTCGTGCAACGGCGCGAGCGAACCGCACAACAACCGCGACGCCCGGCTGCCCGCGCCCCAGCGACGCAGGGCGGTTTGGGCGGCCTCCGCCAACACCGGATCGCCCGCCAGACCGAGGTAGTCGTTGGAGGAAAAATTCAGCAGCTCGCGCCCCTCCATCCGGACGCGCGGACCTTGCGCGGCCGCCACCGGACGCAGCGTCCGATGCAGGCCCCGTTCCCGCTGCCGGGCCAGTCGCGCCGCCAGCCGTTGTTCGAATCCGCTCACCGCGGTTTCCCCGTCCCGCCGCTCAACGGGCGCAACAACACCCCCCGCCGCAATCGCCGGACGGTTCGCACTCGCGACCGGGCGCGCAACCGCACGGCGGGGCCGTTTCGCGGGAGCGCCCGCCGGTCAGGATGCCGAACCCGCCCTGCATCACCCGGCGGATGGGTTCGCCCGTTTCGGGATGCCGCTCCAACGGGGCGTCCTTCATGCTCTGCCTGATCTCGTAGTATTTGGGTTGTTCTCCCGGTTTCCGGGGGATGGTCTCGTAAACGTAGGTGGTCATAACGGATGGAAAAAATTCGGGCCGGAGGTCACCGGCGCGCTTCCAGGCTCTCCGGCAGGGTTTCGACGAAACGGCGGATTTCGTCCCGTACGCGCCGGTACACGGCCAGCTTCGCTTCGCCGTCGGGCAGGTCGCGGGTCAGCGCCGGCGGATCCTCGAATCCCACGTGGACCACCTTGGCGCGCCCCGGGAAGACCGGACAATGCTCGTGGGCATGACCGCAAACGGTGACCACATAGTCAAAATCCAGCGACGCGAGTTCCGGGAGTTTTTTGGAAAACTGGGGGCGGATGTCCACGCCGGCCTCGGCCATGACCCGCACGGCATGGGGATTCATGCCGTGCTTCTCGATGCCGGCCGAGCACGCCTCGATCACGTCGCCCTTGAGGTGACGCGCCCAGCCTTCCGCCATCTGGCTGCGACAGGAGTTGCCCGTGCAGAGGAATAAAATTTTGGTTTTCATCGGTGGACCGGCAATGCGCCCCGCGCGCGGAGGCCATTATTTCGCCGCGCGTCCAAACGCCAAGAAAAAGCCGCCGGCGCGCCCCCCGCGAGAGAAGGAGATCACCAAAAATCGCGTTGGCTCATGGCGAAGGCGTCTCACCCAAGTCAAGGTATATGAAGAGATCTCCCCGTCGAAAGCAACATCCTCACCGAGAACAATTCGGCGTCCGAGACAGGGGTGGGAGGATTGGTGAGAGGCTGCCCGGTCCGCGGGCGGAACAAGGACCGAAGGAAATCCGAAGATCGAAGCCGAAAGTGCTCCTCGTAGGCGGCGAGGGGAGGAGGCGGCGGAGCGTCCCGCTTTTTCAGACGGGCTTTCAGCCGGCGGGAGCGGCGGCGGTGAGCAGGCGGCCGGCTTCCATGCGCAGCTCGCGGTCGGCGAATTCCCGGGCGGCCTCGCCGTGGGTGACCACCAGCACCGTGCCGCCCCCCCGCCGGAACCGGTCGAGGCAGGCGAACACTTCGCGGGCGTTGTCGGGATCGAGGTTGCCGGTGGGTTCGTCGGCCAGGATCACGGCGGGCCGGTTCAGCAGGGCGCGTGCGAGGGCGACGCGCTGTCGTTCGCCCGCGCTGAGCTGGCCGGGGAAATGGTCCCGGCGTCCGCTCAAGCCGAGTTCCTCCAGCAGGCGGGCGGTTCGTTCGGCGAGGGTGGCGTCGCGCGGATCCCACGCCGCGAGCCGGACGTTTTCCCGGACGTTCAGGTAGGGCACGAGGTGGAACATCTGGAAGACGAACCCGATCCGCGTGGCGCGCAGGCGCGCCCGTTCGGACGCGCTCAGGGCGTACACGTCCCGCCCGTCCAACCGCACCCGGCCGGCGTCGGGGCGTTGCATGCCGCCGAGGGTGAGCAGGAGGGTGGTCTTGCCGCAGCCGCTGGGACCGCGCACGCAGGTGAAGCTGCCCGCGGCCAGTTCCAGGTCCACCCCCGCCAGGGCGCGGACTTCGCCCCGGCGGGTGCGGAAGACGCGTTCCAATTGTTCGGCGTGAATCATGGTCAGTCCTCGCGCAGGGTGACCGCCGGATCGAGCGTCACGGCCCGGGCGGCGGGAATGAAGGCGGCGGCGGCGGCGAAGAGCGGGGCCACCAGCAGCGCCCACCCCAGCAGGCCGTAATCCGCGCGGATGGCCTTGGCGGTGAGCTGGAAGATGCGCGGCCCGAATTCGAGCGCCAGCCAGGTGCCCGCCGCCCCGCCGATCACCGCGCCCAGCAGGCCGACCAGCACGGCCCGTCCCAGGAACAGGCCCGCCACCCGGCCGCTGCCCTTGCCCAAGGCCCGCAGGACGCCGATCTCCGCCCGGCGCTCGCGCACGTTCAGCGCCGTCAACACCCCCACCCACGCCGCGCAGGCCAGCAGCAGGAGGGGGGAGAGGAAGCCGAAGTAGCGCTCCACCGTCTGCCGCTCGCGCGCCCGGGCGTCGGCCATGGCCCGAAGTTGAATGACCCGCGCTTCGGGGAGGATTTTCGCGATTTCGGCGCGCAGTTGATGGAGCGGGTCCTGATCCTGCGTCAGGCAGAGGCAGTCAATCGCCTTGATCTCGTTGATGCGCCCCGGCAGGCCGAGGATGGCCTGGGCGTCGGGCAGCGCGGCGTACACCCGGATGTCCTCCTCGGTGCCGCTTTCGACCAGGCAGCGGGCGATGGTGAATTTCCGGCCCGCCAGTTCGAGGGTGTCGCCACGTTTCAATCCCAGTCGGGCGGCCACTTGATAGCCGAGCTGCAGGGTGCCGGGCTTGACCGTGAAGCCCATCGGGCGCTTGCGCTTGTCCGGCGAGGTGATGGTGGGCGCGAGGCCGGTCAGGATCGCCGGGCGGCCGCCGATCTCGATGCGCCCCTGCAGCGTGGCCACGAGGTGGTTGTAGGTGAGGAAGGCGTGCTTTGCTTCGGCCAGCCGCCGGACGGCGTCCTCCGGCAGGGTGCGGTCGGAAAAGCCCTCCGTCCAGAAGCGGTCCATGTCGGTGTCCTTCGGGATGATGCGGAGGTTGAAACCGAGGTTGCGCATCACCCGCTTGGTTTCGCGCCGGGCGGCAGTCAGCGTGGTGAAAAAGGCCACAAACAACGCCACCGTTACCGCCACCCCGAGCGCCCCGAGCAGGAAGCTCCAGCGGCGGTGGGCGATCTCCCGCAAGATGAGCCGCGCCACGCTCATGTTTCAGTCCGATGCACCGAAAAACCAAAATGCCAGCGCGCCTCCAACGACCATTTCCCCCCGAACAAGCAACATCACGCTCATGGCTTTCTCCGCTTTTGCCGGGGCGGGCGCCGGCGTTCCACCGGCCGCCAGTGTGGACCGTTCTTCCGGCCGACGCAAGCGAAGGCGGGCGGCCGCGAAGCGCCACGAAAAGAGGAGTCGCGCGGCAAAACGGGAACCACGACCCCGGACGCCTTTGCCGGCGCTAGGGGCGGGGGGAGGATGGGCGACGTGGGCGTGTCGGGGTGGTGTCCGCGGTGCGCGGTTTGTGGATTTCCAGCCAGATGCCGTAGAGGATGCCGGCGGCGTCGGGCGGATGAGGCTGGTGGATGGTGTAGTCGCGGATCCCCAGCGTTTGCATGACGGCGGCCAGGCGGCGGGCGGTCTCCGCCACGTCGTAATGGAAGCGGTGATGCTGGGCGTCGCGGACCCGGCGGGCCGCGGCCGCGGGAAAGTCCCGCGCGAACCCGCGTCCGATGTAGGCCACACCGCCGGGCCGCAACACCCGGTACACCTCCCCGAAGGATTGTTGCCAGTCGCCCCAGAACTGGAAGCTTCCCCGCGAGACGATCACGTCGGCGTAATCGTCGCGAAACGGCAGGGCTCGGGCGTCGGCGAAGACGGCTCCCACCCGGCCGCTCCAGCCCCGGCGTCCGGCTTCCGCGAGAAATTCCGGAAAGAAGTGCGGGTTGATGTCGGCGTTGATCCAGTACATCCGGGTGCGCGCGCACAGCTCGAAGATCAGGTGACCGGGGCCGCTGCCCAGATCAATGCCGATGCCCTCCCGCCCGGCGAGGTGGAAATCGCGCACGATCTGCTCCGCCAGCGGCCCGTACACCGGGGCCAGCACTTCGCGGCAGTTGCGGGTGATGCGCGCGGCGGCCTCGGCGGTGAACCGCGCGTCGTCCGGCGTCCGCAGGGGCGGCGCGGCCAGCCCCAGCCCCCACAACAACGCCCAACCGGCCCAGATGCCCCGCGTCCATTTCTTCCTGTGCCTGGAGAATGGTGCTTGTTTCATCGCCGCTCATGCTACCCGGCGGCGCGCCGAAAAGGCAGCCCCGATCGTGCCCCCGTCCGCCCGCCGGCGCGGGGCCGGCGCGGGAAGCGGCATCCCGACGGAAACGCGTCCGCGCCGGGCGGACGGAATGCCATTGCGCCAGAGGCGGGAGCCGATTAGTTTGCGCGCCGTTCGTCCGGCGGAGTGCCGGGCGGGATTCCCCGGACGGCCCGCCGCCCGGAACTGAATTTGAACTCGATTTTTTGGAAGCAGAAACCGTCCGTCCATGACCGTCAAACCGTTTGCCGTGGATGAAGTCACTTCGATGGTGACCGCCCTCAACACGCTGGCCCGCAACCTGTGGTGGACCTGGGATCAGGACGCCCAGGACCTGTTCAGCAAACTCTCGCCGCGCGGGTGGCGCAATCTCTACCACAACCCGGTGGCCGTCCTGCGCGAGGTCTCGGAGTACGAGCTGCGGGTGCGCTTGCAGGACCGCGAGCTGGCCGGGCACGTGCGGCGGGTGCTGGCGAAATTCGAGGCCTACCTGGCCGAGGAGGACACCTGGGCGGCCGGGCACGCACCCGCCTTGCGCGACCGGCCGGTGGCCTATTTCAGCGCCGAGTTCGGCTTTCACGAGACGCTCCCCATCGCCGCGGGCGGTTTGGGGGTGCTGGCGGGCGACCACGTCAAATCCGCCAGCGACCTCGGCATCGGGCTGGTGGGCATCAGCCTGTTCTATCGCGAGGGCTACTTCATGCAGTCCATCAACGAGGAGAACTGGCAGATCGAGTATTACACCCATCTCAACCCGCGCAACCTGCCGCTCGAACCGGTCCTCGACGCGCGCGGCGAGCCGGTCATCTGCTCGCTGGACATCGCCATGAGCCAGGTGTTCTTCCGCGCGTGGCGGGTGAACGTGGGCCGGGTGCCGGTCTATCTCCTCGACACCGACATCGAGGAAAACGAGCAGCGTCTGCGCGATCTCACCCTGCGGGTGTACGGCGGCGACAGCACCACCCGCATCATGCAGGAAATGCTCCTGGGCATCGGCGGGGTGCGCCTGTTGCGCGAGCTGGGCGTGCGGCCGTCGGTGTTTCATTTGAACGAGGGCCACGCGGCCTTTCTGACCCTCGAACTGGCCCGGGAAAAACTGGCCGCCGGGCTCGCGTGGGAGGAGGCGCTGGAGCAGACGCGCCAGGAATGCGTCTTCACCACCCACACCCCGGTGCCCGCCGGACATGACCGGTTCAACGCGGACCTGATGAGCTACGCGCTCGGCAAGTACGCCAAGCAGCTCCCGCTCGGCTCCAATGAATTGATGAAACTGGGCCGGGTGCGTCCGGAGGACGAGGAGGAGCCCTTCTGCATGACCGTGCTGGCGCTCAAGGCGTCGCGCGCCGCCAACGGGGTGAGCGAATTGCACGGGCGGGTCAGCCGCGAAATGTGGCACGCCCTGTATCCGGACCGGCCGGTCGAGGAGGTGCCCATCGGCCACATCACCAACGGCGTGCACCTGCTGGGCTGGATGAAGGGCACGGTGCGCGATTTCTGGCGGCGCAAGCTCTGCGGCAATGGCAATGGCAACGGCGCGCCTGATCCCGAGGAGGCCGCCCGCGCCCGCGAAACCCTTCCCGGCGGCCTGGCCCGCTGGGAGGCCGAGCTGCTCCGGCCGGAATTTTGGGCCCGGCTCGAAGACCCGAACTTCGTCACCGACGAGGAACTCTGGGCGCTGCGCTACCGGTTGCGGCGGGAGCTGATCGAGTTCACCCGCCGGCGGCTCCTCCTCCAGGGCGAGCGGCTCACCCGGGGGGCCTTCATCGAGTACGATCACCTGCTCAACCCCGACGCGCTGACCATCGGCTTCGCCCGGCGGTTCGCCACCTACAAACGCGCGCCGCTGATCTTCGAGCAGTTCGACAACATCGTGAAACTGGTCCACGACCAGCGCCGCCCGGTGCAGTTCATCTTCGCCGGCAAGGCGCACCCGCGCGACGACGAGGGCAAGCGCTTCATCCAACGCATCATCCACCTCAGCAAGCACAGCGAGCTGCACGGCCATCTGGTCTTCATCGAAAACTACGACATCCACGTGGCCCGCATGATGGTGTCCGGCTGCGACGTCTGGCTGAACAACCCGCGTCGGCCGCTCGAAGCCTCCGGCACCAGCGGCATGAAGGGCGGCGCGCACGGCTGCCTCAATCTCAGCATCCTCGACGGCTGGTGGCGCGAGGGCTACGACGGCACCAACGGTTTCGCCATCGGCGAGGACTCCCACCCGGACGACATCGCCGAGCAGGACCGGCAGGACAGCGAGAACCTCTATCGCGTGCTGACCGAGGAAGTGGTGCCCACCTTCTTCAACCGCGATTCGACGGGCATCCCGCGCCGCTGGTTGAAGATGATCCGCCGGGCCATGAGCACGCTGGTGCACCAATACAGCACCGGCCGCATGGTCCAGGAATACACCGAGAAATACTACCTGACCTGAGCCGGGCGCCGCCCGCATCGTGAAACCGCCAGCTTCATCGTCCCCCCGGGGCCCGGGTCGTTCCGGCCCGCGGAAAGGTCCGCCGCGCGCCGCCGGCGGCTTCCATAAAAAGAGCGCCCCCCGCCCCGGCAAACCACGTCCGGGCGGCTCCCGCCCACCGCGTCCTGGCGGGCCGCCCCGGCGTCCGTACCGCGCGGATGCAGCATCCCGTCCCGCGGGACCGGGTCGTCCGCCCGCGGGGCGGCCCTACCGGAAATCCTCCGGCCCACCGCGCCCGCCCCGTGCCGGCGGTCCCCGGCCGTTCCGCCGCGAAGCCGATTCGTCCTTCCGGCCGCGTCCCGGCGACCGTCGGGGCGCGCCGCCGCGCCGTTTTTCCGGCGACCGCGGCGGGGCGCGTCCGCCCCGGCGCGCGCCGGCGTCCCCGCCTCCGCCGAAGGTCAAACGCGACCTGCGCTCGGTTCATTTCGACGAGCTGCAACGCCTGCTGGCCCGATGGGGCGAGCCTTCGTTCCGCGCCACCCAGCTTGCCATCTGGCTCTACACCCGCCGCGCCACGGCGTGGGAGCAGATGACCAACGTCCCGCAAAACCTCCGCCGGCGGCTGGCGCGCGAATTCACCCTGCACCCGCTCGAACTCGTCACCCACCAGGGCGGCGACGACACCACCCAGAAATTTCTCTGGCGGCTGCCGGACGGGGCCTTGATCGAGAGCGTCTTGATCCCGGCCAACCCGGCCCTCTACGGCGAGGGCAGCGACCGCGTGACCCTGTGCGTCTCCACCCAGGTGGGCTGCGCCTACGGCTGCCGCTTTTGCGCCAGCGGCCTGGACGGCTGGAAACGGAACCTGCAACCGTTCGAAATCGTCGAGCAGGTGCTGGCCGTGGAACGCTGGCACGCCGCGCGAAAACCCGCCACCGCCCGCCTGGGCCGGCTGGTGAACAACCTCGTCGTCATGGGCATGGGCGAGCCGCTCGCGAATTACGACGCCCTGCTCGCCGCCCTCCGCATCCTCAACGCCCCTTGGGGCGGCGGCATCGGCGCCCGCCGGATCACCCTTTCCACCTGCGGGCTGGTGCCGGAAATCCGCCGGCTGGCCGCCGAGCCCGAACAGTTCGGGCTGGCCCTCTCGCTGCACGGCGCCACCGACGCCGTCCGCGAACGCCTCATGCCCGTCAACCGCCGTTACCCGCTGGCGGAACTCATCCCCGCCTGCGAGGAATACCTCACCCACAAGGGCCGCCAGATCACGCTCGAATACCTCCTCATCGCCGGGGTGAACGACGCCCTCGACCAGGTCCCGCCCTTGGCCGACATCGCCCACCGCCTGCGGGCCAAGGTGAACCTCATCCCCTACAACCACGTCGAGGGCCTCGAATGGCGGCGCCCCGACGAAGCCGTCCAGGAGGCCTTCCTCCACGCGCTGGAACAGGCGCGGGTGAAGGCCACCCTCCG
>CAZRPT010000079.1:0-10976 GCA_964601985.1 uncultured Verrucomicrobiota bacterium
CAACGAGGATTTGGTGGGCTTTTTCCTCTCGGTTTCCGGCCTGTCGTGGTTGCTGCTGAGCGCCGCGACGGCGGCCGGCCTGCTGCATTTCAGTCAGATTGGCGCCTGCACGGTCCTGCTGGGCCGGGCTGACAGCAACGGCTGGGACGCTTTGAAGGCCGGTCTGCGCCGGCTGCCGCTGTTGGTTCGAATGTCCCTGCGCCAGTTTGTGCTGCTGCTGCCGGTGTTGGCGCTGGCGGGCGGCTGGGTGGCCCTGATTTGGTTCACCCTGCTGGGCGGTCACGACATCAACTACTACCTGCACCGGCATCCGCCGGCGTGGTGGTGGGCGCTGGGGTTGGCGGCGTTGGTGGGGGTGACGCACGGCGGGTTTCTGGCGTGGCTGGTGGCGCGCTGGCTCTTCGCCGTGCCGCTGCTGGCGGCGGGCTGTGTCACCGACGCGCGGGAAGCCCTGCGCCGAAGCCGGCGGCTGACCCGTGGCCACGGCCGCCGGTTGTTGCCGCCGTTGCTCCTCGGCTGGGCGGGGGTGTCGCTCGCGTCCCTGCTGGCGGCAATGTTGGTGCGGTTGCTGGCTGATGCCGCGCTGGACCGGGTCGGAACGCACGTGGCGGGGGTGCTGCTGATCGTGGCCGTCACGCTGATGACACTGGCCCTGCTGGGCTGGTTCGCCGGGGCATTGGGCACCAGTCTGCACGCGGCGGTGACGTTGACCCTGTTCGCCGCCCTTGATCCGGAGGACGCCCGGCACGCGACGGCGGCGCTGACGAACGCGCCTTCCTCCCCCGCGCCCGCCGTGCTGCGCCGGCTCTCGCCGCGGCGGGTCTGGGCGGGCTTGCTGGTGGCGCTGGCCGCCGTGATGGCCGGGCTCGGCCTCTGGGTGAGCGGACTGGATTTTCAGGACACCGCCGCCGTGACCGCGCATCGCGGCAGCTCGAAAAAGGCCCCGGAAAACACCCTGGCCGCCCTGCGGCAGGCCATCGAGGACGGGGCGGATTACATCGAGATTGACGTGCAAACCACGAAGGACGGCCGGGTGATCCTGCTGCACGACGCGGATTTCATGCGGCTGGCCGGCGATCCGCGCAAGCTGGCCGAGCTCACCCTGGCCGAGGCGCAACAAATTGACCTCGGACGGCGGTTCGATCCGCGCTTCGCCGGCGAACACGCGCCCACCCTCGCCGCCGCGATCGAAACCGTCCGGGGGCGGGCCCGGTTGAACATCGAGCTGAAATACAACCGCCCGGACCCGAAACTAATCCCGGCGGTGCTGGCGCTGCTGGAACGGGAGCGGTTCACGGACCAGTGCGTGCTCACCAGCCTGAGCGCCCACGCCCTGGCCGAGGTGCGGCGACGCAACCCGAAGCTGCGCGTGGGCCAGATCGTGACCCAGTCCGTCGGCAACCTGATGGCGCTCGACGTGGACTTTTTCAGCGTCAACCGCGCCACCCTCACCGGCGCCTTCGTGGAGCGGGCGCACCGTGCCGGGAAGGCCGTCCACGTCTGGACCGTCAACACCGCCGCCGTCATCCACCACGTCCTCGACCTCGGGGTGGACAACCTCATCACCGACCATCCTGCTCTCGCCCGCCAAGTTCTGGCCGAACGCGCGGACCTCTCGCCCCCCGAACGCCTGGCCCTCCGCCTGCGCCACCTGATTCAGGACTGATCCCGTTGCCGAAAATTGTTCGGCGCCCGGCGCCTGACGGTCGCGCGGCGTTTGGGGGGGGTGATCCGCCGGCGCGGAATTCGGAAGGACGAGGGGCGAAGGAAATCCGGGTCCTGAAATCCGAAAAAGCGCCTTTTCGTAGCCGCCGGGGTGGGAGAACGAAAACGCCGCGAAGCCGCCCCGCGAAACGGGGGGGGCGGCCCGGGACGCGCTTCCCTCCTTTTCGCCATCTTCGTGAGGAATGTCCGTGAGGGCCGGAATCATGGGATTCGGATTGCCGGCCCGGACGGTTTCCCCGGCCCTTGCGCGGTAAAAGGGGGCGCCTTTCGGGAGCGGAAGCCGCTTGGCAGGCGGCCCCGGGGCCTGCTAAATTGCGCGCGTGCAAACGGCCATCCGCTTCATCGGCATTCTGAACGCCGCCCTCTGGTTCGGTTCGGTCGTGTTTTTCACGGTGGTGGGAGGGCCGGCCTTTTTCTCCCCGGAGATGGAGAGCATTCTGCCCCGGCCCTACGCGGCGCGGGCGGTGGAAGTGGTGCTGGCGCGCTTTTATTCCCTGCAAATGCTTTGCGCCTTCGTGGCGTTGATGCATCTGGCGGTGGAGTATTTTCACTGCGGGCGGGCGCCGTCGCGCTGGAGCGTGGGGCTCCTGACCGCCCTGCTGGCCTTCAACCTGATCAGCGGGTTCGGCTTGCAGCCCAAGATGCACCGGTTGCAGGCGGTGCGGTATCTGCCCTCGAGCACCGAGGTGCAAAGGGCCGAGGCAATCCGGTCGTTCGCCGTGTGGCATGGGGTGGCCCAGACGCTCAACCTGCTGGTGCTGGTGGGGCTGGGGATTCATTTGTGGACGGTCACCCGGCCCATCACGACGCCCCGTTTTTCAACGTGGGACAAATTCCGTGGTTGACAAACCCATCCTTTTTGCGGGATAAAAAACCAAACCAACAGGCTGCCTCCTCGAGGAGGCGAGGACTTCAACCATGATACCGCACACCCACTCCGAAACAAGCCGCCCGACCCGCGGAACCGGTGGACGCCGCCCGCACGTCGAGGAAACCACGCTGCGGACCGAAAAAATCCAGGTGGAACGCAAACTCTTCATCTTCACGCTCAAGGAAAACGCGCGCGGGCGTTTCCTGCGGGTCACGGAGGACGTCAACGGACGGCGGGACCACATCATCGTGCCGGCCACCGGGCTGGTGGATTTCGCCCACGTGGTCCAGGAGCTGGCCTCGACCGATTCCGATGACGACGACCGGACCCGGGACTTGGACGAGCCGGCGGAGAGCGAAATCAGCGCGCCCGATCACGACGGTGGTGACGATGGCGGCGACGGCGACGGCGGCGGCGATTGAGCCGGCGCGTCAGGAATTCGGCGTCGTCCGGGCCGGGCGCGGCGGGGGCGGGGGAGCGCTCACGCGGGGGGCGTCACCCCAGAGCTGTTCCAAGCCGTATCGTTCCCGGGCGTCGGGGTGCATGATGTGGACGATGACGTCGAAGTAGTCAATCACCACCCAGCTCGCCTGCCAGGAGCCTTCCGTGCCGTTCGGGCGCAGGCCGTACTCCTCCCGCACCTTGTCGGTCACCTCTTCCACAATGGCCCGCAGGTGGGGCTCGCTTGTGCCCGTGGCGATGACAAAGTAATCGGTGATGCTGGAGAGCTTCCGCAGGTCCAGCACCACGATGTCTTCCGCTTTTCGGTTTTCGGCCAGTTCGCGGCAGCGAAGGGCCAGTTGGCGCGCGTCCATCGGCATATCAATGGCTCAGGGTGACTCAGAGATAAAGTTTCTTGTGACGGATGGCCTCCGCCACCGGGGGCGGAACCAGGGTGTCAATGCGCCGCCCGGCCCGGACGCGGGCGCGGATTTCCGAGGCGGACAGGGCCAGCGGGAACCCCCGCAGCGGGCGCACCCGGAACGGCGGCAGCGCGGGAGGGACGGTTTCTCCGGGACGCGGCGCCACCACGAATTCCGCCAGCCCGGCCAGGGCGTCGGCTTCCTGCCAGTGCGGCAGGGCGGCCACGTGATCGGCGCCGATCAGGTAAAAGAGGGTCGCCTCCGGAAAACGGCGACGATAATCGCGCAGGGTGTCCACGGTGTAGGAGACGCCGCCCCGCTCGATTTCCTGGGAGTCCACGCGACAGCGCTCCCAACCGGCGAAGGCCAGCCGCAGCCAGCGGGCCCGTTCGGCGGCGGGGGCCAGCGGGACGCCGGGCTTGAAGGGGGATTGGGCCGCCGGGATCAAAAACAGCCGGTCCAGGGCCAGCTCTTCGAGCGCCGCGAGGGCCACGAGCAGATGGCCGTGATGGACCGGGTTGAAGGAGCCGCCGTAAAGGCCGATGCGCTGGAGTGTCGCCACGATGCCGGGAGGGTTCAACAATGGACGCCCGTTTCGGGCTGGGGCGCGTCCGCCTGATCCAGCGCCTGCTCCTCGATCACCCCTTTGACGCGCGGGAAGAGCCGCGCCGCCTCGACGATCATCCAGATTTCCAACGCCACCGTGGCCAGGCCGATCGTCACCAGCAGACCCTTGCCCTGGGACCACCAACTGGGGGCGTTGGCGCTGCCCACGAAACATTGCCACAGCATCGCCCAGATCGGCATCAGCAGCATGAAGAGCATCGGCAGCACGACGAACCACACCGGCTTGCCGCGCCGCCAGAGGTAGAACACCACCACCAGAAAGGCCAGCCCGGCCAGCAACTGGTTCGTGGCCCCGAAGAGCGGCCACAAGATCAGGCCGCCCTTGCCCGCGTTGGCGTAGCTCCACGACGCGCCGCCCACCGGCACGGCCGCCATCAGGGCCGCCACGGTCACACCCAGCAGCGTGGCGCCGTGCTTGTTGCGCAACCACGCCAGCGGGCCGGCGGGCGCGGCGAATTCCCCGCGCCGGCCGCCCAGCGCGCGGGCCAGCTCCTGGATGACGTAGCGTTGCAGGCGGCAGGCGGTGTCGAGCGTGGTGCCGGCGAACGAGGCCACCAACACCCCCATGAGGGCCACCGACACCTGGGGGGAAAGCCCCAGCGCGCGGAGGAAATTGGCGGCGCCGTCCACGAACGCGCCCACCTTTTTCGCCAACGCGCCCGCCGCCCCCCAGGAGGCGTATTGGTGCGCCCAGGCCGCCTGGCCGGTCAGGACGCGCCCGTCGTCCAGCGCCAATCCCAATCCCAGCCCCGCGCCGCAGGCCAGCAGGACCAGCGTGGCCAGAAAGCCCTCGGTCAACATGCCGCCGTAGCCCACGAAACGGGCGTCGGGTTCGCGCTGAAGTTGCTTGCTGCTGGTCCCGCTGCTGACCAGGCAGTGAAAACCGCTGATCGCCCCGCAGGCCACGGTGATGAAGAGGAAGGGGAAAATCATCGGCGCGCCTTCCGGATGCCAGTTCACCATCGGCGCCACCAGCGCAAGCTCGGGGCGGACGCCCTCCGCCCCCACCGGCGCGCCGCCAAGGAACGCCGCCGCGCCCAGTCCGGCCACGATCAGGCCCAGCGCGGAGAGCAGTTGGAGCGCGTTGATGTAATCCCGCGGCTGGAGCAGCAGCCAGACCGGCAACACCGACGCCACGTAGGAATAGACCAGCAGGATCAGCACCCAGGTGAACGAGGACCAGCCGGCCATGGTCTGGTTCCAGCGGCCCAGCCAGCCGTCGTTGCCGTAGATCACCGACACGTACATCAACGCCAGCGCCAGCAGCGAGGGCAGCAGCAAATGGCCGCCGCCCCGCCGGAACCAGAGCCCGATGGCCACGGCGATGGGGATTTGAATCAGGCAGGGCAGAATCGCGCTGGGGTACTGCCGGAACACCGAGGCGATCACCAGCCCGAAGATGGCCAGCACGATGGTCAGCGACAGAAACAGAATCAGCAGGAACAGCAGCCGCACCCGGCGGTTCAACAGCCGCCCGGCGATGTCGCCCACCGTCTGCCCGTTGTTGCGCAGGCTCACCACGAGCGATCCGAAATCGTGCACCGCGCCGATGAAGATCGCGCCGAACACCACCCACAACAGCGCGGGCAGCCACCCCCACATGATGGCGATGGCCGGTCCCACGATCGGCCCCGTGCCCGCGATCGAGGTGAAATGGTGCCCGAACACCACCGAACGCGGCGTCGGCACGTAATCCACCCCGTCCCGCAACCGTTCCGAAGGACACACGGCCTCCGCGGAGAGGTGAAAAATCTTCCGCCCCAGCCACCGGCCGTAGGTGTGGTAGGCGACGAGGTACCCCACGCCGGCCAGCAGAGCGATCAAGAGGGTTGCCATGACCTTGGTTTACCGCGCCGCCCGCGCGCGTTCAAGCGGAGGATTGCGGCGTTTTCTCTTTTGGGTCCTCCCAGCAAACGACGCCTCCGGCGGGGAAGCGGAGGCGTCGTCGGCGCATCGTTGGCGCGGGGGGGGAATGCTTTGGTCAGACCACGTCCGGGAAGATGTAGCCGCCCTGGTAGTCGTCCCGCAGGAGGAGGTTGGCGTAGTCGTCGTCCACGATCACGCCCTTGCGTCCGTCCCACTGGAGGCTGCGGCCGGTGCGGTAGGAGATCATGGCCAGGAGGCTCATGTTGGTGGCCTGCTGCCCGATCTCGATGTCGCACACCGGCAGGCGCTTGCTGTTGATGGCGGCAATGAAGTCCGCCCAGAGTTCCTTGATGTTCTGGCTGTCCGGCGTGTGAAGCTGGGGATCCTCGTGCAGGACGGGGTCGCCCTTTTTGACGGGGTAGAACGTCCAGCCCCCCTGCCAGCCCATGTGGAAGGTGCCTTGGGTGCCGTAGAAGTAGCAGCCCACGGCCTCGCCTTTTTCGGCGTTGTTGCCGCCGAAGCGCCGATGTTCCCACGTGGCGGTGAAGCTTTCGAACTCGAAGGTGGCCACCTGCGAATCCGGCGCGTCGGTGGTCTGCCAGTCCGGCAGATTGACCGCCGGACCAAGGATGGGACGCCCGCCGGTGGAAAAGACGCGACGCGGCCATTTCTCCTCGCTCCACCACAGGAGCTGGTCGAACCAGTGAATGCCCCAGTCGCCGATGGTGCCGTTGGCGTAATCGAGGAACTGCCGGAATCCGCGGGGGTGGATTTTGGTGTTGAAGGGGCGCCGGGGCGCCGGGCCGCACCACTTGTCCCAATCCAACTCCTTGGGCGGATCCTCATTTTTCCGGGCCTTCTCCATGCCGGTGGCGCCGCCGTAATTGACGAAGCAGCGGACCATGCCGATTTTGCCCGCCTTGCCGGAGCGGAGAAATTTCATGCCCGAGATGTTGTGCGGGGAGACGCGCCGGTGCGTGCCCACCTGCACCACGCGGCCGTACTTGCGGGCGGCCCGCACCATGGCCTGCCCTTCGGCGATGCAATGGGAGATCGGTTTTTCCACGTACACGTGACAGCCGTTTTTCACCGCTTCGATGGTGATCAACGCGTGCCAGTGGTCCGGCGTGGCGACGATGACGATTTCCGGCTTTTCCTTGGCGATCAGCTCCCGGTAATCGGTGTAGGTGCGGGGCACCCGGCCGGTTTGCTTTTGGACGATCTCGCTGGCGCCGTCCAGGTAACGCTGATCCACGTCGCACAGCGCCACCACCCGGCTGCCCGGCGAGGCCATGGCTTCGCCCAGGATGTTTTTGCCCCACCAGCCGCAGCCGATCAGCGCGGTCGAGTAACGCCCTTCGGCGTCCTTGCCCCACAGGGGGAGGGCGGAGAGGGCGGCGCCGGCCAGGGCGGTTCGTTGCAGGAAGCGACGTCGGGTAACTTGCATAAGCGTGTGTCTGTCAAAGTGAAATGCGGCAAAGGTCGTTTAGTTTGTACGACGCTGGGAGTGTGGAAAAGCGGACCGAAACAAGTCAAGCCCAAAGAAAAACAGGCCGAAAAAGCCGGGTGGATCGTGTCCCCTTGAGGGGGGAAGCGGCAGGTTGTGACGCGGCCAAAAAGACCAGGGAGCGAAGGCGTTTCCTGGGGATGGATACCCCCGGACTGATAGCCGGGGCCGGGGAAACCCGCCGACCCGCCCGAGCAGGCGGGAGCCCGCCATCTGCTCGATCGCCTGCCGGGCTCCAGGGCTCCCATGAGAGTGCTCCGGCTCGCAGGGCGCTGGAAACGGGTGGCTCACGGCCGGCCGGGAAGCAAGCGGCAAAGACTACGGCAACACCTTCACTGAAGTTTCGCTTGGCCTGCTCCATTGTCACGGGGATCGATTGTTCCGCCAGAAGCGCTGCCCATATCTGAATTCGCTGATCTTCCAAGCGCGAATTTCTTGGGTGGTCTCTCGACCAGTGCGGAGCAGTTTTCGACGACACCTGCCGGTCCACGGGCGGAGAAATCCGAGAGCCGGTGGGGGAAAGAAAATCCGAATTCCAAATTTCGAAAAAACTACGCCTTTTTGTAACCGCCGGGGTGACGAGATGAAAGGTTCTTCTTTATTGCGTAGAGCAGGCCGGTTGCTTTCGCGGCGGGGCGTGCCGGGAGACATTCCACCGCCGGCGTGAGGAAGCGATCTTTCGGAGGCTCCCGTGAAATCAACCGGAGACCAAAAGCGCCGCCCCCGGGAATTCCGGGGGCGGGCGCGGATGAAGGGCGGAAAAGGGCGCTTATTGGGAGGCGCCGGCCGGCGCCGGCGCGTTGGTCGGGGAAACGGTCGGGACCGTCGCGGCCGCGTTGGTGGCCGTTTGGGCCGCCGGGGCGGCGGCATTGGTCGCGGCGGCCGCCGTGGCCGAGACGTTGCTGACGGCGGATTGCGTCGCGGCGCTCGTCACGTTGCTCAACCCCAGCGCGGGGGTTTGCGCCGGCACGGCGGCGCCGGCCGGCGCCGCGGCCGGCGTGGTGGCCGCCGGGGCGTTGGCCTGGGTGTCCAGTTTCTCCATGATCGCGTTCCGCCGGTGCTTCGAGGAGTAGGCCTGCATGACCGAGAGGCCGAACGAGAGGCAGAGGAAGAAGATCGTGGTGTTGCGGGTGATCTTGCTCAAGGCGGTGCCGGTGCCCGAGCCAAAGAGGGCGTCGGTCGCCGCGCCGCCAAAAGCCACGCCCGCGCCCGCTTCCTTCTTGGGCAGTTGCACCAGGATAATCAGGATCAGGAACAGGCACGTCAGGACCAGCACGAAGGTGAGCAGGCCAATCAGCAGATTCAGCACATCCATGGGATCAACGCGGTTTCAGGGGTGATTCAGATCGAGTTGGTGACAATCTCGGTAAAGCTGCGGGCTTCAAGCGCCGCGCCGCCCACGAGGGCGCCGTCCACGTCCGGCAGGCTCATCAGTTCGCGGGCGTTCTTGGGTTTGACGCTGCCGCCGTACTGGATGCGCACCCGGCGGGCGACCGCCTCGCCAAACAAGCCGGCCAGCACGCTCCGGATGAAGGCGTGCGCGCTCTGCGCCTGCTCGGGGGTGGCCACCTTGCCGGTGCCGATGGCCCACACCGGTTCGTAGGCCAGGATGGTTTCCTCCATCTGCTGGGGCGTGAGCCCGGCGAGGCTGCCCTTGAGCTGGGTTTCGAGCACCTGCTCGGTCTCGTTGGCCTCGCGCTGCTCCAGCGTTTCGCCGATGCAGATGATGGGCTTGAGGGCCGCGCCGTGGGCGGTCTGGGCCTTCTGGGCGATCAGGGCGTCGGTTTCGCCCTGGTACTGCCGCCGCTCGGAGTGGCCCAGAATGACGTAGCGGACGGAAAATTCCTTGAGCATCTGGGCGGAGATTTCGCCGGTGAACGCGCCGTTGTTCGGCTGCTCGCTCATGTTCTGGGCGCCCAGCCGGATGTTCGAATCCAGAATCACCCGGGAGACGTCGCTCAACGCGGTGAACGGCGGGCAGACCACCAGGTCCACCTCCTTGACATTGGCCAGGTCGCGCTTCAGCGCCGTGACCAGATCCACGGCTTCGGCAACGGTTTTGTTCATCTTCCAGTTGCCGGCGATGATCAGCTTGCGGTCTTTCGTCATGTGAAAAGTGTCAGTGCAATTACGCTCGATTCCCCAAAGCGGGTCACTATGCCCGAGAATTACTTGTCCGTCAAAGCTTCCACGCCGGGCAGGGCCTTGCCTTCGAGGAATTCAAGGCTCGCGCCGCCGCCGGTGCTCATCCAGGACACCTGGTCGCCCAAGCCGGCCTGGTTCAGGGCGGTCACGCTGTCGCCGCCGCCGATGATGCTCAACGCGCCGCGCTCCTTCGTGGCGGCCGCCACGGCCCGGCCCACTTCGAGGGTGCCCTTCGCGAAGCGCGGATCCTCGAACAGGCCCATCGGCCCGTTCCAGACCACGGTCCTGGCTTCGCCGATGACTTCGCGGTAGGTGGCGATGGTTTCCGGCCCGATGTCCAACCCCGCCTCCTGCTCGCCGAGCTCGCCGGCGGTGACGCGGGGATTGTCGTAGCGGTAGATGGGGCGTCCCTTCTTGTCCGTTTCGCCGGTGTCCACCCGGGTGGCCACGACGTCGTCGGTGGGCAGCAGCAGCCGCACGCCGCGTTCCTCGGCCTTTTTCACGGCTTCCAGCGCCTTGTCGGTCCGGTCCGGCTCCACGAGCGAGACCCCGACCGGTTTGCCCTGGGCCAGCCGGAAGGTGTAGGCCATCGCGCCGCCGATGAGCAGGGCGTCGGCCTTTTCCAGCAGCGCCTCGATGACGCCGATCTTGTCCGAGACTTTCGCGCCGCCCAGAATCACCACGAACGGGCGGGCCGGCTCGCGCAGCTCCTCGCCGAGGAACTTCAGCTCCTTCTCCATCAACAACCCCGCCGCGCAGGGACCGCCCCGTTTCGCCACGATGGCCGGCACGCCGGCGGTCGAGGCATGGGCGCGATGGGCGGAGCCGAAGGCGTCGTTCACGTAGGCCTCGGCGTGTTTCGCCAGCGCCGCGGCAAAGGCGGGATCGTTTTTCGTCTCCTCGGCGTGGTAACGCACGTTTTCCAGCAGCACCACGCCGCCCGGCTCGAGTTGGGCCACCGCCGCGTCCACGGCCTCGCCGACGCAATCGGGAGCGAACGCCACCGGCTGCCCCAGCAGCTCCTGCAACCGCGCCGCCACCGGCGCCAGCGACATGGAGGGCTCGCGCTTGCCCTTCGGCCGGCCCAGGTGGGCGGCCAGCATGAGCTTCGCGCCCTGGCCGATGAGCTGTTTCAGCGTCGGCAGGGTGGCGGTGATCCGGGTGTCGTCGGTGATCACCATCCGGTCACCCTCCGCCTTCAGGGGCACATTGTAATCCACGCGGACAAACACCCGTTTGCCGCCCAAATTCACGTCATTGATTGTCAGCTTGGCCATGCTTCTGCTCTCCCGTTTCGTTCCTCGAAAACCGGGCCGCCAGCATACCCCGCCCGCTCCCGGAGTCAAAACCATTCCACCCGCCCCGTCGAATC
>CAZRPT010000080.1:0-10752 GCA_964601985.1 uncultured Verrucomicrobiota bacterium
TGCCGGGAGTGTCCATCGGTGAGGGAGCGGTGGTTTCGGCGGGAGCGATAGTGCATCGGGACCTGAAGCCGTGGGCCATCTATGCCGGTCAACCCCTGGTGCAGATTGGCGTGCGGCCCAAGGAGACGATCTTGCGCCGGGCGAGGGAATTGCTCGCGGGCGCAGCAGGGGCGAGGGAAACGGATTGACGTAATGAAAGAAAGGAATCCAGGAAAAGCCGACAAGCATCCCATCGGGCGGGGCGCTTTGACCGCCAGCGGCCTGTTGGTGGCGGGTCTGTTGCTGTTGTGGGTGTTCCCCGCTTTTTGGTTCACGCATTCCGAAGCAGATTTGAATTCAGTGTGGCTGACGCCCCGGAAGGAATTGCCGGGATGGGACTTTGGCGAGGAACCGGTGTCGAAAGCGGCGGAGGCGGCCTTGGTGGCGGATGCGTTGTTTAATGGCGCCTATACCAACCAAACGAACAGCGTAATCATTCGGGTGTTTTCCGCCAAGCGGTACACCGAGAGCGCGCGGGACATCGGCCTGTTCGTGCACACGCCGGACCGGTGCTGGACGCAAGGAGGATGGAAGCTGGAACCCACCGAGCCCACGCATGTGGAGGTGGACGTGCGGGGACTGAAGATCGTTTTTGAGCGACGGGTGTTTGTAAGCGGGTTGCACCGGGAGTTGGTCTATTTCGGCGGGTTGGTGGGCGGACAACCGCTGCCTTACCGGCTGGATCATAATTATTCCGTGGCGTTGAAATATCAGGTGAAGCGCGCGGATTCCGAAATCGACACCCGCGGCGCCGGAGCGCGGGCCTTTGATGCGCTGTTTTGGAAACGAATCTGGGATGGATTCGTGGCGCGACGTCCCTTGTTGGGGCCGAAACAGTTCCTGCGCGTTTCCACCGGCATTCAGGGAGAAAACATCGCGGCGGCGGACCGGGCATTGGTGGATTTTTTGCGGGTCTGGCTGGAGCCGGTGGATTTTCAAAAGGAACTGATCGCATGGCGGGCGAAGCAACAATCATGAGCGCCTCCGAGGTAAACAAGGGAAAAGGACGGGAGCCGGCGACGCTGGTGCTGGGGCTCATGGCGCCTTCCTTGGTGGCCATGGGCTGGTTGATCTGGCAGGCGCAATGGTTCTGGACGCACGTGGCCGATTTGAACTTCGGCTGGGTGGTGGTGCTGTTGTGCGCCTATTTGTTTTATGAAGCCTGGGAACAACGTCCTCCCGTAAACTGGCGGGTTCGCTGGTGGGCGGTTCCTCCGTTGGGGTTGGGGTTGGGATTGTTGTTTTTGATGCAGATTTATCAGGCGGGCATGGGCACCAATGCCGCCAGCACCGCCGGACTGGCATTGGGCGTGATGCTGGTGGTGTTTTCCAATCTGGCGCTGGTGTTTGGCTGGCCGGGCATTCGGAAATTCGGGATGGCGTACGCCTTTCTTTTGGTGGCCATGCCGATGCCCAGCGCCATTCATGGTCCGCTGGTGGGGGGGTTGCAGGATTTGGTGGCCACGGTGAATACCGAGGTGTTGAATTTGATGGGCATTCCGGCGCAACGGGTGGGCAGTTTGATCCAGTTGCCCAGTGGAACGGTGGGCATTGCCGAGGCGTGCAGCGGCATCCGCAGCCTGCAATCCACGCTGATGGCCACGATCTTTATCGGCTACCTGACACTCAACCGCTGGAGCTGGCAGGTGTTGCTGTTGATCAGCGGAATGGGATTGGCGGTGATCGGCAACCTGGGACGCTCGCTTTATCTCAGTCTGATGGCCAACGCGCACGGAGTGGAATCCATCGAGGAGGTTCACGATGCCGCCGGATGGACGATTCTGATTTTCACCACGGCGGGGGTCATCGCGATTTCGTGGTTGTTGAACAAGCTGCAACAAGCGGTGGACCGGGAAGTGGACGCGCAAAAAGCCCGGGAAACGGAAGGCCGTGGCGAAGCGGGTGTTTGATCTGACGCTGGTGTTGCTCACCGCGCCGGTTTGGCTGCCCTTGATGGGGGTGTTGGCGGTGCTGGTGCGCTGGCGGATGGGCGCGCCGGTATGGTTTCGGCAAACCCGGCCGGGGTTGGGCGGAAAGCCGTTCCAGCTACTCAAGTTCCGCACCATGACCGATGCCCGCGACGCCGGGGGGCGGTTGCTGCCGGACGCGGAACGGTTGACCGCATTTGGTCGCTGGTTGCGGGCGACTTCCTTGGACGAGCTGCCGGAACTGATCAACATATTGCGGGGCGAGATGAGCTTGGTGGGACCGCGTCCGCTGTTGATGCAATACCTGGATCGTTATACACCGGAGCAGGCCCGACGGCATGAAGCGCGTCCCGGCTTGACCGGCTGGGCCCAGGTAAACGGACGCAACGCGCAGTCGTGGGAAGAGCGGTTTCGCTTGGATGTGTGGTACGTGGATCATCAATCCCTCTGGCTGGATGTGAAGATACTGTGGCGGACGCTCGGAAGTATTTTGAAGCGGGAGGGAATCAGCGCGCCTGGCGCCGCCACCATGCCGGAGTTTCAAGGCACCAAGCCAGAGGCGGCGTCTTCACGCGCTCCAGCGGCAAAGTGAAAAAGTTGTGGCTTGAACGGTGCGTTGTCGTTTCCCGGGAATCGGGGCGGAGTGAGGTTTGTCCTTGCTTGGAACGCAGAGTGGCGCGATGAAGAAGAACGGTTGCTGATGTTGAATCTGCGCAAACACTCTCTTGTCCGGTTGGGCGCTTTGTGCGCGGCGTACGCGCTGGTGTTCTGGATCAGCCATTTGTTGTCCTTCGAACTGCGCTTTGATTTCGAGGTTCCTTCCGAATGGGGATATCAACAAAAATGGGGCTGGTTGTGGGAGCTGCCGTTGCGCTTCGCATTTCTCGCCTTGTTTGGCCAGTTTTCCGGGTTGCTGAGTTATTTCAGCATTCCGGATTTTCGTCGGGTGGTGATGGCGACTGGGGGCGCTTCCCTGACGCTGCTGTTGATGCGATACCTGCCCACGGAGGTGAAACTGCCTCCCCGCGGGGTGTTGTTGATGGATTTTGTTTTGGCCACCGGGGGCATCACCATGGTCCGGCTGGCGTTTCGGATGGTGCGCGAGCGTTACGCCAAGGCCGAGGGGGGAGAGCGGCAACGTGCCCGGCGGGTGGCCATCATCGGGGCGGGTGACGTGGGGGCGAACCTGGCACGGGAGCTGTTGTCGCGCCGGGGGATGGGGATGCGCCCGGTGGTGTTTTTTGATGACGACCGGACCAAATGGCATTCCCAGGTGCACGGCGTGCCGGTGGTGGGCGCACCTGAGTTGTTGAAGCATCCGCGTCCGGAATGGCGGATCGAGGAGGTCATCATCGCCATGCCTTCGGCCACGGCGAAACGGCGCGGCGAGGTGGTGCGGATCTTGCAGGAGGCCCGGCTGAAGTTCCAAACGGTGCCGTCGCTGGACCAATTGACCACCGGCAAGGTGCGCGTGAGCCAGTTGCGCCCGGTGCAGATTCAAGACCTGCTGGGACGCGACCCGGTCAAGCTGGAAACGGAGAACATCCGTCAGATTCTCAAGGGCAAGGTGGTAATGGTGACCGGCGCGGGGGGGAGCATCGGCAGCGAGTTGTGCCGGCAGATCGCGAGCTTTGATCCCGTACGATTGCTGATGGTCGAGCAATCCGAGGTTCAGATGTTTCCGGTCGAGCAGGAGCTCGTTGGAGCGGGATATCAGGGCATCATTTTGCCGTTGATCGGCGACATCCTGGACGAGGCGCGGATGCGGTATCTGTTCGAGCGCTTCAAGCCGGAGGTGATCTTCCACGCGGCGGCGCACAAACACGTGCCCATGATGGAGAGCCAACCCAGCGAGGCCATCAAGAACAACAGCTTCGGCACCGCGCGGTTGGTGGATCTGGCGGTCGAGTTTGCCGTGGAACGGTTTGTGCTGATCTCGACCGACAAGGCGATCAACCCCACGAATGTGATGGGGGCTTCGAAGCGACTGGCGGAGATCTATCTGCAAGCCGTGGCCGCGCGCAACGGCGGCCCCACCCGCTTCATGGCCGTGCGGTTCGGCAACGTGCTGGGCTCCTCCGGCAGCGTCATTCCCATCTTCAACCGGCAGATCGCCGCCGGGGGACCGGTGAAGGTGACCCATCCCGAGGTGACGCGCTATTTCATGACCATTCCCGAGGCGGTGGGGCTGGTGTTGCAAAGCGGCGCGCAGGGTCGGGGCGGGGAGATCTTCGTGCTCGACATGGGCAAGCCGGTGAAGATCGTGGATCTGGCGCGGCAGTTGATCGAGCTTTCCGGCCTCCGCCCCGACGAGGACATCGAGATCGAGTTCACCGGCCTCCGTCCCGGCGAAAAACTTTTCGAGGAAATCAGCCACGACGCGGAAAACATGGAGCCGACCGAGCATCCGAAGATCATGCGCTTCGTCAGCGAACCGCGTTCGCTGGAGGAAGTGCGGGCCTTTTTCGCGGAGCTCGAAAACGATCTGCACGCCCTCGAACGCAACCGGCTCAAGCTCAAGATTCAGGAAGCGGTGCCCGAATATTCGCCCTACTTGGTTTGAGCGGCGGCGAAATCCGCGATCCGCCCGGCGACGTCGTCGCCGGCCAGGATCGAGTCCGCCAGCGAAATCCCGTTCCGGTAATGCCCGGCCAGAAAGAGGCCGGGCATTTTTGTTTCGAGCTGCTCCATGTGCGCCTTGAAGCGGCCATAGCCCAGCTCGTATTGCGGGATGGCGCGGGGATAGACCCGGACATGCTGGAAAGTGGGTTGACCGCGGGCACCCACCAGTTCGGCCAAGTCCTCCGCGGTGATCCGGACCAGCTCGTCTTCGGGCCGGGTGGCCAGTTCCGGGGCGCGCATGCCGCCCACGTAGCTGGTCAGCAGCACGTGCCCGGTGGGGGCGCGATTCGGAAACAGCGACGAGGAAAACAGCGTGCCCAGGATGCGGTAGCCCTCGACCTCGGGGACCAGGACGCCGAAGCCGTCCAGCGGATGGGCGACATCCTGCCGGCGGTAGCCCAGCACCACGCTGGCCACCGGCGGGTAATGGATTTCCCCCAGGGGACGGAGATCGAGCCCGTTCCCGCCGGCGAGCGCGATTTCCGCCAAGCGGTAGGCGGGCGCCGCGAGCAGGACGGCGCGGTGAGGGGCTTCGCCGGTGGCGGTGGTCACCCGCCAGACGCCCGGCGCTTCACAGGTCAGGGCCGTCACCGGCGTGTTCAGTCGCACGGCGCCGCCGAGGTGTTCCCGGAGGGTGTCGGTGAGCACCTGCAATCCCTCGTCGAAGGAGACCTTGGGCGCGTCCTGTTTGGACACCTCGCCCTTTCGCTTGCGCTCCCGGGCGCCGAGAATCTGCCCCTTGATGAGCGAGCCGTAGCGTTGTTCGAGGGCGTGGAGTTTCGGAAAACCATGCTTCACGGAAAGCCGGGCGGGGTCGCCGGCGAAGATGCCCGCGATCATCGGGTTGATGGCGTAGTCGAGCCACTCGCGGTTCAGGCGACGCAACACGAAGTCCGCGACGGTTTCCTCAACTTCGGCGTCAATTTTGGGCCGGAACGGTTCGCGCAGCAGGGCCAGCTTGGCCGACCAGGAAAAGAGCTTGCAGGTGAAGAAGCCGGGAGGCGAGGCGGGCATGGCCACGGGCTTTCGGTGGCGCACCAGGTAGCGATTCTCGGCGCCCGGATCGGAATACATCCGGCGCGATTCCAGTCCCAGGTCACGAATGAGCCCCCGCAACACCGGCGAGATGTCCAGCAGCGAGTTGGGGCCGAACTCCGCCAGATAACCGTTCTTCCGTACGGAACGGATCACCCCGCCCGCGCGGTCGGAGGCTTCATAGACCGTCACCGGCACGCCCCGCTGCCGGAGCCGGAAGGCGGCGGTGAGCCCGGTGATGCCCGCGCCCACGATGGCCACTCCGCCATTTTGCTGCGTTGTCATGGTCCGGTTTGTTAGATCGTCATGGCGTGGCGGCCGACGAGTTTCTGGGGCAGGTAGGCGTCGAACCGCATGGCGATGATGCGCACCAGCAGCCGGCCCAAATCGGTCACGCGGAATTCGCCGGGGCGGAGCTCGACCAGCCCGTCCGCTTCGAGGTCGGCGAGCGATTCCAGCTCGCGGGCGAAGTGCTCCTCGAACGGCACGCCGATCCGTTCGGACAATTCCGCGTAATTCACCCGGAGGTTGCACATGATCTGCATGATCGTGGCGCGGCGGCGCTGGTCTTCCTCGTTGAGGACGTAGCCCCGGGTATAGGGCAGCTCGCCGGCGGCCAGTTTGGCCTCGTAGGCGGGCAGCTCCTTGAGGTTTTGCCAGTAGGCGTCCTCCGTTTGCGAAATGGACGACATCCCGAAGGCGTAGATGTCCGATCCGCCGCGGGTGCTGTAGCCCTGGAAGTTGCGCTGCAGCGTGCCCTCCCGCTGGGCCACCGCCAGCTCGTCATCGTCGCGGGCGAAGTGGTCCATGCCGATGTAGCGATAACCCGCCTCGCCCAGCCGTTCGATGGTCAGCTTCAACAGGTCGAGCTTGGTCTCCGCCGAGGGAAGCTGCTCGCGGTTTTGCAGAATCTTTTGCGCGGGCTTCATCCACGGCACGTGCGCGTAGCTGAACACCGCGAACCGGTCCGGCCGCAGCTCGACGATTTCGTCCAGCGTCTTCCGGAACGAATCCACCGTCTGGTGGGGCAGGCCGTAGATGAGGTCAATGTTCAGCGAGGTGTAGCCGAGTTCGCGCAGCCACTCGACCGTTTGCCGGGTCATCTCCGGCGGTTGAATCCGGTGCACCGCCCGCTGGACTTCGGGGTTGTTGTCCTGCACCCCCATCGAGGCGCGCTGGAAGCCGATCTCGCGCAGCGCCCGCAAATGGTCCTTGGTCAGGCGGCGCGGATCAATCTCGACCCCCGCCTCGAGGTCGGACGCGAAGGTGAAGCGCTCGCGAATCCGTTCGCCCAGCCGGCGCAACTGGTCCGGCGGCAGAAAGGTGGGCGTGCCGCCGCCGAAATGGAGCTGGACGACCCGCCGTTCCGGGTTGAGCCGTTCCCGCATCAGGTCCATTTCGCGGGTGAGCTGTTCGAGGTAGGCGTCGCTCTTCCGGCGGTCGAGGGTGACGATGGTGGTGCAGCCGCAAAACCAGCAGAGGCTTTCGCAGAAGGGCAGGTGAAAATAGAGCGAGAGATCGCGCCGGGTTTCGTTGTTGCGGCGGATGCTCTCCGCGATCCGCGCGAAGGGCAGCTCCTCCGTGAACTGTGTGGCCGGCGGATAGGACGTGTAGCGCGGTCCCGGGACGTTGTATTTCCGGACCAGCGCGAAATCAATGTTCCGAATGTTCATGCCGTTGCGTGGACAGTTTCGACCAGGGCGGCGAGGTTTTCCAGTCGGGCGGCGGGCGGGACGCCGTGGCCGAGGTTGAAGATGTGGCCCGGCCGCCCGGCCATCTGGCGGCGGATTTTGCGCACCCCGGCGCGCACCACTTCGGGATCGTCCGCCAGCAGCAGCCCGGGGTCCAGGTTCCCTTGCAGCGCCACGGTGGCGGGGACCTGTCCGGCCACCTCGGCCAGGGATTGCGCGTGATCCACCCCCAACACGTCCGCGCCGGTGGCCGCCAGGGCCGGCCAGTCGTGGTGGACCCCTTTCGCGAAGACGATGACCGGCGCCCGCCCTTTCAAGGCGGATACGATCTCCCTCAACCAGCGCCCGGAAACGGCCTCGAAATGCTCCGGCCCCGCCAGACCGCCCAACGTGTCGAAGATTTGCACCACCTCGGCGCCGGCCTCGATTTGGAGTTCCAGCAGCCGGATGACGGCGCGGGTCAGTTTCTCCGCCAGCCGGGCGTAGAGGGCGGGTGCTTCGCGGACCATCTCCAGCGCCCGCCGCCACGGTTTCGCGCTGCCGCCTTCGATCATGAAATTCGCCAGCGTCCACGGCGACCCCGCGAAACCGATCAACGCCGTCCGGCCCGCCAGCTCGCGGCGCAGCATTTGGAGCGCCTCCCGGACGTAGCCCAGCCGCTCCGGCAGGGCGCGGTCGTCGAGCCGCTCCACGTCCGCCGCCGAGCGCACGGCGAACTCCATCCCGATCCCGCCGGTTTCGCGGAAGTGGTATCCCTGCCCGAGCGCCTCGGCCACGATCAGGATGTCGCTGAACAGGATCGCCGCGTCGAAGCCGAACCGGCGGATCGGTTGCAGCGTCACCTCCACCGCCAGCTCCGGCGTCCGGACCAGTTCCAGAAAGGAATACCGCTCCTTCAGGGCGCGATATTCCGGCAGACAACGACCGGCCTGGCGCATGAGCCAGACGGGCGGGCGCTCCAACGGCTCGCGGCGGCAGGCCGCCAGAAAACGCTCGCGATTCGTGCGTCCGCCGGGCGGTTCCGCGGAGCGGGATGAACAGGACGACTCGGTCATCCGCGCCAGTGTGGCGATTCAGCGCCGGTTTGGCGAAACGAAATCCCCGCTTCCTCGGGGCGCGCGGCGTCCGTGTGGCGCCGGCGAAAATGGCGCCGGGATGAGGGAAGCCCCGGCCTGCAACGAGCGGGCGCAAGGCGGTTTCCTTGCGGGCGGCTGCCCTCCGGTCGGCGGGCCGCCACCGCCACCCCTTGGTGGTCCCGGGAAACGGCCGCTTCGCGACGTGCCGCGCCGCGAACCGCCTGCGTTGCGAGAAACGCCTGATTTTTCCGGATTTCGGGATGCGGACCTCCTTCGGTCCGGATTGCCCCGACCGCGGGCCGGAGGCATCAATCCACCGGTTCGGGCGAGGGCGGGCCGTGGCGGCGACGCCACGCTTCCGGGAGCAGCATCACGCTGGCGAACACGATCAAGCCCGCGCTGATCCACGCCAGATGCGGCAGCGAGACGTGATGCACGAAATGAAAGGCCACCAGAGGCGCGGTGGTGCCGCGGACCCCCGTGAAGAAGGTGTGCACCGACATGTAATCCGCCGTGCGGTCGGGCGGGGCGAACTTGGTCACCCACAACCCCCACGCCACGTCGCCGCCGGAGGCGCTCACGCCGAAGATGATCGCCCCCAGCACCAGCCCGGTCAGGGAGCGGCTCTGGAAAAAGCACAAAATGCCCGCCGCGAAGCCGAGATTCAGCAGGATGCGCAGCCGCAGGAAATCGGTCCGGTCGAACACCCAGCCCCACACCTGGCTCATGGCCAGGCGGGCGACGTTGGGGATCACCCCCACCAGCAGGGCCACCGTGCGGGTGTCCAGCACCAGGCCGTAACGCTCGTTGGCCAGGTAATCCACCCGCATCGGCAGCATCATGAGGTTCGCGAACCCCATGAACATCCAGCACACCAGGATGTGGCGAAACACCCGGTCCTCCCGGAGGTACCGCATGGCGTGAAACGGATGGTGCCCGCCGTGATCCACCAGCGGGCGCGAGGGAATCCGCCACAGACAGCGGGCCGCGTAGGCGAAGGCCAGCGCGAAGACCAGCCACAGCAGGCGCCAGCGGGACAAGTCCGCCTCCAGCACGCGGCCCGCCACCTCGCTGAACACCGCCACCGTGCCGATGCGCACCATCACCGTGCGCGAGTACAGCTTGCCGCGCCGGTCCGAGGGATAGTTCTCCCGGTACACCTGCGTCAGCAACGGCACCGCCGAGCCCACGCACGCCATGCTGATGATGGCGCCCGCCACGTAGGCCGGCAGCACCGGCGCGAGGGCCATGAGCAGAAACACGCCGCTGCCGAGCATCGCCAGCAGGGACGCCCCCCGGGCGGCGGGCCAGCCCAGGCGCAGCACCGCGTTCAGGGTCAGCGGACTCAACAGCAACCCCGCGCTGCCGCCGCTGGCCACCAGGGCCTTGGCGGTGGCCCCGGCGTGAAACCAGCGCACGGCGATGAGCATCAGAAAGGTCGCGCCCGCGGACTCCAAAACGCCCAGCGCGACGGCCTTCCGCAGCTCCAGCCGGTAGGTTAATCGTGTGATGGCTGCATCCGCCATTGCGCCAGTGTATCTTCCTCCGCCCCAACTCACCACGAAATCATGCGCCCGCCCGCCTCGGTGCCTTGGGGACTGGTGAACAAGCGGGTGGGGCGTCCCCCTCCTGGAGGGGAGATGGTGAGCAAGTCCAAACGGACCGCCAGTTGAACCGCACCCCGACCCAGTTCGGCGCCCGGTGATCGAGAATCTCCAGCGGGCTCTGCCCTTCCTTGGCCCGATGGGGGCGTGCCAGATTGAAGTATTGCTCATAGGGGGGGCGCTTTGGCCCCCAATTCGGCGCGGCTCTGAAAGTGTTCCCGGTCGAAGAACTCGTCCTCGACCAGCCGGGGCACGCTCTCCACGTTGCTCCACCAGGCGCGGTGATGGGACGAAAGGTGCCGGTGAACGGCTCCGTAACTCCGCACTATCCCGGGCGGTCCCTGCCCGGCGCGTTTTCCTGAACTCACTGCCATTGTCGGTCTGCCAGATCAGGAAGGTCGCGTCGATCCCGTGCGCTGGGGCGTGGATTACCAGTTTCTGGCGGAGGAAGTAACGATTGGCGTCCATGCAAAACCACTCGAAGTAGTTGCCCGGCGCCCCGGCGGAATCTCACCGCCGTTGCAACTCCCGTCCCCGGCGGGGCGTCAAGAACCTAAGGAAGGGGGCGTGATCTATCGGCTCCTCGACGTTTCGTGTGGATTGGAGGAGGATTTGAATGGGGGCGGCGAGGAGGTGGATGATGCGGATGAAGATCGCCTCGTTCCGGTATCCCCGGGCCTCACCTGGGCCGCCTGGAAGATGCCGTTGAACGCCTCGAGGCGGCCGTTGCCGTGCCCTGAAACCCAGCGGGCCAGGA
>CAZRPT010000081.1:0-3425 GCA_964601985.1 uncultured Verrucomicrobiota bacterium
GTTTCCCCGCGGAGCGCAGGCTGCCAGCCTGTCGCATCGCAGCGGGGCACGCCGCGCGACGTCCGATTTCCTCCCCGCGCGATTTCACCACGAAGGACACGAAGCGGAGGGAGCCTCTCGCCGGGGCGGGGGACCCGGCCCGCAGGGGCGCGCCCCGTTTCCCTGGGCGCGGCCCGGGCCTGCGGGATGTCACGCCTCCGGCGCGAAGAATTTCGGGGTTCGGTCTTCGGTCTTCGGATTTCCCCCGCTCCTTCGCTCCTTTGCTCCCTCGGATTTTCCCCATCCTCCGGCCACCCGGGTAGCACCCGCGTCTCGCGGGTCGGGCCGGGCGTCCCGCCCGGTTTTCGGCGCGCGGGAAAAGGATTCTTTGCTCCGATCGCGCGTGATGCCGTTGAAGCGGCCGCGATTATAAGGACGCGTGGGTTGCCTCTCGAATATTCTGGACACAGATTTGGTTGTAGAGTGAGGGCGACCGGAGGTGTCCATGAGCAAGAAATCAGTGAAGCGTTGGTCGGCGAAGCGGGATAAATTTTGAAAGTTCGGGCTTCTCCCCCAGAGCGGGACCAGGAACAACCCAAGCCCCACCCCCGCCCACGGCGCAAGCCAGCGTCCAAGGCACGCAAAAAGCCGCCGGTTCCGCGACGGAACTTTTCGTGCCGGAATCATGCGGCGGACGGCGCCGCGCCCCACGGTTCGATCTGGCGCAGCTTTTTCGCCCGCAGGGCGCGATAGCAGTCGGGCAGGTCGAAGGTTTTCAACACCCCAGGCACAAACGCCGACAGGGGCCATTGATAGGTTTCCGAGGTGGCGATATCGGCATACGAAGTCAGGGCGTTCTTGAGCGTCACCTGCGTTACCGTGTCGGACAGCAACGCCGCGAACGTGGCCGGCAACGCGCCCCAGCCCTTGCCCACCAGATGCACCTCGGTGTGGCCGCAGCCTTTCAACCAGTCGAGCACGCGCAGGACGTCGTGCGTTTTTTGCCCCACGTAAGGCTCGTCCAGCATGAGGGAGTGGATGGCATAGAAATAGTCGCTGCCGTAGGGATTCAGGAAACTGCCGGGATTGCAGGTGTCCGGCTGGGATTCACCGATGCCGCGCACGTCGCAGGTGAAGAAGCTGGTGTCCGGTTCAGCCTTGAACAGCTCGCGAATCAAGGGCTCCTCGCGCAACTCGGCGTCGCTGGACTGGTGGGCCACATACAAGACAGCCTTCGGTCCCGTGCGCGGCGGACGCGCTTCGAGATATTGATTCGTCAACCGATACACCAGCGCCAGAATCCCCGGTTCGGTGGCCACGGCGTAGGTGGTGGCATGGCGCGTGGGATAACGCCGCGAATGCTGGTTGCGCAGAATACGGTACTCCGGCATGCCGCGACGCGGAGGCAGCTTCAAGGCATCCACGAGCGCTTGGCGCAGGGCGTCGCCGTCCAGGGGACGACGCGACTGGTTCAGCTCGCGAGCGCGCTCCCGGGTGAAGGAAAAGACCGTGCGGGATTTCAATTCACACACCTGCCCGTGCGGCGTGCACCACAAGGTTTCGTCTTTCTCGATCACCAGCTCCGGCTCGGTTTGCGCCCGGGAAACACCGGTCGCGCGATTGAACCAGCGATACATGGCTTCGCGGTTTTCTTGCGAGTAACCGTGCGTGCCGGGACCGGCGAACATCGCGATGTTGTCCTCCGCCCCCAGCAGGGCGTAAAGCCGCTTCAACCGGGCAAAGGCGGCCTCGGTGCCGCGGATGTCGAAGAAGTCCTGTTCCTTGGCAAGGATGATGACCGGCTTGGGCGCCATGGCCGCGAGGAAGTCCTCGTGATCGAGGCCCAGCGCCAGCGCGCGCGGCGGGCATTGTTCGGTGTCGGCGGGCAGTTCGTTTTCGAGATTGCGGCGAAACGAGGTCACGAAACAGCTTGGCGCGGCCATGGTCCAGCGCGATTCCAGCCCGCACAGCCAGGTGGTCATGGTGCCGCCGCCGGAGTTGCCGGTCACCCCGAGGTGGCGCGGGTCCACCTCTTCGCGCGTCAATAAATAATCCAGCGCCCGGATGCCGTCCCACGCCCGCCAGGCGCCGATGAATTCCCCCACCAGGAACTGCTGGTTGCCGGCATATAAATGCTCGCGCACGCCCACGCCGATGCGGGATTTGAGCTGTTCATCCGGGTATTGCAGGCGTTCGCCCTGGCCGATGGGGTCAATGATGAAGACGACATAACCCATCCGCGCCAGGCCCTGGGCATAGGATTGATAGGCCCCCGCCGCCTTGCCGTTGTTGGAATGGCCGCACACGCCGATCACGCCCGGCAACGGAAACGGCCGGCCCCGGGGCACGTATAAATTGCCCGTGACCAGAAAGCCGGGGCGGCTCTCGAAAATGATTTTTTCGATGCGATATACATCCCGCTCGACCACGCCGGTCACGCGCGGATTGAGCGGCGTCTTTTCGGGGAACGGCCCGAAGCTCTCGCGGATGCGCCGGCGCACACGGCGCACGTACGCCTCGGCGTCCGCGCGGGTGCGCAGGGCGCGTTTGGCCTGATGATTGCGCCGCGCGCATTCCCGCAGGCGCTCGACAAAATACTCCTGCACCAGATGCGGAAAGCGGTTCAGCGGCGTGAGTGACGGCGCCTCCGCCGCCCGCAGCGGGCGGCTCAACCAGCCCTGTGCCAGGGCGAGTCCCAGCGCATTGAGACCGGTGAGTTGAAGCATGTCGCGCCGGCTCAGGCCCTGGGGATCCAGGAGCCGGGAACCATCCGAGGGTGCGGGGAAACGGGATGCCGTCATAAGCCAAATCAAGGGTTTATTTTTGTTCGTTCAAAGGACCGATGTAATTTTTTGAAATGACCACGTTGTCGAGATAAAGATGATAATCGCCCTCGGCGGCCCACAACCCGCCGTAATAAACATTCACCCAGACCGTCTCGACCTTGAGCCGGTTGGTATCACGGAAACGGATGTCGGTCTTTTCAAAGGCCGACCGACCGTCCACCCAGCCCCGCAGAATGCCGTCGTTCTTGCCGGGCGTGTTCAACCGGACGTATTGCTCGATGCAGTACCAGCGGTTGTTTTCCAGATCACCAAGTCCGTCCCGGTCCCATACCCAGTGGGAGCCGTACCGTCCCTTCATGTCGGCGTGGTAGCAATAGTAACCGATGGCGGTGCGCCCGTCCGGACGGCCCCGGAACAAGCCGCGGGCGGACCAGCCGTCATCCCCATGAACCGGCCGCCCACCCCAGCCGGCGCGCCCGTAGGTGCCGCCGAATCCGGGCAGTTTGCCGCCCCGGCCCGGCCGCCAGTCGTCCGCGAACCGGAGGTAGTAGCGGAAATAAACTTCCTCGGGTTCGCCGCCGGTCTGTTTCCGGAACCGGTAGGCCAGACTGACGCCGTAATGACCGCCCTGGTCCACCCGGACCCGCAGCGCCTTGCCCC